>JBBAWA010000020.1:0-18814 GCA_040397425.1 Methylacidiphilales bacterium
GGCAAGGAGGGGGAGTGTTTTGGGTTATGGGGTTTTGCGGGAAAGCTGGCAGGGGTTGGGGGGCCTTTGGCGTTTGGGGGGGTGGCTGCGTTATTCGGAATGCGTAGTGCGATTCTGATCAACGGGGTCTGGTTTTTGCTGGGGGGTTTGCTTTTAGGACGGGTAAAGTTAGGTAATGGGAAACTTGTCGTGGAGCCAAGGAGATAGTCAGAGCAAAAAAAAGGAGCTGGGTGCTTATCGGATGTTAGGGTTAGGTCGGGAAATGAAATCGATCCGCCGGCGATCGGCGGCAGATCAAGCTGGGCTGTATCGGTATATTGGAGAGGGAACGGTCGAGCGTCCGTGGTTGAAGGTAACTCGAGCGGAATATTTAGAGACGAGAGCCGGCGTGCAGGTGGAGTGTTTGGGAAAAAGAAGAGCGACGGATGTGGATCAGGTAAAGATTGAGAAAAAAACTTACGATGTTTTGGCTTCGAGAGAGTCCACAGCGGCAGGATTGCGCGAGGCATTTCGCCAGGCCCATGGGAGAGGAATGACGCCACGGGAGTTGGAGTTGTATGGCAAGGCAGCGGGGGAAGCGGGTTTAACTTTTAAACCTGATTTGAGAGCGAAAGCCGCTGGAACACGCAGGCGGTTACTGGCTGAGGTCGTGGAGAAAGTGGAGAATCGCGCGCGGGGAGGCGAGGTGCGACTTCAGGAGATGTGGGCGGCTGTGGCGGGAGAAGAGACGGCGCAGGAGTCGATGTTGGAGTATGTAGATCGATTTAAGGGCGCAGCTTACATTCGATGTATGAGTTCAACGAGAAGGCACGAGATTGGAAGAAGGATGGGGTTGAAAGAGAGGCTTTCGGAAAAGTTGGGTGTAAAAATCCGGAGGCTGGGGTTTCGTTAGTCTTTTGGAATCAGTTCGAGCTTTTAATATTTAACACTGCAGCCGTAGGGCTTTGTTTCAGGATTTGGAACGGGTTTGCCCGCAAGGGCAGCGTCGAGAGCTTGCCGAACATAATTTTCTGCTTTGCTGCAATCCTCTGGATTTGCAGATCGGATGCTATCAATTGCGCCCATATAAATCATTTTACCCTCAGGATTGATGATAAATATCTGGGGTGTTGTTTTTGCACCGAACTGTTGGCCCACGCTGCCCGAGGGGTCGAGTAGGACTGCAGTGGGTACGGCATTTTTATCCTTTGTATCGGCATCAGCCTGAGGGCCAGTTCGGTGACCCTGTTTGCCTGGTGCGGAGGAGATGATCGAGAGCCAGACCACGCCCTTGGCGGTATACTCTTTCTGAAGTTTCTGCATATTCCCGCCCGAGTACTGTTTTTTTACGAAGGGACAATCTGGATTGAGCCACTCCAATACAACGAATTTCCCTGCAAAAGCAGATAGTTTTTGAGGGTTATCCTTGGAGTCCTTTAATGTGAAATCGGGAGCCGACTCGCCAATCTCAACTTCTGAATGTGCAGAGAGAACAAGAGACAATGCAAGAGAGGTAGTGAGGAAGATCTTTTTCATAAACTTACCATCCCACGGACATTCTCTAGGTCAAGATAGGACACGAACCTTAGGCCACCCGTGGCCATCCATCCTAAAAGATACTTAACAAGCCGAGAGGGCAGACTGGATCTTTTTGAAGTCGGGAAGTTCTAACGGCGTAGGGGTCTGTTCGGAGTATTTGATGACCCCGTTTTTATCGATTACGAAGGCAGCGCGGGCGCTGACGGAGCCCAACCCGATCAGGTCGGGGAGGAGAGTGCCGTAGGCTTTGCTGACTTCCTTGTTGAGATCACTGAGAAGGGGGAGAGAGATCTTCTCTTTCTCGGCCCAGGCTTCTTGTGCGAAGGGGGAGTCGACGCTGATCCCGTAAACGGCAGCATCCAGCTTTTCGTAGCCAGATATGCCGGCGGAAACATCGCACATTTCCTTCGTGCAGACGCCAGTGAAGGCCAGAGGGAAGAACAGGAGGACAGTCTTTTTCTTGCCGAAGTTGTCGGAAAGTTTGATGTCCTTGAGGTCTTCGCCCCGTTTGGTCTTCAGGGTGAAGTCGGGTGCTTTTGTTCCTACGGAGATGGCCATGGGATTGTCCTTTTGCTCTTAGTTACGGCCGGGTGCGCCGTTTGTACCTGCTGCCTCGCGAAGAACAGCTTTTCGGGAAAGTTTAACCCGTCCCTTATCATCGACTCCGATACATTTCACTTCGATCAAGTCGCCCATCTTGACGGCGTCGTCAACACGTTCGACCCGGCCTTCGGCGAGTTCGGAGATATGAACCAAGCCGTCACGGCCTGGGAAGATTTCGACAAAAGCACCGAAATCCTTGAGGGAGACGACTCGGCCTTTGTAGGTCTTGCCGACTTCAATATCCCCAGTCAGACCTGAGATGAGTTCCTTTGCACGAGCCATGGCAGGGCCAGTATTGGCGTAGATGCGGACGGTACCATCGTCCTCAACATTCACCTCAGCACCCGTTTCGGCACAAATGCCTTTGATCGTTTTCCCGCCCGGTCCGATCAGAAGCCCAATTTTATCCTGCGGGATTTTGAGCATTTCGATCTGCGGTGCGTATTGGGAGAGTTTCGAACGGTGAGCGGGCAAGATGGTGCTCATGAATTTGAGGATGTCGTGACGAGCCTTGGTGGCGCGGTCGATGGCATCCTTCAACATGGCAAGGGGAAGGCCCGGGAGTTTGAGGTCCAGTTGGAAGCCGGTCACACCCTTTGCCGTGCCGCACAATTTAAAGTCCATGTCGCCGAAGTGATCTTCGCTTCCGATGATGTCGGTGAGCATTTGGTGGCGGAGCATTTTCGTGCCTGCGGCGTCGAATTCGGTGACGAGTCCTACGCTAATGCCTGCAACGGGCGCTTTTAGAGGAACGCCTGCATCTAGAAGGGCGAGGGTGCCTCCACAAACGGATGCCATAGAGGTAGAGCCATTGGATTCCATGATTTCTGAGGAGACGCGTATTGCGTAACCGAATTCGGATCCAGATGGGATGACGGGCTCAATGGAACGTTCAGCGAGAGCCCCGTGCCCGATCTCACGACGGCTTTGACCGCCGAAGCGGCCCGTTTCGCCTACGGAGAAAGGAGGAAAGTTGTAGTGAAGGATGAAGCGTTTGCTGTCGGATCCGCCCGTGTAGGCGTCGATCTGCTGGGCCTCGTCTAACGGTCCGAGGGTAGCCAAGCAGATGGCTTGGGTCTCGCCTCGTGCGAAGAGGGAGGAACCGTGGGAGCGGGGAAGAATACCTACTTCGCCCGTGAGATTGCGTACCTGGTCGGCGGGGCGTCCGTCGCAGCGTTTGTTTTTGTCCAGAATGCTGGTGCGGAACGCTTTTTTCTGGAGATAGTCGAATGCTTGGGAGATTTCGAAAGGAGTGGCTGTTGGGAATTTTTCCAAAACCTTGGCTTTGACCTCGTCCTTCAGAGTTTCGACGGCTTTGTAGCGATCGACTTTCGAGGGCTGATAAATGGCGGCTTCGATCCGAGATCCCGCCACGCTGTAGGCAACTTCGAGGAGTTCTTCTTTCACGAGGAGGAGGGGAGCCTGGCGTTTCTTTTTTCCGTGGGACGCAGCAAGTTCTTTTTGAACTTTGATAATGGGTTGGATGGCCTGTTGAGCGAATTCGAGGGCGGCCTTGAATTCAGCTTCGGGTAGTTCTTTGGCGCTGCCTTCGATCATGAGAGATTCGTGTTCCGTGCCAACGTAAACGAGATCGAGATCGCTCTCGGCATTCTCGTTATGGGTGGGATTCGCGATAAATTTCCCCGCAACGCGAGCAACGCGAACGGCGGCGATGGGTCCAGCCCAAGGAATGTCGGAGACCATGAGGGCGGCGGAGGCGCCGTTGAGGGCAAGGATGTCGGGATCGTTTTGGCCGTCGGCGCTAAGAAGGATGGCGATGACTTGAGTGTCGTAAAAATAGCCTTTCGGAAAGAGGGGGCGAAGGGGGCGATCAATCATCCTGCAGGTGAGAATCTCTTTTTCGGTCGGGCGACCTTCCCGACGGAAGTAACTTCCGGGGATGCGACCTACAGCGGCGGCTTTTTCCTTATATTCAACGGTGAGAGGGAAGAAGTCTTGGCCGTCTTTGACTTTCGTGGCGGAGACTGCGGTTACAATGATGACTGTTTCGCCCATGGTGACGAGGGCAGCGCCGTCGGCGAGTTTGGCGAGTTTGCCGGTTTCGATGTGGAGGTCGCGGTCGCCCAAGCGGGCTGTAAGGGTTTTGTGGTTGGAGCTCATAGTTGGATGGGTTCTGTGGGTCGCAACAAAGCACAGCCCAGATCGAGGAAGGATTGGGGGAGGTTAGGAAGCCAAGGATCAGCTCGGGTGGCTTTCAGAGGACACAGCGGAGGCCAGGGAGCCTGCGTGGTGTCATCTGCTCAGCTCGGGCCGTTCAGAGAGTTCCCGCTTGGAAGGACTTGCTGGGTGGTTCTGGGTTGGGTTTATTTCCTCAGTTTCAGTTTTTCTAGAAGAGTGCGATACCGTTTGGGCTCCGTACGGTGGAGGTAGTCCAGAAGACGACGACGACGGCTGACCATAGAAAGAAGGCCACGACGGGATGCGAAGTCTTTTACGGAGTTTTCGAGGTGAGTGGATAGATGGTTAATACGTTCTGTGAGGAGAGCGACTTGGACATCAGAAGAACCGGTGTCTTTTTCGTGGAGCCGATTTCCTGTGATGATCTTGCTTTTTGTCTGCCGAGCCATAAGAAGAAAACCTTATGCGAAAAGGTTTTCGAGTCAATGCTAGATGCTGGGCTTTCCTTTGTGGATGGATGGGGATGGGGGGATTGTGGGCAGTGGAGATTCCGTTACGCAATGGGACGGAGGAAAAGGTGGGCGTACAGGAGATAAAAGTTGGGGGGTGGAAAGAGGATCTTGCGAAAATGGGATTTGAGGTGCCAATCGACGAGATGGAGAAGGGGCAGATTGTCGGACAGAAGTGGCTGATTGCGGGAGGGAGGCCGGGTTTTTTGGGGGCGAAGGTATTTTTTCTAGCATCTGGGCAGCCGGAGAAGGTTGCGAAATCAATTTTTCTCTTTGATCCGACTGGGGGAAAAACGCTCCCGTGGAAAGGTTCCGGAGCGGTTAAGATGTTTCAGAAAATATCCCGACCCTCTGTGGATTCTGATTGGAGCCGATTCCGAGAGGCTTTGGGGGGGCTGCCTTTTGACACGATGCTCCAAGTCCAAGATCAGAAAGAGGGAAAACTCCATTTGCATCCGGAACAAATTGGGCAGATCACGCAGGAAAAGGCGTCCGGTTGGGTTGCGGTTTTGATGAAGCTTGTCCAGACCTTCCACCGAGGAGGTTGGAAAGAAACGATCGGGGTGCCCTCGGGGTCGGAAGCTGAGGTGGATTTTGATGCGGAGTTGCGGGAAGTTTTAAAAGAAAATGGCCCTGTTCGGGATGAGTTTCGGCGGTTGTTAACCGCTTTGGCTTATGGGGGGAGGGACGAGAAAGAAAAAATTGAGGTGAATGATTACTGGCAGCTGATGGAGGTGGATAAAACACCAACGGTGGCTTTAGGATGCGGGGTGGCGCGGTCCGGCATTGGGGGGAGGTGGGAAGTGGCGGATATGAACTATTATGTTTCCAGCGGCTATTTTGGATCGATCAGTTTTTACGGGGTTTGGCCGTATTCGGAGGGGCGGTCGCTGGTTTGTCGGATGGATGTAGTGCAAACCGATCCGAGCCAGTTGGCGCAAGCGACAGCCAGGATGGTGGCAGAGGGGATGTTTATGCGGGAGGTGCGGGGGGCTTGCGAAGAGATCAAGAGACAGATCAATCCCTAGTCAGTCTCCTGTCTTAATTTTCTCTTGGATTTTACAAGTAAATCTATATTAACTCCTTAATCATGAAGGGGGATTTTTATTTTAAAGTGCTGTTTATTATAGCTTTAGGGCTATTTAATTCAGCTTTTGTTCAGGCCCAAGAGCCTGGACCTGGGCCTCTTACGCCTGAGGGGGAGATTGAGGATCCGCTGGCGCCGGTACGGTTGTCTCCAGGAAGGCAGGCATTTGGGCCGGCGAAGAGTCAGGCAACAGAGGATTGGGATTTTGAAGTGGGGGCAGATTACGGTTATGTGGCCTCGGCGAGTTTGAAGCAGGGGTTAGGAACGGTGACAGAGCAGTCGGCAGAGGTGGGGGTGTTGGCGAGTCGAAAAATTACGGATGGGTTGGTGGGGATTGTGGGGGGCGATTGGCAGACTTTTTCCTTTGGGTACAGCGGATCGAATATTCCCCTCCCCCAAAATCTGCAGGGGTTGAATGCAATTTTTGGTGTGGATGTGCAGTTGGACGAGGCGAGCGAATGGCTCATGCGAATTCAGCTGGAACCGGGAGTTTATGGAACGCTTCAAAGTATTGGTTGGCATCAGGTAAACATGCCGGGTGTGGCAGCGTTCACGAACATCGTGAATGAAGATTTTCAGTGGTTTATTGCGGTTCGGGTGGATGCCTTTCAGTTCTTTCCTGTAATTCCCGTGCCCGGAATCCGCTGGAGATTTGCCAAGGATTGGCTGTTGAACGGGAGCGCCCCCAAGCCGACGATCGACTGGAGTCCCACCGAGGACATCCGACTTTTTGTCGGTGGGGATATTTTAAATTTGAACGCCCGATTAGCGGATAGTAATCCGGAGGTGTTGGGGAACCGGAGTTTGGCGGGGGCGTTGGTGAACTATTTTGAAGCTCGGGTGGGAGGAGGAATTGCGTATGAGGTTTCTCCTGGTCTTTCGTTGCAGGCAGAGGGGGGCGCAATGGTTTGGAGGACGTTCGATTTTCCAAGAATCAATAATAACGTGAACAGTACGATGGCGCCGTATTTTCAGATTGCGTTACGCGGGCAGTTTTAAAGAAGACGAAGTTCGGCAGGAGAAGTTGGCAGAGTGAGCATGGGGTGGGTAGAGTAACCAAATGAAATTTGTGCCAGCGTGGGCGTGGCTGATTGGTGTTGGCCTTGTATGCGTGGGCGTGGCTGAGGAGGAGCCGCCCAAGGAGGAGGTGGTAAATGAAGGGCCTAATCTTCAGGCGGAAACGGGAGCGAGAAAAAATATTACGTTAGGGGCGATGTTTCGGGAGGAGTTTAAACAGCAGGAGGGTGTACAGGAGCTGAAGTGTGGGGTGATGTACAAGGTGGAGGCGTCGGGAAAAGGAAAGACGCCTAAGTTGAGTGATTGGATCAAAGTAAATTATGCTGGCAAGCATGTGGACGGAAGGGTTTTTGATAAATCGAAGGAGGGAGAGCCGGCGCGATTGCGGGTGGATCGGACTGTTCCCGGTTGGCAGGAGGTGTTGCCGAGAATGCGGGAAGGAGACAAGTGGGAGGTGGTGATTCCCTCTCAACTTGGGTACGGAGCGAAGGGAACGGGAGCTGGCAATATTGGAGCGAACGAGACGTTGGTTTTTACAATTGAACTGGTGGAGGTAGAGGATCCCTCGAAAAAGGCTGAGGCAAAACAGCCGTAGGGGGAATTTAAAGAATCAGCATGGCATCGCCAAAGCTGAAGAATCGGTACTTTTTTTCAAGGGCGTGTTGATAGGCGCGGAGGGTGAGTTCTGGGCCAGCGAACGCTGCAACAAGGAGAAGAAGAGTCGAGTGGGCGAGGTGGAAGTTAGTGAGCAGACCGCCCACGCGTTTAAATTCGTAGGGGGGATAGATAAATGCCGAGGTGGTACCCTGATGGGGATCGAGGGAGGGGGCAGATTCGAGGACACGGGCGGAGGTGGTGCCTACGGCAATAAGTTTTTTGGCGGCAGCGGCTTTTTCGGCGAATCCAGATGGAATCTCATAGTGTTCCGTGTGCATGGGGTGATCACGAAAGTCCTGAGTTTTGATGGGGCGAAAAGTTCCGAGACCTACGTGGAGAGTGATAAAGGCGTGGGGAAATTGAGCGAGGAGTTCGGGTGTAAAGTGGAGGCCGGCTGTTGGAGCGGCGACGGAGCCCGGGGATTGGGCGTAGGTGGTTTGGTAGTCGATAGGGTCGGTGGTTTGGAAGTCGGGTTGTCCGTGGGCTTTTCGGGATTTGAGGATATAGGGCGGGAGAGGAGGTAGGCCGTACTGATCTAGGTTGAGGGAATTACCTAGTACGTGGAGAATGATTTGCCCGCCAGGGATAGATTTTTCAACGCGAAGTTGGGGGGTAGGGCTGGTGGGGGTAAGACCTGGGATGGGGTCGGGCGAAAGGATGGTACCTGGCTGAAGTCGTTTGGAGGGGGTGCCGAGGGCGGTCCACCAACCGGGGCTCGTTTCTTCGAGAAGGAGGAGTTCGGTGCGGTTTTGGGAGCAGATAAGTCGGGCGGGGATGACTTTGGAGTTATTGAGTACGAGAAGGTCAGTGGGGGAAAGGAGGGAGGGGAGGTCACGAATCGTGAGATCGGTGATCTCGTTTGTGGCACGGCGTAGGAAAAGGAGCCGGGCGGAGTCGCGGGGATGAGCTGGGGAGATGGCAATTCGATCCGGTGGGATGGGGATCGAAAGGAGTTCCTGTAGTGCGGCGGTGCTCATGGTAGTTTGACAGAGTGTGCAGCGTGGGGCACATTTTACCCATGCGAAAAATCATCTGCGGCCTAAAAAAATTAAAAGCAAACTCATTTACTCTAGTCGAACTTTTGGTGGTTATCAGCATCATTGGCCTCTTGGCAGGGTTGGCGGTTCCCGCAATTCAAGGCGGTTTGGACAAAGCGAAACAGCAGGTCGACGTCTCAAATATTCGTCAATGCGGCATGATTGCCTTTAGCTATGCTAATGATAACGATGGTAATTATAACGGGACTAACACCAATTCGATGTCTTCAAGAGTATATTTCACTAATCTTGTAAGTCTTGGTCTTCTTAACAGCACGAAAATATTGGCTGGGAACGGTTACACGGCGGCCTTAGCGACCAACAATATTGCAGTTAACAACATTGCTTGGGGATATAATAGTCCACTGACCACCTCGGATGATGGCAACCTTCCTCTTTTTATTTCAAAAAACTTTGGCAGTGGAAATACCTTCTCAAATGTTTCTATTGCAGCTTCTGCTGTTGGATGGAAATCAAAGGGAATTGTGGTGTACCGTGTTGGTAACTCTGCTGAGTTTATCAAGCCAGGCACAGGTGGTTCAGCTGCGGGGTTTGTGACTATTAGTGGCGCAAGCAGCAACGCGACCGGTGCTACAATCAGCATACAGTAAATTTATTTTGACTCGACGCGACGCAAAGCGTCAGCGAGTTGATTGATCACTTCTGTGTAGCCTGTCCAACGTGTATCCGTCTTTTTTGCCAAACATTTATCTAGTGTAAGTACCGTTTGTTCCTGAGCTTCAGGGCAGAAGCTGCGTAAAGGGGGTGGCCGATCCGAGATATGTCTCCGTGCAACCTCTTCAGCTGTTTCGGCCTCGAAGGGAGGTCTCCCCGCCAAGGCGTGATAGAGGGTGGCTCCTAGGGAGTAGATATCGCTACGGATATCCTCGGGTTCGCGAAGAAGTCGTTCTGGCGAGACATAGTAGGGTGTGCCCCAGATTTCATCCTGTTGACCAAGGGCAGAGCGAGCCCCAGCGGCTAGCCCAAAGTCGGCTAATTTAGGAATATTTCCCCGTCCAAAAAGGATATTGCCAGGTTTGATGTCGCGGTGAATTAAGCCAGTTTCTTCATGTGCAAATTGCAGGGCAGAGGCGATTCCAATGCCGATTTCAAGAACCTCCTTTTCAGGGATTTTTCCCCTCGTCTGCATCGAATCCTCTAAGTTGGGCTGATCCAAATGCTCCATCACGAGGTAAAGACGTCCATCCTGTTCGCCCAAGGTGAAGACGCGGATAATATTAGGGTGGGCAAGAGACGCGGTAACCTCAACCTCCTCAAGAAACTTTGTAGCGAACGATGGATCTTCTCCTAAATCGGAGCGTAAAATCTTCAAGGCAACGTGTCGATTTAATCCACTATCCTTGGCTAGGTAAACCGTGCCCATTCCCCCTTGCCCCAATTCTCTCTCCAACTGGTAATTACCGAAAGCCTGACCGACTGGGGTGGAACTCGACTTCATCCCCATACCTTGCCTAATTCATGCGCAAGGGGCGAGTC
This sequence comes from Methylacidiphilales bacterium, assembly GCA_040397425.1. Lineage (GTDB taxonomy): Bacteria > Verrucomicrobiota > Verrucomicrobiia > Methylacidiphilales > Verrucolacustridaceae > Verrucolacustris. The sequence goes on from JBBAWA010000020.1 coordinate 10,065, forward strand.
CGTTGGCTTGCCTTTGGGGCATTTAGTTACTAGCTCAAGTATATGCCAATAAGCGTTGTTACTGGGGGGGCGGGGTTCCTCGGCTCCCATCTCGTTGATCGCCTTCTCAAAGAAGGCCATGAAGTTCTCGCCGTGGACAATCTGCTTACGGGAAACGAAAGGAATCTTGACCATTTACGAAGTGAAAAAAGATTTCGTTTTCTTCGGCATGATGTGACCAAGTTTATTGCGGTGGAGGGGCCGGTAGATTATGTCTTTCATTTTGCTTCGCCCGCAAGTCCGATCGACTATCTTGAGCTGCCAATCCAAACCCTAAAGGTGGGTTCCCTCGGCACCCACAACGCATTGGGCTTGGCCAAGGCAAAAGGGGCGACCTTCCTGCTTGCTTCGACCAGCGAATGTTATGGGGATCCACTCGTACATCCGCAAAAAGAGGACTATTGGGGTAACGTAAATCCGATCGGACCTCGTGGGGTCTATGACGAGGCGAAACGCTTTGCCGAGGCGATGACCATGGCGTACTACCGATTCCATAAGGTGAACACAAAGATTGTTCGAATCTTCAACACCTACGGACCTCGAATGCGTTTGCGGGATGGGCGGGTGGTGCCAGCTTTCGTCGGTCAGGCATTGAGAGGAGAACCAATGACCGTGTTCGGTGAGGGTAAGCAGACGCGAAGCTTCTGTTTTGTAAGCGATCTAATTGATGGAATCTACCGTCTCTCCCAATCGAACTTTCATGAACCCGTGAATATTGGTAATCCTCTCGAACTGACGATCCTAGAGTTTGCGGAGCGAATCCGACGGATCACGGGAACAAAAAGTACAATTGTAAAAAACCCACTTCCTGTGGATGACCCTAAGCAGCGCCAACCCGATATCACCCGTGCTCGAACAATTCTGGGTTGGGAACCTAAAGTTTCATTGGAGGATGGCTTGCGAGAAACAATCCAGTGGTTCAAAAATCATTTGGACTCCCCTCCTAAGGAATGAGGATTTATCTCTGTATTTGGGGGATGCTCTGGGGGTTTTTATTATCCTGCAACGCGGTTGAGTTGACTCAAACGAATGCTGCTCCGTCCAGTGAGGAGGGTAGATATCGAAGTGCTCTGCTATTTGCCAGTGTCGTGGAGATGATTCGGGATGAGTACTTGGAGATCGAAAAGACCGACTACGACAAAATGACCTATGCGGCGTTACGAGGATTACTGACCTCGTTGGATCCGCACAGCCAGTTTTTGGATCCAGAACACTATAAAATGATTCGTACTGAGACAGAGGGGCAGTTCGGCGGTTTGGGAATTTCGGTGGGAATGGTGGAAAACCAACTTACGGTCAATGTGCCGATTGAGGGTGGACCTGGGTTTCGAGCGGGCCTTCTTCCTGGGGATCGGATTGTGAAAATTGAGGGTAAAGGAACACAAAAACTGAGCTTGGGAGAGGCTATTCGATTGCTCCGCGGTCGGCCAGGTGTTCCGGTTCAACTTTCTATCTATCGTCCTAGTGAACAAAAGACTTTCGAGCTTTCCGTGGTTCGAGAGATGATTCAAGTGCCTACCCTGCAGGAGACTAAAATGATTTCCTCTTCGGTCAGCCAAGGGGAAAAGATTGGGTATGTGCGCATAACCCAGTTTGGTGAAAAAACTGCCAAAGAGTTTGATGCGGCCATAGCCCAACTGGGAAAGGAGGGTGCCGCGGCCCTAGTGCTCGATCTACGAGACAACCCTGGTGGATTAGTGGATGCTGCCGTGGAAGTTGTCAGTCGATTTGTGCCCGGGGGAACGCTGGTTGTGGCTACAGAGGGGCGCAAGGCGGGGTCGACTCAACAAAAGTATCTTTCTCGTAATGTGAACCTCCGGATCCGGTGGCCAACGGTTATTTTGGTGAATGGAAACACGGCAAGTGCAGCGGAAATCGTCGCGGGAGCCCTGCAGGATCTTGGTCTGGCGGTGATTGTGGGGGAAACTACTTTTGGAAAAGGATCGGTCCAAACCGTGCAACGCGTGGATCCCAGTGTTATTCCCGATGTGGGAGTTCGTCTAACAACTGCCCACTATACGACTCCATCCCGAAAAAAAATTCATGGCGTAGGAATTGAGCCGGATGTAATCGCGCGCCTTACTCGAGGGGAGGAGGAGGCGATCTTTCAAAAACGGAGTCCAGGGCTGAAAAAAAACCAAGATCCAGAGGCTGAAGTAAATGATGAACCGCTGGACCGTGCGATTGATCTTTTGCGGGGATGGAAAGTCGTCAAACGACGACTAGCGCCCGACCGTTCCTCCTAGTCCCGTGGCCCTCCGCACCCTTGGCATCGAGACTTCCTGTGATGAGACAGCCGTGGCTGTCGTTGAAGCGGATGAACAGGGCTGTCGGCTCTTGGGTGAGGCTTTAGCGACCCGCCCCCAAGAACATGCAGAACTGGGAGGGATTGTTCCCGAGTTGACCGTTCGTCAGCATCTTGAGCTTTTGCCCAAACTGCTCGACGAGGCGAAGAGTAGGTCTGGGGAGGGAAAGATAGACGGAGTCGGGGCAACTGCGGGTCCTGGTTTAGCACCTGCTCTTCTTGTGGGTCTGTCTTTTGGAAAGGCATTTGCATGGGCTCAAAAGACCTCCTTTCACGCCATCAATCATCTGGAGGGTCACCTTTACAGTCCATTTGTCTCCCAAGGAAAATGGCCAAAATATCCTCACGTGGCGTTGATTGTGAGTGGCGGGCATACCTTGCTGGTAGAAGCCACAGGACCGGACAAAAGAAGAATCTTGGGGACGACGCGAGACGATGCTGCAGGTGAGGCTTTTGACAAACTTGCTCGAATGGTTGGCCTTGGATATCCAGGGGGAGCGGCTCTAGAGAAAGAGGGGCGGGGGGGTGTGAAGGGGCGGGTGTCGCTTCCCCGGCCGATGAAAGGAGCAGAAAGTTGTGATTTTAGTTTCAGTGGCTTGAAAAATGCAGCTCGGTTGCTTCTCGAGAAGAATCCAAGACTTGCGGTCGTGGGAGATGCGCGTTCCGACTTTTGTGCCGAGGTGCAAGCGGCCATTATAGAGTCTTTGGTGGATCGATCTGCGAAAGCTTTAGATCAAACGGGAATACGCACTTTCACAGTTAGTGGTGGAGTGAGTGCCAATCAAGGGGTGCTTGAGGCATTAAAAGAAATGGCGGAGCAGAGGGGATGTGATTTTCAGTGCGCCACGCGGGGATGGAATACTGATAATGCGTCCATGATTGCAGCAGTCGTAGCTCGGCGCGTTTTGGACGGTCAATCCTCAGACTGGGACGCGGATGCTGATCCGCGCTGGTCAGTTGCGCGTTAGAGTGGGGTTAACCAAGCTGGGAGTGTGGGAAGTTGTGTGGACTGGTAGGGCAGAGAAAACACGGGGAGCCGCGTCAGTTGTTCTAAAAGTGCTGGATTTGTGATTGAGGAATCATCTGGTTTTGGGGTCGTGTCGTTAAGAACTATACCGAGAAGGGTAAGGTTGGATTGGCGTATCGAATCAACTGTTAAAAGGGTGTGGTTTAGGGTGCCCAAAGAATTTCGAGCCACCACGACAACAGGAAGAGATAACTCTTGAGCCCACTCCCGAATTCCCAGGCTGGAGTCCAAAGGAACACGCCATCCGCCCGCTCCCTCTACCAGAAACGGCCCTTGATAGTTCTGAGCCAGTTTTTCCATTCGCTCACGCAGGATTCCCCAAGGAAACGGGCGACCCTCTACCATGCTGGCGGCGTAGGGGGAGAGCGGAGCAGAAAAGTGTACTGGATTGATTTCGATTGGGGAAATTTCACCTCCCGTAGACTCCGAAAGGAGGATTGAATCAGTCCGGTCACCCGCTGAGATGGGTTTAAGGGGAATCGCAGGAACCGATCTTTTGCGAAGTGCTCGGGTAAGGAGTGAAGTGAAGTAGGTCTTACCAACTCCCGTGTCAGTTCCTGTTATAAAGATGCCCTTCATGAGCCGAGTTCTTGTGTGATGGCTTGATAAAGAGCGTGAACCATCTTCTCTAATTCCTCAGGGCGGGTGCAGTAGGGGGGCATAAGGACAAGAACATCACGAATGGGGCGGGTGATAAGCCCAAATCTTCTAGCGGTATGGCAGATCTTGGCGCCGACTCTTTTCTCGGCTTGGAAAGGAGTTCGAGTTGCTCGATCCGCGATCAGTTCGATGGCAAGAATAGCACCCTCTTGGCGAACATCACCCACATAGGGATGCTTCCAGAAGGTTGAAGAGAGTGTAGAAAGATTCTGAACTAGCCTCTCCCGTTTCATTATTTCTTCAGAGGATTCCAAAAGGTTCAAGCTGGCAGAGGCGGCCGAGCAACCCAGTGGGTTTGCGGTATAGCTGTGACCATGGAAGAAAGTTCGATTTATATCGCCACTAAACGACTGAAAGATCTCCTCTGTAGTTAGCGTCGCAGCAAGGGGTAGGTAGCCACCAGTCAGGCCCTTCGCCAAGGCCAGCACATCAGGCACTACTTCCTCCGCATGGGAGGCTAGTGAAGTTCCAGTCCGGCCAAAGGCGGTGAGTACCTCATCAAAAAATACTTTTGCACCAACCTTACGTGCTGATATTGACGTGCGTTTTGCGTAACCGTGAGGGTGCATGATCATTCCTGCGGCCCCTTGAACACGAGGCTCTAATACCCAAGCTGCTAATCGATCTCCTGCCTGTTCGATTGCCTCCTCGGCCAAAGATGCGCATTCGAAATTACACTTCCTGTATGAGCGGGCGTCTGCTTGTTCGGGCTTGGCACGATTGAAAGGACACCGATAGCAGGCAGGAGTCATAACTTTCTGGGTCGGGAAAAGGACGGGTTGAAAGTGGTGATGAAACGTAGGGCTGTGGCTGAGACTCATCGCGCCGACTGTATCGCCGTGATAAGCGCCTTCAGGAGAGATGAACTGAGTGCGCTGACCTTGACCATTTTGTGCGAAGGATTGAAGAATCATTTTGAGGCCTGCCTCGATCGCGGTTGAACCATCATCCGAGAAAAAAACGCGATTTAGGTTTGGAGATTCGGAGGAAAGTCGGGTGTATCGAAGGAGCTGCTGGGCAAGTTGGACAGCGGGCTCATGAGTCAGTCCGAGAAATGAGGAGTGCGCGATGCGGTCGAGTTGAGACTTTATAGCTTGATTGATCTTGGGATGGGCGTGCCCATGGAGATTTGTCCAGATCGATGAGTTTCCATCTAGGTACCGCCTGCCGTCGCTTGCAATAAGCCAAGCCCCTTCACCTGATGCAATGGAAATGGGTGGATGGTCAGGATCCAGCCAAAGTGAATTTGGCGTAAAAGGATGCCAGAGGTGTTGCTGGTCGATCTGTGCAATTTCTGTAGGGGTCACAATTTTGGAAGTGCTTTAATAGATTGGCCAAGGATTCGAATTTCCGACTCAGAGTGACGAGCCGATAGGCTGATCCGGAGTCGAGCCGTCCCGGTAGGCACCGTAGGTGCGCGGATTGCAGGAACCTCTAAGCCTAGGTCTTTTAGAATCTGTGAAGCCTTAGCAGCGGCCGAGTTTGTTGTGCAAAGAATGGGATGAATCGGACCGAGCTGACTGGAGGTGGATTCAGAGCGGAAAAGAGTGATGTTCTTTTGCAGCGTATGACGCAGGTGCTCACCCTCTGTGGATCGGATGATCGACAGGGCAGTAAGAGCAGCACGAGCGGAAGCTGGGGGCAGAGCGGTGCCGAAAAGAAAGGTTCTGGCCTCATTGAGAAGGTGATCGATAATCTTGGCTTGGCCCGCAATAAATCCGCCAGCGGAGCCAAGGGCTTTTCCCAGCGTGCCCATTTGTAAATCGATTGTGGAGGTTAGTCCAAGTTCTGAGGCTCGTCCTGACCCATCTGGACCGCAGATTCCCCCCGCGTGAGCTTCATCCAGCAGTAGCCAAGCTCCCGCTTCTGTTTTGAGGCGGATGATCTCCTCCAGTGGGGCAAAGTCCCCATCCATCGAGTGAAGGGATTCGACTACGAGAAGGATCTTTCCGTTTGGATTTAATTTCCGTGTGGAATCGAGCATTTGTTTGAGAGCCGCCATGTCCTGCCTTGGAAATAGCCGAAGACGCGCCTCAGAAAGCTTGGCCCCATCAAAGAGGCATGCATGTGCGTTTCGCTCCAGCAAGATGGTATCGCCAGGGCCCACAAGGGCAGGAATCACCCCCAGAGGAGTAAGGTATCCTGAAGCAAAAAGAAGCGCCCGCTCACTTTGTTTCCATACTGCCAAGGCAGACTCAAGATCTTGATGCTCGGGGCAAAGACCTGCAAGAAGGCGGGCAGCTCGCGCACCCGTGCCGTGTTTCTTGATGGCCTCTTGGGCGGACTGTAAAACAGCGGGATGTTTGGCTAGGCCAAGGTAATCGTTATCCGAAAAAGAGATCGGGGCGGAATTCTGGGGTAGAGAACGATCACGACCCTGGTGGTGCCTTTCGGCCTTCCGACTGTCTATTTCATTCAAAAAAGAGGGTGCACCCATACCCTACTATCGTGCCGACGAAAGGGGGTAGGGGACGAGGCTAAATCTTTTCGTGGGGCGTGATTTTACCTGAAATACAGGTCATCTCTGCCGGTTCAGTGCTTTGGAGAATCGAAGTGAATGGATCTTGTTCTAATGGAATACGCCAGCCGACCCAATCTGCCCAGCAATCGGTATTCAGAACCCCCAATGTTTTCCCCTTACCGAGAGCTTGTGCGGGAATCGTGGTGAGCATCTCCCAAACACCCTTGGGGTTGTATGAAGGGTGGTTCTGCAAGAAGGTGCGTGCCTCTAAACGAAGATCAAAATGGAAATTGGGGGAGCTGGCAGGGCTATCGGTACCAAGAGCGATTGGAATCTGATGGGTTTGGTAAGAGGTGAAAGGGAACGGTTTTCGTTTAAACCATTGATGAGTCGTGGGGCAGTGGACAATCGTGGCACTACGTTCCTTGAGATAGGGCATGTCTTTGAGAGAGAACTCGTTTCCATGGGCAAGAATGGGTCGTGAGGGAAGAACAGTGTTGTTCTGGCACCACTCTGCAGGGGATTGGGATGGGAGGAGGTCGGGCCGATCAAAATCGGCGGGAAGAAGGTTCCGTAGCGATGATTTCTGATTCGCAAAAAACTCAGCCTCATCCAGGGATTCAGCCAAGTGGGTCGTGAATGGGAGATGATTTTGAGAGGCTAGAACCGAAAGCTCGCGGTAAAGAGATGGAGAGGCTGTGTAGGGGGCGTGTGGAGAAAGGGCCAAGTGCCAATCGGCATTCGGGTGACGTGAGATCCACGAGGTCGCCTGATCTACAATCTCGGTAAGGTTTGGTTTTTCCCTGAGATCGGAAAACTCGAGCGCCCACCAAACTCGTGTAGGGGTTGAAGTTAAGCCAACAAGAGCTGTTCGTTGAGTCAGAATGGAGAGGATCGAAGTTGTGCCTGAATGGGCGGCATGCCGAGTTGAGGTTAAAATGGAGCTGCGGCGCACTTCGGGAGTGAGAGTGGGGAGAAGGGGAAGGAGCTCTTCGAGCCAACCTGAAAAAGTGTTCCCCTTACGCAGGACTCCAGAGAGTGCAGACAACTCAAGATGTGCGTGAAGATTGATCCATCCGGGAGCCAATGTGATTTCAGGAATGGAGAGAATCTCTTCGCCAGGAAGGGGTGCGAGGTTAGATCCAACCGCGAGAATTTTGCCTTTTTCCATGCGAAGGTGACCTGGACGATGAACCCGATTTGTGGATTCAATGAGGGCACCCGCACGAATTAGCATAAGGGGTTACTTCCTAGGGGTCTGATTTTGTAAAAGTTTTTCAAGTTCTGGTGCGAGAGTGCGTTTTGCTTCCGGGGACATGCGATCGATAAAGAGAACGCCCATTAAATGATCGACCTCATGTTGTAACGCTCGTGCTAGGAGGCCACCCGCAGTCAGGGTTGTCAGCCGTCCTTTGAGATCGAGATAATCCATCTGAATGCGAAGGCTGCGCCGGACAGGACCATGGAGGCCAGGGAAACTCAGGCATCCCTCATCCTCGTCCTCCCTTCGACGGGTAAGTGTAATCACGGGATTGCAAAAGAAGAGGGGCATGTGAACGCGCCAATCCACGGGCTTTCCGTGGAGTTCCATTGTGGAGGGGCGCTTCTCGACTTTTCTGAGATCAACCAAAGCAATTTGAAGGGAGATACCGATCTGGGGAGCGGCAAGACCAATACCCTCCGACTCTCGCATCGTATTCTCTAGGACTCGTGAAAGCTCCATGAGCTTCTCATCTGGTGGACGAACGGATGTGGCTGTCTGGCGTAGAACAGGGTCACCGTACAGACGAACAGGAAGAGTCGGGGAGAGCGATTTCAGGGGTTGGCAGTGGCGCCACCGATCTTGGAGGTACGGACGGAGATCGGGACGCCGGCGTCCTCGCACGCATCAAAGAATTTAAAGAAGATAGCGATCGGAGTCGTCTCATCAAAGTTGAGGATCAGATTCTTGACGTTCCTATCTTTCAGAGTCTTAGCCAGATCCGCGCGAAATGTGTCAGACTTGACGTTAAGTTTTAGAATTTGATCCCCTAAGTAGAGGGGAAATTCATCCGCACTGTATAGCTTGGCGTAGTCATCCGCTTTTTTGGATTTCATGGTCAACTCGGGAGGAGCTGTTTTCGCCTCCTCAACTTTTTCCGTCCCCTTTTCTGACTTTGGTGGGGTGACGTCCACCGAAGCTGTTTTTTTCTTAAAAGTAGTGGTGACGATGAAGAAGATCAGAAGCATGCATAAGATATCGATCAACGGAATGACGT
>JBBAWA010000021.1:0-18292 GCA_040397425.1 Methylacidiphilales bacterium
TGTATCTGATTTTTAACCCTGATCGGACTGGGGTTGTTCCAAACTACAGGTTTGCTTCGAGTCACTGGTGGCTGGGGGAATCGATGTATCCGGGGGGGACTCATGGATTTCTGTACATACCGACATTTGCCGTCCTTTTTACCCCGTTTTATCTAATCCAACCCGCTGTCCTTGGGGAAATCATGTGGCGATTATTCGGGTTCGGACTCTTTGGTTTGGGATTATGGAGGCTCGCTTGCATTCTTGAAGAGAATAGCAGTGATCGGAGGGGGTTTCATTCGAAGTTCGTACTGCTTGTTCTGTTGGCAGTACCCGCTTCGTTAGCCGCGATTAACAATGGGCAAACGAATTTAGCTCTTTCTGCATCGCTCGTGCTCCTTTGCATTAGCATACGGAGTGAGAAGTGGAACTGTGCTGCGGCATGTCTGACTTTGGCCCTTGTCCTTAAACCGATCTCGCTCGCCCCTTGGTTGTTGGCTTTTGCAGTATTTGCTCCAATTCGAATTCCGCTTCTCGGCGGACTTGCGGCGACGGCAGCCATTGGATTCATTCACCCAGATCCAGCATACGCATTGGGGCAGTGGATCGAATTCGCAAAAAAGCTCACTGACTCCTACTCGCCAGTTAACCTGCGGGTAAGCGACCTGTTCGGAATGTTGGAAAAAGCAGGATCCCCTAATCTGCCCCTCTTTAATACTTTGAGTCGTGTAGTCGCCTCAGGTTCGGCTCTATGGTTTGTCTTTTGGAAATATCGGCGTGGTGGCTCCATGAACGGTTCTTGGGGATTATGGTTTTCTACCGCCATCATATGGACCCTCTTTAATCCACGTGTAGAAACGAACAGCTATGTTTTGGTCTCGCCCCTTCTCGCATTTGCTGCTGTCAGCTATTGGACTGCTGTGGAAGGTGAAAGGTGGAAGGGGACGATCCTAGCGGTTGCCTGTATTGGGTTAATGTGCGACGGAATGGGGAAGCCGATCTATTTGGCGACCGACGTCTGGTTGAAGCCACTGATTGTTTTGTTAGTAAGCCCGTTGCTTTTCCGAATGCCGGAAAGTTGGAAACTTGTTAGAGATAAGAGACCCTACTAAACCACCTCTTTCGGCAGCAATCCCATTAGCCTTTTTACTTCCTGAACTCGGTTCTTAGGGCATACGAGCAGTGCATCGGGCGTATCGACGACCACGAGATTCTCGGTCCCAAGGAGCGCGATCGGACGTCCCCCTTGGGCTAGCGCGAGGGTGTTTCGGTTTTCCAAGGAAAGCACCTGACCACGGAAGGTGTTGCCTTGCTTATCGGTGGGCAGGTGAGCGGGGAGTGCACTCCATGAGCCTACGTCATCCCAAGGAAAAGCAGCTTGGATGGCTAGAACAGATTTCGCGCCTTCCATGATGGCATAGTCGACAGAGATTTTCGGCAGCTTGGGGAATTCTTGCTTTAGGTAGGAAGCATAAGAACCGCGTTTGGGAAATTTTTCGATAAAACGGGCGAGGGCGGGTTGTTGTCGGCGTGCCTCTGCGAGGAAGGTGGAAGCTTTCCAAACAAAGATGCCCGCATTCCACGCATACTGACGGGACTTCAAGAAGGACTTCGCTTTCGCCAAGGATGGCTTTTCTATAAAGCGACGAACGCACAGAAAGGGGCCACCCTTGATTTGAGGCAGGGTCTTTCGACCTAGGTGAAGATATCCGAAGCCTGTCGCGGGGTATGAAGGTTTGATGCCCAAGGCGACAAAAGATGGGGAGCTGTGTGCGGCACGGGCAGCGGCGGCTAGCTGAGCCCGAAAAATCGGGGCCTTTCCGATCACAGCATCGGCTGGAAGGAGGGCCAAGATGGCGTCGGGATGGGTGCGTAGAGCAAGGGCTGTTGCCAAGGCGGCGGCAGGAGCGGTATCTCGCTTGGCGGGTTCGGGAATCAGCGAGCTTTTGGGAATGCGGGGCAGGGCTTTGCGGATTCCGGGGATCTGCTCGTGATTGGTTAGGACCAGGAGATTGGAAGGGCGGGATGCCAGGGGTTTGAGGCGGAGGACAGTTTCCTCGAGAAGAGTTTTTGAGGAGACAAGTTTGAGCAGATGTTTGGGCTTGGCCTTTCGGCTAAGGGGCCAGAAACGCTCGCCAGAGCCTCCAGCCATGATGAAGAGGAGAAGAGGGGGCATAGGCGAAGTTTAAGATGAAGATGGGGTTGAAGGGAGAAGGAATTTTAAGGGGTGAGACTGGCAGGGCTAACCCACCCCTACCAAAGTGGTGAAAAATCGGATAGAGTCGAATGCATGGAAGTTCTTACCGCGCTAATTGCAGATTCGGCGAGTGATTATCAGGGGAAGCTTTGTGTTTTAGGGTCCTTTGACACCATCTGCGCGAGGCAGTACCCCGCGGTGCATCCACACTGCTCGATTGCGCTCAGGCTTCTTTTTCGGACGGGCGACGAGGGTAAGCATACCATTCAGATCTCCTTCATCGATTCGGATGGAAAGGCAATCTTGCCTGAGGGCGGGCCTAGAATTGAATTTACCATGGGAGAACCCCCTGCTCAGGCGTTTTTTTGGAGCCAAAACTTCATCTTCAACATTGCAGGGCTGCGCTTACCAAGTCCTGGACAGTATTCGTTGGATGTTTTGTATGATGGAAAGATTGTTTCGCGAATTCCATTGCAGGGAGTTCAGATTCAGCAGCCAGCACAGCAAGGGTGAAATTTGTAGCTAGGTAGAGTCTGTTTTCTATGGCAGGCAAGATGCCCGCTCCACATAAGTTTAAAAATCTGAGCACGGGGCATTTGGATAAGGCCCCTAGGAAATATCGCTTACCCCTTAATCAACTTTACCGGATTGACGATTCCGCAGCCATAAAGAGGGTCGAACCCTGCCAAACCTGCATCGGCGGAGGTGCGGCACAAGTGTTCGATCAAGTCCCGCTGGGTACGAAGGGGGGTTTTGCCTCCTATTTTCCGGTGTTTGGACAATGCCAGGGCAACTACACCAGAGACAAAGGGGGTAGCCATGGAGGTGCCGCTGAGAGTGGCGTAACTGCGAGGAGGATAGCAGGAGGTGATCTCATCGCCTGGAGCCACGACATCGACCTGTCTGCCACGAGATGAGAACCGAGAGAGTTTTTTTCTGCGGTCGATCGAGCCGACCGCAACCATTTCAGGAAAGCCTGCTGGATAGCCCACGGTGTCTAGATCGGGCCCTTCGTTGCCAGCGGCGGTGATCACGAAGATGCCCTTGGAGATGGCGTGAAGGAGGGCTTGGTGGATCTTCTCGTTGGGTTCGGGGCTGCCGAGACTCATCGAGAGGATGTCTGCGCCGGACGCGATTGCCCAGTGGATGCCGGCGACGATATTCTGCGAAGTGCCGGTACCTTCGTCGTTTAGAACTTTGGCGGCGATGATTTTGGATTGGGGAGCGACTCCGACGATTCCTTTGGCGTTGCGTCTGGCGGCAATGATGCCCGACACATGGGTGCCGTGACCTTGGGCGTCATAGGCTGCGGAAGGGCTACGGGTGAAGTCGCGGGCTTCGAGGATCGCAGGTTGAAGGTCGGGATGTTCAAGGGCGATCCCGGTATCTAGGACGCAGACCTTGATGCCTTCGCCTTGGGTTTCTTTCCAGAGGGGTGGGATGCCGAGGAGTTTGAGTCCCCAGTCGATCGTTTCGGCTGTGGCCAGCATGACCTTATCGACCTGAAAGGGAGGTAGTCGGTAGATGGGGGAGGGCATGGGCGATTTCATAAGCGTTCGGGGTCAGAGCTCAAACTTTAACTTCATTGCAGGTACCCCAAATTTCGGCCAGATCCTCAGGGATCCCAATTTCCTGAGAAATTGCCTCTGTGCCAAAAAAAAAGGACAATTTCGAAGAATGCAGGCTATGGCGGGCCATTTTGGGCTCATTTCTAGTATCTATATCGATATAGTCTATAAAAACTTGGTCATTTTGTCCATAAATCTTGTCATTTAGAACTGGAAACCCTATAAATTCGAAGTGGGCACGGATTTGGTGGAGTCGGCCTGTCTTAGGAGCTGCTTCAACGAGGCTTATCTCTCCAAATTTGGGGTGGGAACGTGTTTCGAGGGTTTTGAACGCAGTCTGGGCTGGGTAGGTGCCTGGGATAACGGCCTGTCGCATATAGATTCGGCTGGGTTGATGTTTGCCGAGTCGGTCGAGAGGTTGATCGATCAGACCGGATTCAGGTGAACGCCCATGAACAAATGCGAGGTAGCTTTTCTGAATTTCACGGCGCTGCTGCATTTTCCCGAAGAGCGAGGCGTTCTCTTTGCCACGTGCCACCAGAAGGAGTCCGCTGGTTTCGCGGTCGAGTCGGCTGACGAGAGAAAGGAACTCATCTGGGTACTGGTCGCGAAGCCAGTCGATGAGGGTGAAGGTGCCGTCAGGGCGGGTGGGGTGGACGAGCCATCCGGCGGGTTTATCGACGATCAGAAAAGAGGAGTGTTCCAGAGCAATCGCCGGAGTCATCAAAGTATATTAGTCCAGAGATAGGTTTCGGTTGAAGTGTAAGATTCGCGATGCGTTGGATAGAAGGACGGGGTATGAAGGAGGGATGAAGGCGAAGGAGTTAGCCAAGGAGTGTGATCGGATCTTGGAGACGAAAAAGTTCCGAGACTACCCGGGGGCAAAGAATGGATTACAGGTGAGCCACAACAAGCCGGTGAAGAAAGTGGGCTGGGCAGTAGATGCGGATATCGAGTCGATTCGAAAAGCGGGTAAAGAGAAAGTGGATTTTCTTATCGTGCACCACGGACTGTTTTGGGGGAGCTCCGCGATGGATCGGAAGATGCGGGCAGAACGAATTCGTCTGGCCAAAAGATTGGGAGTGGCAATTTACTCGTCCCATCTTCCTCTGGATGCGCATCCCGAGTTGGGAAATTCGATCGGACTGCTCAGAGCTTTGGGTTTGGGTGATTCGAAGCGAAAGCAGTTCGGCGTGGCCATGGGAAGAGCCATCGGGTGGAAGGTGGAAGGGGTAAAAATTCGGATTTCGGATTTGGTATTTCGGATTAGGGATTTGAGGAGGAGTGAAGGTGAGAAGGTAAGAAAGTGGGAAGGTGTGAAGGTGATCGAGGCAGGGCCGAAAGTTTGTCGGAGGATAGGGATTGTGACGGGAGGGTTTGGGGATCTGGATCAGGTGGTAAAAGCACGGTTGGACACGCTGATCACGGGCGAGGCAGATTATCCGACGGAGGTGAAGGCAAAGGAGATGGGGATCAATCTCATCTTAGGGGGGCATCGGGAAACGGAGGTGTTTGGGGTAAGGGCACTCGATGCGTATTTGAGCAGTGGAATTGTGTGCTGAGCCCAAGACACATCAGCAGATCTGACTTTTCTACTAAACAGGATTATCAAAAGTGACGAAGCACTCAATAAGTCCACCGACTGAAGTATAAAATATCATGAGATAGTTGTGACTTTCCGATGGATCTATGGTTTTGACTTCACCACCTAAAATTGAATAAGTGAGGCTTTTTGCTTTGCTCAGACGAATTCGCTGATTTTGCGGAAGAGTAACGTCTTTGTTGTCTGCTCGAATCGTGAGATTTTCCTTCGTGGTGAGGTTTATGGCGTCGTAAAAGGAAGGGGCTCTTTCTTTGCTGTTCGCGATGACGGTGAATTGAAGAGTCTTACCTGAAGTTTCTTGTAGCACGATAATAGGAGCCTCGGTTGTTTTCAGGAAGGGCTTTAGTTGAGCGGTTTGATAGCCAGGAGCCTCAGCGGTAAGAATGGCCTTGGCAGGGTTCCAGGAGGTGAATCCCGTGAAAAAGCCAGGAGGAAGGGCTTCTTTGCCTGAGGTGATCTCATTCGTGTCGAGAGCAATTTTTATGAGTAAATCTTTTGGGACAATATTAAGAACAGCAAACGCACTTCTACTGTTTTCTTGCGCAAATCCTGATGTATGCAGTGAAAAGAATGCAGCAATGAAAAGGCAGCAAGTTGCCCTTAACGAAACGAGCAAGAGATGAAACCGAGAGTTCATGGAATACAAGAAGTAGCGCTGGGATTGGGCGGAGAGAAAGGAGAAAGGGCAAGGATTAAGGCTAGGCTTATCTGGCTGTAAATCGTGGATGATTTCATCAATTGCCCTTCCTCATATCCTGAACTCAATGGTTTCAGATAAAAAGCTGATAATCTTTCGCTCACAAGTGCGGTTCTTTTAATAGGGAGATTCGAAACTAACAAAGGGGCCTGCGCTGATCCCCGCGCTGAAGGATCCGTTGTAACGAATATACATGAGCGAATATTTTCGCATGGTGGGGCCTGTTGGCAGGCCGTTGGTGTTGACCAACTGGGCCACCACATAGGTGCGATAGTTCCAACTCTGTACCGTCGAGAGGTTGTAAATCTTTGAAAACCACTCTTCTGCAGCCTGATCATTCCACTCAGAGACTCCGTTACTGGCGGTAGCCCATCTAGAAGGATCATTGCCTGGGGCATTGGTATCCAAAGCAATGGTGCGATTCGTATTTCCAAAAACGGCATTCTTTGGCCACGCATTGGTCCAGTGGTCGGTTCCGTTCGTTATTCCGTAATCGGTAGCAATAAAAGCCAATTGGCTTGGGGAGAGGAATGGATATATCGAGCGGTAGCGCATCACGCCTTGGGCGAAGGCTTCTGTCATTCTGTTCGTAATTGCTAATGTTGAGGAGGGGATGATCGCCAAGTCGTTCGACAGGGTGATGCCTCCCGCAAGGGCGCGCAAAACCGGAGCAGGAGCAGTATTCAGGTTGATTCTCCCCCCATTGTCATACGAGTCGGAGGTAGAGAAAAGGTCGAGCAGGGCAGCCGCTGAGCGGCCCATGTTGGGCACGGGGTAAGTTCCGCCCAGATCGGTGAAGGCGAAGCGAGGGTGCTCAGGGCGGCCAATCCGCAGGGTGTTGCGTCCGCCATGACGGGTGTCTCTCGTAGCTGCAGCCGTTAGATTGGTCCAAAGGCCGGGTTGACTAGCGACGCCGCTCCCGGACTGATCGGACCACTGCATGGGGTCATAGATATTGCCTAACTCCAAGATGTTAGTCAGAACACCCGTGTCGTTTCGAATCATGACAAAGTTGTTTGTTAGTGGAGGAGTGAGGGGAAGAAATGAAGTTGGGCTTTGGCTGGATGCGGATGTTGGGTTGCCCCCATAATCAGCACTATTCGCATGGCCATTATCAGGCCAATATTTTACGGGATTCACTTCGCTTTCGGGAAAGGAGGGGAGTTGGAGCCTCCCAACATTTCTTCCCCCAGGAGAAGCATATCCATTCGTGTAATTCTGATTATAGAGAGGATTTGAAAGAAATAGCTGAGCCCGAGGATCGCCACCTGTATGTCTGGGTTGGCCATTGATGGCAGTTTGAGATGCATAGCCAATATTGTTGCAGAAAATGTAAGTGCCACTTGGTGGTCTGATAGCAAATGAGGGCGCAAGAAAGCGGGTCCATCTACCGCTTATGGTCTTTTGAATTGCTTTGCCACCGATAAAAGCGGTGTAGGTCATGTTCGTAGTCGCATCAGCTTGAGCAGGAAAAATAGCCCAATTATTTTTGACAAGTGCGTCTGTCCAGTAAGCGGATGAAATTGTATTAGGAATCTGGAAGGAAAGTCTGCGGGTGCTTGGGTCGGTGGAAGACTCCAGAACCTGATAGCCGTTCGGCAGTAAAGGGCTGGATAAGGCGAACTGACGTAGGCCAAATGAGCCTGATTCTGTGGTAAAATTAGTCAGATTTGTTTTAAAAAAAACAGGAGCAAAAGCGGTGCCAGAACCTCTATTGGTCATCGTGAGCACCATGTCGTAGTTATTGCTCAAGGTAATGGTAGTTCCGGATGGAATACTCGAATTCCCCATGTTCCAGACTTCGACATAGTCTTTCAGTTCAATTCGAATTAATCCAGCCGACGTAACTTCTGTAAAAATGATTCGATCGAATAGTTCGTTCGGCCAAGGAATATTTTCAATCCCAAGATAAGTTGGATTGTTATCGTCATCCACCGATGGGGTGGAGTCGGTATCCACATAATCGATGATGTTGGCGGCAATATTAGTGACGTACGCTAGGCCGTTCATGCCTCCCGCCCGATTGGTGAAGGCGGGTAGGTTAGTATTGATTGCGACAGCGATGGTGCCGACATTCTGATTGGCGGAAGAATTAAGGTTTAGTTTTAACTGGCCACCTTGGCTGTAGCCAACGTTGCCTGTGATGGGGACGCCCACGGGAATAGTGTTGGGAAAATTGTTCCAGGAGAGCAAACCGTGGGCAAAATAACGGAGGTCGTTGGTGGAGATGTTCGTGTTTGCGTAGAACATCAAAGCAGGAGAGAAGTATTTGGCTCGGTTGGTTACGTTGATAAACTGGTCGTAATTGTTGGGTTTGATGATGGAGTTGGAGCTCCAGTTGGTGAAGAGATTGGTTAAGGAAATCTCCGAGGCATTGGTGCCGGTGGTGCGGGCGCTGCCTCCCATCCGTTCGGCATCGATGAGACCCGACAGATCCTCCATGTAGTAGGAAAAGCGGGCGACGGGAACGTTCGTGGTGTTCGTGCTGTTGGCGATCTTTTTGTCCTGATAAATGTAGGTCCAACCAACTGGGGGGGAGGTTCTGCCTCCAAGCAGCGGGATGAGTGTGCAATTGGTGTCCGTGTAGGTGGGATTGGTTACAAAATTCGTCGTCATCTTGGACATGTCGCCGCTTATTTCTGCGAGAAAGAGCCAAGGATTTGTATTGGTCATTTCAATAAGAAACACATTCGTGTCGAGTTTCTTGTGGAGTGCGGTATTGAATCCGCAGAAGTAGGTCCAGCGAACATTAGAGGTGGAATTCGGCCGACCGAGGAGAAGGTATCCAAGCTCGTTGGTCCAGTCGTTGGTGTTGGTTCCACGCCAATAGGTGGCGATCGTATGCCACTTGGGCTCGCACATGAGGTTCAGAGTTTGTGACGCGCACTCCCTTGCGGAAGTGCAGGCCATTTCCAGGCGCGCGGTTTCTCCTAAGGGACGGGTAGCCTGGCGTTCGAGTCGGGCAGATGCGAGGAAAGCGGTGGCGGTAAGGGCGGCGAGGGAAACAAGGGCTAGGACGCTGATCAGGGCAAAGCTGGGAGAGGAAAGCACAGGGATACGAGGTTTCATTTTTAATTTCTTCTCATATCCAGCCTGAACTCATAGGAGCGGCCGTATTTTTGGATGTTGGCTGAAGTGGACCATGTGGAGAGGGGTAACTTTTGCGCAAAATCATCGGGATAGGTAGTCCACTCGATCTGTACCTTGTTGCCCCGATAGGTGCTGGAAGAATTCGCAACGTTAGAATAGTTGAGGCCGTTGGGAACGTCTTTCCCAAAAAAAGTGATCCGCAGGTTGCAGGTGTTGCGGGCCAGAATGTCGTCTGTCTCTGGATTAACGCCAGAAAAAAGGCTTTCGGCGGTCTTCTTGTCAAACCAGCTGGTCAGATAGCCGAGAGCGTTGGAGGCGGGGACATAGTAACGGTGGAGATTGTAGTTGGTAACCACAAAGCCGTTGATGGTTGTCCGCCTGCTTGATGCGATGTAGTAGCCCACCAGACCGATGTCCGTGTAGTTCTCCCCGCGACTGGCCTGGTTGCAGAGGGCGAAGAGATAGGCCGAGCCAGGTTGGGCATTCGGAATGGTGAAGGAACCGTCATCGACCCCGTTACTGGAGTAAAGATAGGGAAGCCCTTGACCTCCCAGAACGGTGGCGAAGCTATCGTAGCTGCTGTTTTGGGTGTTGGGTCTGAAAGCCATGCCTCCTAGGTCGGAACCCATGAGGCGAGCAGCGGCTCGGGCTTCGCGGGTGGCATCGGTTCGACGGTTGGCGTTGGACCATGCTTTGGACATCTGATCCTGCATACCGACCATCATGAGGAGGATCACGGATAGCACGGTGGTGGCGGCCATGAGTTCGATGAGGGTGAAGGCCACCATGGTGCGGAGAGGGATGAAGGGTTTAAGGGAGGAAGGGATTAAGTCGGGGGCGCTGAAGTTTTGGATGTTAAATTTTTCCCCGCGGTTGCGGGACGCGCTTACGCGCGGATGTTGGATTGTGAAGAGGTGCGAAAGTGTGAAGCCCCGACCGAGTCGGGGCTGGATGCAAAAGTAAGAATGTAGTTTTGAAGAAAACGTGGCGGACTTAGCGTGAAGTTTCGGCGATGATGCACGCAAAGTTCCCTGAGGCAGCGCAGTGCCCGAAGCCATCGATTGGTAGGTCGGGGTTTTCATCCGGGAGGGGTCGCTCCGGTAAAGAGGAATTGGGAGCGGTTCGTGGCCGAGGCATCTCCAGGTGATTCTACGGAAACATCCACACGCTTTGGGTCGCCGCTGGCATTTGCTCCATTGACACGAAAGCATGGCGTGACGGTGACCTTGGCTAGCATTGAAAGGCCGTTGCTTCCGGAAGAATACCAAGCGGGGACGGTTCCCTCAACCCCAGCGCAAGGACGAAGCATGATGGGTTGGCCAGAGGAATCGGTATCGTTGTTAATCCGTGGGATCTGGTTGTAGGCTAGATAAACCGTGATGGTGCTGGCCGTGTTGAAATTAATTGCCAGATAGTTGGTGGAGGATGTGGGATCGGAGTTCCCTCCGATTTGGATGAAGCGACTGGAACCGAGCGTTCCGGAGCCTGCTCCCTCGTCCAGGAGATCGGCGAGGATCGTCTGGGAGATTAGGGCGGCCTGGGTGGCTTCGTACGACTCCTTGCTCATGTTCAGGCCGAGGGGGAAGAGGGCGATGATGGAGGTGAAGGCGACGGCGGCGACGCCCATGGCGATGACGACTTCTGTCAGGCTGAACGCCGCCGGAAGGCGGCGAGGGATTAGGGGGTTAAGGGGGGAAGGGATTAAGGGGATGGTGCGAAGATTTTGGATGTTTAATTTTTTATTTTGGATGGTGGGGAGGTGGGAAGATCCGATTGTGCGAACGTATGAATGTAATTTAAAAACAAATTTCGCAAACGTACCAGATGTGGAGTCAGAAAAGGATTTCATGGGGCGGGGGCGAGGGTGGGAAGAGGTCGGCCCGTGTAGCGGGTGAGGCGGACAGTTTCGAAATTTGTCATTTTCGAGTTGGTATTGGGCGTGGTGCCGTTGACAGTCCCTTCAAAGTAAGCGATGCCGTTGGTTGGCAAGGGGGATTGGCTTTCATCGAGAGCGCCATCCGATTGAAAACAAATTGCGCGAAAGTTTGCCGCTGGGCTGGGTGTGGTCAAAATTTGGACGGAAATATTGGTTCGTACTGGCAGGGCGGAAATGGACCTTGGAAATAGGGCGATCCCTTGCGGGAGGACGATCCATGAGCCAACCATGGTGGCAGGGCTGTTCGAGTTGGTGGCGCTCCAAGCGACGACAGCCATGGAGCGGTATTTGTAGGCCTCGCCTGAACCGAAGGAGCTATCGGGAAAAATAACAGCGGCGTTGGTTCCACTGCTAATGGCGGTATTGCGGGCGATTTCGAGGGCGCCTATGACTTGGCCGAGTGCCTGTTTGCGGCCACCGCTTCCAGTGAGTCCTTTGAGGGCGGGAACGGCAACTGCGGCCAAGAGTCCCATGATGCCAACGACGGCGAGGAGTTCGACGAGGGTGAACGCAGATTGCTCACGCAAAGGACGCAAAGGTGGGAAAGGGTTGTAGAGGTTCGAAAGTGGTAATGTTGGAAACCCCGACCCGATCGGGGCAGGGTGTGAATATGGTTTTAAAAAAAACGAGGTGGGCTTACCGAGTGCGGGAATAAAGGAGATCACGATTACGATATGTACACTTATGATTTACATTGTCAACACTAGCTTAAAATGCAAATGTTAAAAAAGCTATTTATTTATGTAAATAGTTAGTAAAGAGCAAATTAAAGCTTAGGCCAACTAGTAATCCACTTATTTGTTCCACCTGATGTTGTTTGGCCTGCGGTGGACCAGATGAGTGGTGCGTTTGTGCCGTCGGAGTTGTAGCCGTAAGCGTAGCCCCAGGGGTCGATGAAGTAGTTGGGGGATCCGTTGGTATAAACCATAGCGGGCTTGGGTTCGAAATAGCGCTTACTGTTCGGGGCGGCCGTTAAAGTGGCTGAACCAAGCAGATTGGTGAAAAGAGCGGTTGCGCCTGCTGGAGCTGTGACAGTGGTGGGACTGGCTGTGCCGCTGGGGTAGGCGCCGTTATCCGCAAAGTAGCGGTCGCATGCGGCTTGGAGGGCGGCGACCTCAGCTTTGGCAGTGGAGTTTGCGCCGTGACGACGAACGGCACCCGCGGCGCCGAGGGTGAGGCCTGCGAGAATCCCGATAATGGTGATGACGGCGAGGAGTTCGATTAAGGTGAATGCAGATTGTTCACGCAAAGGACGGAAAGGACGGAAAGGGGGGATTTTATTTGGGAATGCGAAATGCGGAATTCGGAATTTGAGAAAAGAGAAGGCTGAAAAGAGGTCGCGCTTTGCGGACTTAGCGTGAGCAAATATTTTCTGGTGGAAAGGGAGTAGAGTGGGTGTAGTCATAGTTATGAACA
The DNA here is from genome assembly GCA_040397425.1 of Methylacidiphilales bacterium. GTDB lineage: Bacteria > Verrucomicrobiota > Verrucomicrobiia > Methylacidiphilales > Verrucolacustridaceae > Verrucolacustris. The sequence goes on from JBBAWA010000021.1 coordinate 12,487, forward strand.
TAACTTCATCACAAAAATTTCCAAAGGTAAAAAGCGATTCGTTTACGTTGGTGGAGTTGCTGGTGGTGATCTCGATCATTGGGTTGCTGGCGGGGTTGGGTTTGCCGGCGATCAATGGTGCGATGCAGGCTGGGAAGAAGGCCGAGGTGGCGTCGATGGCGGAATCGATTAAGACGGCAGTGAACGCATTTTACGCGGAGTATTCGGCGTATCCGACCAACACAAGTGGGACAACGGACAAGACTTTTTTGGATTTGATGAGCACAACCAACACGAACGGGGGGAACTATCGGGGAATTGCGTTTCTGGAGGTGCCGCCGAAGTTTACAAATGCGAATGGGATTGTTACGCCCAGTGGCTTTTATAAAGGGCAGTCCAATTTTTTTATCAAGATTGATACAACCGGAGCGGGTGTTTTAACAAACACAGTCGGTTCGACTAGTTACGTGGTCCCTGCCAGTGTGGCGGTTTGGGTGGTGGATCCGAAAAACGCGAACAAACCTGTTGGAACGTTTAAGTAGGAGGGGCTGCGGGTAGGAGGGATAAAGGGATAAAGGGGTTAAGGGGTTAAGGGGTTAAGGAACTTAGGAAAAAAACGACATCGGAAGTTCAATACCGATGCGAGGCAAATTATTTTCTAATAATGCGATTAGTGTATTATACAAAATAATAGCTAATTCCTTGATGAGCAGCAATTAATTTATTATTCACACTCGAAATAAGTGTCATCATAATGTAACAAAAAAGTCCTAGCATCTTGGGAAATGAGGAGCAGGTTGTGGATGTGGCAACAAACCTGAGCCGTACAAGTGTAGTTGCAGACCGCATGGTCGGTAAGCGGAAGCGCTTTGGAAGCCTATAAAAAAACAGGAAAATAAAAATATGGAAAATATTCTCCGCAACTCAAATTTCGGATTCAAGAATCGGATTATGAGGATGGCTCTCCTTCGCTCCGAACCTCGGAAACTGAATAGGAGCCTCGGAGGGTTGCGCCTCTCGCTGGCGCTCGCGCTTACGGTCGGATGGATCGGGGCGGCGCAGGCGCAGGTACCGATTACCGGCACATCACCCGTGGTGGAAAATTTCAACAGCATGGCGACTTCTGCCACTGCTACTCTGCCTTCGAACTGGAAGATGACCGCTGCCGGAGCGGGGACAACCGCGGGATATGCGACAGCCGCTAACGTGACTGCCGTCACTCAAGGGGCTAGTTCAGGCAGTCCAACTGCTGGTGGACGCTACAATTGGGGCTCCAGTGCCACGGATCGGGCGGTTGGTTTTATGACCTCGGGCAGCTATGGAAGCCCGAACGCCATCATGGTGGCCTACGTCAACAACACCGGTTCGACGATTACGTCGATAGCTCTGACCTTCATTTACGAGCGTTATCGCGTCAATACCGCCGCTGCCAGCGTCGCATTTTTCTCATCGACAGATGGCTCGACCTGGACGGCGCAAACCGACGGTGACTCAGGTGCGTTTGCCACAGGGACTAGCAGTTACACTTTCAGCGGCGGCACTACTGTCTCAAAAACCGTAACGCTGACCGGTTTCAGCATAGCCGCTGGCTCCCAAATTTATTTCAAGTGGAATTTCAACACCACGGGCGGCAATAGCCAGGGACTTGGCTTGGACGATGTTTCTGTCACTGCAACCACATCGGGCGACGGGACACAGCCGGCGATCAGCGGTTTTAGTCCGAGTTCTGGGGCGGTGGGGTCAAGTGTGATAATCAGCGGAACCAACTTCGGTTTCTCGCCTACGGTTAAATTCGACGGGACGACGGCCACCACATCTAATGTGAACGGAGCGGGCACTCAAATAACCGCGGCGGTGCCTACAGGCGCCACTACTGGTAAAATCACCGTGGAGGTGGCGGATAAGACCACAGCTACCAGCGCTATTGACTTTACAGTCGACAATACTGCGCCCTTGGTTTCCAGCACCTCCCCTGCTGCTAACGCCTCCAATGCTGCCCCAGGTTCTTTGAGAATTACCTTTAACGAAGCGATTGCCAAGGGCACGGGCAATATCACGATTAAAAAAACCTCCGATAATTCCGTGGTGGAGACGATTGCGGTTTCGGCTACGCAAGTGACCGCCTCAGGACCGGTCTTAACCATTAAGACAACTACCTCCTTGGCCTACTCCACCGGATTTTATGTCGAATATGATGCTGGCATTGTCACCGATCTTGCCGGGAACAGTTTAGCCGCAGGGATAAGCGGTAACTCGGCTTGGGGCTTTATCACCCGAGCGGAGTCGCCAGTGATCATCACTCAGTACTATGAGGGTGCTAGCAGCAACAAATTCATCGAGATCACAAATGTTGGCGGGTCTTCACTAGATTTAACCGACTATAGCCTAGTGCTTTGGAGTAACGCTGATGCGGAGGGATGGAAAAGCACAAATGCCTATGTTCCCGCAAGTAGTCTTAATCTTTCTGGAGTGACTCTTGCTCCAGGACAAGTTTATGTGATCGCCAACAGTGGTGCTGGACAGCCGATTCCAGCGGCTAACGCCAACACCATCAGTACTGTCACCTTCTTTGGTGGGAATGATAGCGTGGTGCTTCATTACACAGGCGGTGGTTTGACCATCAACGATCCCTCCAGCGTGGTGGATGCTGTCTCATTTACGAACTTAGGTAACGAAGGGGTCGACAAATCGTTTGTCCGTATTTCAAGGGCTCCAGGCTATAGCCTTGAAGCCGGTAGTAACATCACACAGTTCAGCGATGTCTGGCAGAACGTAACCTTAGTCAGTGCTGATCCTGCTCCCTCTGGAACCGACGCCTATCTAGGATCCACCTCCTTGGCAACAGCTCCGGCCTTGTTGGCTTTTTCCAGTGGCTCTGTCACGGTGAACGAAGATGCCGGTACAGTGAATCTTACTGTCGTGCTTTCTGCTAACGCCGTAGCTCAGGTCACCGCCGAAGTGGCGCTCGACAGCTCTTCAACAGCGACGACCGGAGATATTAACAGCTTTGCCACCCAAACTGTAACTTTCCCCGCAGGATCGGCTGCAGGATCGACCCAAACCGTTGCTGTGACGATCACGGACGACTCTGAAGCAGAGCTATCTGAAAAGGCTGTTTTTAAAATCCAAAACATTGTGGGTAATGCCGTTGCCGGAGCACCCGTAACCAGCACGATCAATATCCGGCCCAGCGACAACGCGGTTCCCAATCTCCTTATTTCAGAAGTACCGGATCCTTCGAACAACGGAAATTACCGGTATATTGAGCTTTTCAATCCAGGGTCAACCGACGTTGACTTGGGGACCGGCCAATGGAATTTAGTACGTTTCTCAAACGGGGGAACTAGTGGGGCGGCCATCGTTCTAACCGGAACAGTGCCGGCAGGAGGAACTTTTGTGATCGCACCCAACTCTGCCGATTTTACGGCAGGCTACCCAACGGCAGCAACCCCCAGCCTAATCAGCTCTCAAATTAATGGAAATGGGAATGACGTTTACGCCCTTTACTTTGGCGGGGATAACAGCCTCGGGGAACTACGCGATATTTACGGTGTTGTCGGGGAAGAGGGAGCGGGGACTTGGGACTATACTGACAAAAGAGCCGTTCGCAAAAGTTCTGTGGTTACTCCTAATCCGGTTTGGACGGCAAGTGAATGGGTTGTTGCCTCTGCTGCATCGGCAAAAATGACGCCTGGCGCTCATCCTGACACAGCACCAGTCATCACTAGCGCCTTAACGGCCAGTGCAACTGTAGGAACTGCATTTGAATATCAAATAGCTGCCGACAATAATCCTACCGTATACTCGGCGGTAGGATTGCCAGTGCAGCTTCAATTCAATGCCGCAACCGGATTGATTAGTGGAACGCCTGCAACGGCCGAAACATTGAGTGTAACGATAGAGGCCACCAACGGAGGAGGGACGGACACCAAGCAGTTCACGATCACTGTGACGGATGTTGTGGAGGGCACGACCTACAATGACTGGTTGCAGGCGCAAGGGGTGACTCCATCCGATGCAAATGCGGCTATGCTTGATTATGCATTTGGAGCGACAACTCTTGGGGCATTGGATCCGACCCGAAAGCCGTCGGTTGCGATTGTACCTCCAGCCGGTGGGGCCGGTGGAGATACTGCAACTCTTGTGTTGACCTACTATGTGAGGCAGAACGCCGTCGGGCTGACAGTGACGCCTAATTTGAGCCTAGATCTTTCGGCCGTCGATGGGGGCTTTGCTCCTTTAGACCCAACTCAAATTGAGGGTCACGAAATTAATGATCTTGGTGGAGGAGTTTCTGTACAACGCATGACGGCCAGTGTTCCAATGATCGGTGATAGGAAGTTCCTTAAGTTGGAAGTACTCCAGCAGTAGTAGATTTACGTAGTTGTTTGAAAGGGCCCCGGCAGGTGTACGGGGCTCTTTCGTTTTACGGAGATTTCCTCACGCAAAGTCCGCTAAGCCCCGACGCCGGTCGGGGTAAAGACGCGAGTGAGGGAAAGGTTTTTTAGACAAGGTCCGTGGCGGACTTAGCGTGCTTGGCGTGAGGGTAGGCTGTTGAAATATGGGATGGGACAGCGTTGCCCTTCGGTGTGTCTCTGCTAGAACTTTTTAATGCCAGCCAAGTATAAGGTTTTTGTCACAGACGGGGTTTCCCCCAGCGGAGTGGATGTGCTAAAGGCGTGTCCGCAGATCGAGGTGATTGAAAGTCCTACCCTGAAGGAGAAGGAGCTTCTCGAAAAGTTGAAGGGTTGCGATGCGCTGGTGGTGCGCAGTCAAACACAAGTCAGCAAAGCAGTTTTACAGGGGTGTCCGACCGTGCGGGCGGTGGGTAGGGCCGGCGTAGGCGTGGACAATGTGGATGTGGATGCGGCTACCGAAAAGGGTGTGGTGGTGATGAATACTCCTGCAGGAAACACGGTGAGCACGGCGGAGCAGGCTTTCACCCTTCTTTTGGGACTGGCACGGCATTTGCCCCAGGCCCATGCCTCGATGTCGGCAGGGCAGTGGGATCGAAAAAGTTTTCAGGGAACGGAGTTGAATGGGAAGACGCTGGGAATTTTGGGAATGGGCAGGATCGGGGGAGAGGTGGCAAGAAGGGCGATCGCGTTTGGGATGCGAGTGATGGCGTTCGATCCGTATCTGTCGGCCGGGAAGGCAAGGAGTTTGCAAGTGGAGCTGATTGATCGGGTGGAGGATCTGTTGCCACAGGTGGATTTCATCACGATGCATTTGCCGATGACGGACGAGACGAAGGGAATTTTGAGTGAGGAGCGGCTGAAGTTGTGTCGGAAGGGAGTGAAAATTGTGAACTGCGCGAGGGGCGGGCTGGTGAGCGAGGCGGTGCTTTTAAAGGCGATTGAGGCGGGTCAGGTGGGTGGAGCGGCATTGGATGTTTATGAGGAGGAGCCGTTGGCGGCAGATCATCCGTTGAGGAAAAATAAGAAGGTGATTTTGACTCCTCACTTGGGGGCATCGACTGCGGAGGCGCAGGAGAGTGTGGGGATTGAGATTGCCGAGGCGATTCGGGACTATTTGACCGAGGGTGCGGTGCGAAATGCGGTAAATATTCCGAGTGTGGATGCGAGGACAATGGCCAAGTTGCGGCCTCAGATTGAGTTCGGGTTTCGGTTGGGAAGATTGTTGTCGCAGATTGCACCGAGTCGTTGCGACCGGTTGACGATCAGTTATGCGGGAAAGATTGGCGAGGAGGATACGACTCCAATCACGAGGAGTATTTTGAAGGGGTTTCTCTTTGGAGCGGGTGGGGGAGAAGTGAATGAGGTGAATGCGCCGAAGATGGCGGCGAATCTGGGGTTGAAGTTGAGCG
>JBBAWA010000022.1:0-9258 GCA_040397425.1 Methylacidiphilales bacterium
CGGCCGCCTCTTGGCTAAGCGTGGGAGCACACAAAATCGCGTACTGGTGAATCTTCATCATCGCCTCAATCAAGGGAGCAGGAGCGCATGCATACCCGATTCGAAACCCTGTCATCGCGAACGCCTTGCTCAAGCCGTGCAGAAGAATCGTCCGCTCTCTCATTCCAGGACGTGTGACAATCGACTCATGCTTCGTCTCGTACGTCAGCTCTGCATAGATCTCGTCGCTAATGACCAATAGATTGTTCTCCACGCACACCTTGGCCAAAGCATCCAACTCCCGACCACTCAACACTGCCCCTGTCGGATTCGTCGGAAAATTCAGCAGTAAAACTTTTGCCCCCTTCGCCGCCTCACCCACGGCCTTCGGATCCAACCGGAATCCATCCTCTGCTCTTGTTCGAATCGCCCGACCTTTCGCATGGGCCAAAGTGATCGACGGTGCGTACGAAACATAACACGGCTCATGATATAAAACTGTCTCACCCGGATTTAAAACAGCCCGCAATGCCAAATCAATCGCCTCACTCACCCCCACGGTCACTAAAATTTCATTTTCCGGATTGTACCGCTCCCCAAAAATATTTTCCACGTACGTAGCCACCTCATTTCTCAATTTGAGACCGCCTGAGTTCGAGGTGTAGCCCGTCCGTCCGTGCTCTAACGAATAAATCGCCGCTTCCCGCACTGCCCAAGGCGCGGACACGTCCGGTTCCCCGATTCCAAGAGAGATCACATCCCCGCGCTTCTGGACAATCTCAAAGAAATCCCGAATCCCAGACCGTGGAATTCCTTTTACATGATCAGCAAGAAATTCACCCCCACTCTTCATGGCGAGATCGAGAGTCTCTCCGCCTTGTCATCCTGGAGAAACAGAACTCCCGCCTCCTTATATGTTTTCAGCTGGAAGTGAGTTGCCGTTGAAATCACCCCCTGAATTGTAGACAGCTTTTCCGCCACAAAACCTGCAACACGTTTCAGGTCCGATCCCTCGACCACAATCAGCAGGTCATATCCACCGCTCATCAGTTGGCAGGAGACCACCTCCGGATATCGCGCAACTCGGGCGGCAATCCGATCAAATCCCCCATCCCGCTCAGGCGTGATTTTTACCTCAATCACCGCACGAACACCCCCATGCCCTGTTTTGTCCGAATCCAAAATAGCTTGGTAGCCCAGAATCACTCGGTCCGATTCAAAACGACGCAGCGCCTTTTCTACTTCAGGCTCCGATTTTCCCGTAAGTTTGGCCAGTTCAGCCGTGGGCAAACGCCCCCGCTCTTTCAAAATTTGTAGGAGAGGATCCATGGTAGACCTCAGGTTTGTTCCCTTTGTGAGGGACTTAAGGGACGAGGAAAATCTTGCCCGTGTAAGGGCACTTCACTTCTGTTCCAGGCGCAAAACCCTTCACATCCACTAAACCCGCATAAGGTGCATAGGGACTGCGCACCATTCCTGTCTTGCCGGAAACTTTTTCTCCCTTTGGATAACTGGCTTTTGTAGGAGTGCTCTTCTCCGCGGTTTCAGGTGGAGTCCAAGGCTTCTTCTCCTCACTTCCAGCCGTTTGTGTCTTCGAGCTGGATGAACTCGCGGCAGGAGTATCACTCGCGGCAGGCGTCGTCGTATCTCCATAGGTGGTCGTTACCTCTTCCGCATCCCCAGGAACGGTGCAACCCGTCCAAACAAAGGCGACGCCAAGGCAAGCCAGCGATGAAATCCATCGAAAATTCATAATTTGTAAGCCTATCACAGTCACTTCTTTGGGGCAATCCTTCCCTCTTTCTTGCGGAAAGTCACCTTTAGCCGCCCTTCCGCCTTTTCTCCGGGCTTAAGATCCAAATGCTGGCCAAAAAGAACGCAGTTACCCTGACGAATCGGACCCTCAGGCCCTCGCTCCACATCTAAAAGTGGATATCCCCATACCAAGGGAAGATTTTCTGAAGCAAAAGTCGCCTCAAACCCATCCGTTGTCACTGCCACCACTCGTGTCACCCCCGATCCGTGCCACATCTCTTTGTCAGATTTCTTGGTTTCCCCAAATTGCCAAACTCCCCGACCCGACTGATCTGGCCCCAGATTCAAATTCAGCTCCGTCGCAAAATTTGCCTCCAGAGGCAACTTTCCCGTATTTGTGATTCGATAAGAGACTTCAATTAAACCTCCCGCCGCATCGATCGCATAGGTTTTCTCCAGCAAGCACGGCATTCGCGTACCCACGCGATACAATCCCCCGTCCCGTTCCAACGCCAGTGTCACCCGACTACCCGTTTGCCGCATCTGCTTAATCTCAAACGGCTGCAGAATAAAATCCCCCAGCTCCGGATACGTCCCCGCCGACAACTGCTCGACGGAAGTTCCCTTTGCAAAAAAGTGATCCTGAAAAATTCTCCTCTCGTACCAGTCCACAGGACCTACGCTTGCCCCGTTCACTCCTTCATCTCGTCGCGTCAACACATCCGCTAAATTTTTTCCCAGTTCAGGCAACCCGACCTCGAGGCAAGCCCCGCCTAAGTGGGGTGCAAAAAGCAGACTCAACGCGGGATGCCCCGCTACCACCTCCATCTGCCCATCCGCATTCACATCTTCCCGTACCAGATCCGTTTCAGCCTGACCTGCCCTCATCTCCGCCTCGGCCATCAGGAGCTCCCGCCACAGTGCCCCCCGCAAATGGGGCAAGTGAACGCCCCCTTGCGTACCATGCCACTGCGCCGTCGAACACTGCGCCCGCCACAACCGATCCAGCACCGCACGAGCTCCAGGAAAAGAGCTCTTCCCTTTCAACCTGCGACCCAACATCAAATTTTTTCGATAAAGAAGGTTTAACTCCTCATAACGCACGCGAAAGGAAGACCACGACCCCCCTCGAAAAAACGGGAGCCACTTCCCAGCGTCAAACCTCTGCGCTAACTGCCCTCGCTCGCGGAAATACTCCTTCCTGGCTACTCCGGGCAAAGACCAACCTCCCAACTCCGCAGGCGTCCCTGGGGGCAGAGAAACTCGCCCCCGAGGACTCTGTCTCTCCAACTGGCGTTGCCCCGTCAACGTGTTCACCCAGCTGGCCGACTCCTGTAACTTGGTAAATAAATTCCCCAAATATCCGGCCACCCCGCCAGGCACGGTCCCCCAAGTTTCCAGATTTCCCGAAAAGGTTAGGGTGATATCTTCTGCGCGATTCGCCATGCGCCGCAAATGACCGAAAAGCTCATCCAATGTTCCATGCGGAATCAATCGCGCCAAATCTGAACACGTAGGCAATACGAACAGCAAATTTCCCGCCTGATCCGTCACATAGTGACCATTCATTTTTGCGGGAGTAATTCCCGCCTGTTGGAAGAAAGAGCCCTCCACAATCGTATACTTCAATCCCGCTCTCCCGAACGCTCCACACAAGGACGGCCCCCAAACCCCTTCGGCCAACCAGGCTCCCGCAGGCTGTGCCCCCAACTTCTCCTTCAACCAGTTGTTCATCTTCTGCAACTGCCCGTCTCGATCCTCCTCCGCCCACTCCACTAAGACAGGCTCGTAAAATCCTCCCGACATCATCTCGACTCTTCCCGTGGCTACCAACTCCTTCACTTTTTTTAATAGATCCGGATACCTTTCCGCCCACATCTCCATCAAAGGCCCGCTGACATGCAAATTCAGCGCAACCCCAGGATGCTTCTCAATCACCTCCAGCACGGGCTGATAGACCGTCGCCGTAATTCGATCCACCACCTCGGGTAGATTTCCCACGGGCTGATGCATATGGAGCCCGAGCACTAGGTTCACGTTCTTCATGTGGAGTACTAAATATACCAGTTCTTCATGTCCAACGCACGCACTGGCCCGCTGAACTCGATCAATCCCCGCTCGGGATACCGCTCTACCTCTGCCCCCCCGCGGAGGATCCGGACCAAAAAGCTTACTTCTCCCCCCTCTCTCCTCCATCCAAGCGAGGAAAAAGGCAGTTGAAACTGCAATCCTTTTCCTTCCGCAGCTTCGATCAGACAATCCGTTTGCTCATAAACCACCCCGTCCTTCGATTTTTCCAAATTCACCCGCCACCTCTCTTCGTGCCGAATGATTCGCAACCGAACCGGTGCCGGCAGGTGAAAATCCACAATCACCTCGTCGCCAACCAACTCCTTCGAATCTATGCGGAAATAAAAGTTCTTCTCCCCGTACCCGTAGTAAATGTTTTTCACGCGCCGATCTCCCTGCGCCATCGCCCCCTGATCCCTCCACGCTTCGTACCTACCCGCCCCCGCCCAATCCAGAAAACTCGGTGTTCCGCTTAATTTGGGTTCAATCGCCCGTGTCGGCAGGACTCCCAACCGCATCTCTGCACTGCAAATCGGCACACTTAACCCCGCAGGAGGTGTTACCCCCAAACGCCGATACACATTCTGCAATCTCCCTCGAAATAGCCCGTCGAAGATTAAATCGCTGTCGGTCTGAAAATCCGGTCCATACCACCAAAACCAGTCGCTTCCCTCTGCCGCATACAAATCCTCCCACGCCGCCGCCTTCACTTCCGGAGCTAATTTCCCCTTCCCTTCCTCCCGCAGCAGAAAATCCCGCGTCCGCTTGATCCAGCTCCATCCCTGATTCTCCTCCGGATCCCCGATCCAGATGTCGAAGTTTCCACCGATCCACGAGCCCGAATGAAGTCGCCCCGCCGGCCTCCCCTCATGCCGGTCCAAATACCCCCCCAGGGTTGTCGAGGTCACTCCCTTCGTTTTTTCCAAACGAAGATAAAACTCATCCAAAAATGCCTCACCACTGTCGGGAAACGCTTCCCATGCGTTTTCCCCATCCAATGCCAATAACACAATTCCATCCTGTGGCATCACCTGCGCGATATGCTGCAAATGAACCCGTAAATGCTCCGCCGCCATTTTCGGATCCGTTCTTGCCGCCGTAAATCCGATGTAATCCGAGAGAGGCCGTTCGCGGAAAAGCGCTTTCAGACTCGCTCCTCCCTCCTCCACCCTCCACGCCTGAAACAGCTCGGAATGATTTCCGTGCCAGCCCTGCGCTTCCAACCCCCGAAACAAAACCATCTCATCCGTGCAGAAATACTCGAATCCCGCTTTGACGATGAGCGGAATCAATTCCGGACAGACCGATCCTTCCGAAGGCCACAACCCCCGCGCCTTCCTTCCAAACACCCGCTGATGGGCCGCCTGAGCCTTCTCCAATTGCGCCAGTGCATCCTCCGGTGCCTGCAACCGCTCGGGCAACCGCACGCCTGGCATCGCCCGCTTCGCCACATCCGTATCCACCAAGAGCGGCAAGATGGGATGGTAAAACGGCGTCGTCGTCAGCTCCACCTGCCCCGAATCGGCCAACGCCCGATACTCGCCTAAAATCCCCCGCAACATCTCCTGATGGATCTCCAACACCCCGTGCTTTTCCTCTTCCGTAAAATCCCGCCCCTTCTGAATCAGCTGCTCCAACACCGGATACTTTTTCCTCACCGCAAATCCGCACCAGCTTAAGTTGAACCAGACCTGCAGATCCCTCAGATCCTTCTCCCGAAACCTCCGCATATTCTGATCCGATTGACCTGCCCCCGCCCTCCTCCCCCGCAAATCCAGCAACTGCCGATACCTCGGATAAGGATCCACACAGGTCATCCAGTTGATTTTAAAAAAATGCTCCAACACCTGATGCCTCTCCTCCGTCGTTAAACTCGCCGCATCTTTCCGTGCCAACTCCGCCCACCGATCCTTCACCCTTCCCTCCGCCAACTCCTCGATCTGCTGAACGAGAACGGGCGTCAGATTGAAGTTCAACTTTACTCCCGGATGCCTCCTCGCCATCTCCGCCATGTCCGCATACCCACGCACGGTGTGTAACCGCACCCACGACATCGCCACCTCTCCGGTGACAACATCCACATAGGAAGGCTGATGGAGATGCCAGAGCAGGGCGACGTCAGCCACGCGTCACCGCCTCCCGCAAGATCCCCGCCGCCTCCTCAGGCAGAGTGGGGTTGATGTAAAATCCGGTGCCAAACTCAAATCCAGCTACTCCCGTCAAACGGGGAAGAATTTCGACATGCCAACGGAAGTCTAAATCAATCGTCGTCCACGCATCTGGCTGCCGGCTTCGCCGAAATGGCGCATTATGCAAAATCAGATTGTACGAAGGCTGATTTAAAGCGCTGTGATACGCCAGCAACACCCTTTGCACCGCTTCCGCCAGCAAAACGAGAACGTCGTCACTTGAATTTTGAAAGTCGGCTGCTTGCTTTCTGGGCATGATGCAGGTTTCGAACGGAAACCGGCTCGCAAACGGACAAAACGCGGTGAACCCGTCATTTTCAAAAACTACCCGGTCTCCAATCTTTCGCTCCGCCTGAAGAATATCCGCAAACAGGCTTCGATCCTTCTCGAGATAATAGGCCCGAGCCGCCGCCAGCTTTTCCTTCAGAACGATCGGCGTCACAGGCATCGCAATCAGCTGAGAGTGAGGATGGGGCATTGTTGCCCCCGCCAAGGCCCCGTGGTTTTTAAAAACCAGCACGTAGTGCAGCCTGGCATCCCGCGAGAGATCCAGAATCCGGGCTCTGCACGCATCGAACACCCGGGTGATCCCCGCCAGATTCTGCTTCTCCAAAACGAGTTGGGGATGCGGCGTCTCCACAATCACCTCGTGCGCACCGATCCCGTTCATCCGATCGTAAAATCCAACCGCTTCCTTCTCCAGCTCCCCCTCGACACGCAATGCGGGAAACCGATTCGAAACCACTCGCAACTGCCAGCCGGGACCATTTGCCACCCCGGCGGGACGAATCGCATACAGCTCCGCTGGCGTATACGTCTCATGACCCTCTAAAAACGGATCTTCCTCCGGCCTGGTGGGCAGTAGCTCCTCACACTTGTACCGCTCAGGCCGAATCTGCCGCTCAGGACTAAAAACCACCCACCGCCCCACCACCGGATCTTTTCTTAATTCAGGCATTTAAAATCTCCCAGGTTTGCTCGCTAAGGATTGGTAGACTTTCTCATAGGCCGGCACAGCCGACCCCCAGCCCCAATCCTTAGACATGCCGTTCCGACGTATCTCATTCATCATTGCGGGTTCATCCCAAATCGCCAAGGCTCGATCTACACCTGTCGCGACCCCCTCCGCCGTCGGTAAAAATCGAAATCCTGTCCCCTTTTCCGTTTTTTTATCCCACTCCTGCACCGTGTCCCTCAACCCTCCCACATCTCCCACCACGGGAATACACCCATACCGCATTGCATACATCTGGGTCAGCCCACACGGCTCACTCCGCGAAGGCATCAGGAAAAAATCTGCCCCACTAAAGATCCGCCGCGCCAAACCCTCATCATACCCCAACCGCACCGCCACCTGTTTCGGATGCAGCTTCGCCAATCTCCTTCCCTCCTCTTCCAACACAGGATCTCCCGCCCCCAAAACCACAAGCCGCCCCCCCCTCCCCACCAGCCTCTCCACCTCCCCCCATGCAAGATCCACTCCCTTGTCCTTCGTCATTCGCGTAACCATCCCAAATATCGGTTTCCCATTTGCAGGTTCCAATCCCATCTCCTTTTCCAAGGCCGCACGACACTCCACCCTCCCCGCCATCGAACCAACTTTAAAATTCTTTTTCAACGCCCCATCCGTCCACGGATTCCAACCCACCCTATCGATTCCATTCAAAATTCCCGTCAACCTGTTCCCCCGCGCCCGTAACACCTCATGCAGCCCATGCCCCCGCTCCTGATCCTGAATCTCCTGTGCGTAACTTGGACTCACAGTCGTCACCGCATCCGCCATCGCAATGGCCCCTTTCAGAAAATTCATCTTCCCATAAAATTCTAACCCTTCCGGTCGAAACACACCTTCGGGAAGTCCCAACTTTTCAAAATCTGTATGAGAAAATTCACCCTGATATCCCAAATTGTGAACCGTACACACCGTTTGAATCGGCAACCCCAAAGCCTTTACATACGCCGGCACCAAACCCACATGCCAATCGTTTAACTGAATCACATCGGGTGTCGGCTCCACATACCTCGCCAACTCCACCGCCCCACGAGCTAAGAACTGAAACCGCACCAAACTATCCGGATAATCCACCCCACCCTCCCCATACACTCCCTCCCGATCAAAATACTCATCCCTCTCCAACCCAAATAATGCCACTCCGCCCCTCTCTCCCTCCCAAACCCTCGCGCTTTTCACCCCCTCCACCCCAGGAACCTCGATCTCCCTTTCCGTCCGCCGAAACTCCCCCGATCTCCTTAAGCCTCGATGCAACGGCACCACCAAACTCACCCCGTGACCCGCCTCCGCCAGCGCCTGGGGCAACGCCGCCATCACATCCGCCAGCCCCCCCACCTTCGCGTGGGGTGCCAACTCCGTTGCTACGAATAGTATATTCATCAAATCTGGGTATCATTATGACCTGAAACCTATGCCCGCCGCCAGCCAGTTGCCCGATCGGATCCTTCACCTCCTCCAAGGCAAAAAGGCCACCCCCCTCGATCCCCCCACTCTCGCGAAACGTCTCCGCGTTCCTATCACTGCAGTTACCCGTACCCTCCACTCCCTCGAAAAAGAGGGTCGTATCGCTCGCGTCCGACATACTCACTACATCGCCGCACGCGATGCTGACCTCGTCACAGGCACCATCCAATTTCACGCGAAAGGCTTCGCCTTCGTCATTCCTCCCGACGGATCTCCCGACCTTCACATTGCCGCAGAAGACACAGGCACCGCCCTGCACGGCGACCTCGTCGTAGCCCGCATCGATCGCGGGGCCGGACCCGCCCCCCGTGGCCGCCGCCCCTCCGATCCCGACCGCTCCCGCGGCCGCGTCCACCGCATCCTCGAACGCCGCGCCGCCATGATCGTCGGCACTCTCCAAAAAACAGCCCGCTTCTTCATCGTCATCCCCGACGACCCCCGCCTCCTCCACAATCTCTACATCCCAGCCCCAGGCACAGACGGCTCCCCGCAAGCCGAACCCGGCGACAAAGTCGTCGCAAAACTGATCGACTGGAAAGATCGCGGAACCAACCCCGAAGGCCTCCTCGTAGAACGCCTCGGCCGCGCCACCGATCCAGGCATCGATATCCTTTCCATCATCCGGAAATTCAATCTCCCCGCCGCTTTCCCTCCCGAAGCCCTCGCCGAGGCCGAATCCTTTCCCCCCGTCGAACTTCCCGACCGCCCTGTCGGCCGGGAAGATCTCCGCGGCGACTTCATCATCACCATCGACCCCGATACCGCCCGCGATTTCGACGACGCCATCTC
>JBBAWA010000022.1:9358-17890 GCA_040397425.1 Methylacidiphilales bacterium
ACGGTGTCATCCCTATGCTTCCGCCCCGCCTTTCGGACGGCCTCTGCTCCCTCCGTCCCAATGAACAACGCCTCACCTATTCTGCCTTTATTCGCCTCAATCCCGAAGGCAAACCCGGCACAACCCGCTTCACCCGTTCGGTCATCTACTCCCGCCACCGCCTCACCTATGCGGAAGCCCTCCTTCGCCTCCGTCGTCCCGCCCAGGACGATCTCGACCGCTTTCTTCAACGCGCTTGGCACTTCGCATCAGCTCTTCGTCGCCACCGCTTTGCCCAAGGCTCTCTCGACCTGGATTTCCCCGAACTGCGCATTCTCCTCGATCCCCAAGGGCGACCCAACCGGATTGAGAAAGAGTCTTCCGACGAATCCCACCAGCTAATTGAGGAGTTCATGCTCCTCGCGAACGAATCGGTCGCCCGCCACCTCAACCACGAAAAACGTCCTGCTCTTTACCGGATCCACGAAACTCCCGATGAATCCCGCTTGGTCGAATATCGCGAACTTCTCATCGCCCACGGCATCAAAGCGGGCGACCTGACCCAGCGGGGCGAAATCCAGAAAATCCTAAAACTTCTTCCAGGTCGCCCGGATGGCTACGCCCTCAAGATCGGTCTTCTTCGCTCCCTGAAACGTGCTGTCTACTCTCCCAAAAGTCTCGGCCATTTTGGTTTGGCAAAATCCCACTACACCCACTTCACCTCCCCCATCCGCCGTTATGCCGATCTACTCGTCCACCGTGCCCTGGCCCACTCCAAAGGTGCCCCCCGCGTGGAGGGAGCTGCGCTCGATACCCTTGCCCAACATCTTTCCCGGACAGAACGCACCGCCGCCGAAGCAGAGCAGGAGTCAAAAAAACTCAAGCTCTTGGAATACTTTGAAATGCAGTCGGGCCCCAACCCCAGTCAAACGTTTGAAGCGACCGTCACCGAGGTCACCAACTTCGGAATGTTTGTCGAACTGCCCGACTTCCTCCTATCGGGACTGATCCATGTCTCATCGATTCAGAACGATTTCTTCTCCTTCAACGCTGCCCAACGCTCCCTTCGCGGTCGCCGCTCCGGGAAAATCTACAAGGCTGGCACTCGCCTGCGCGTCGCCGTCCTGAAGATCGACCTCCAAAAACGGCAGGTTGATTTCAGACCCGCTTAACTGGCCGACTTAATCGCCGTGGCCTGAAACGAAACGATCTTTGGTCCCCGCGGGGTTTGCACTACGACAAAAGTAAATCGATTCACCCCTTCCATAATCTTTCCCTTCACCAACACTTTTAAGACGAATTTCCCGCTCACGACCGCACACTCACCGAACAATCTCGTCTTCACCTCCTCAAGTTGGATCGGCTCATATTTTCGAGCTCCACTCCGTAGCGCTCCAAGAAACTCCTCTCCGTTCTCAACTAAACCCGTTCCATGAGTGTGCTGATACGAATCGTCCAAAATCCTGGCCAACTCATCCGCTTGCCCCTGACTGACATAAGTCGCCCACTGCTGGGCGCAAACCTCTGCAGTGGCGACGGAAAGTGGCTCCGCCTTCACACTCCCCAAAAAGAAAAAAAGCAAACCGAGCCCTAAACCTGCCAGAAAACGGATTTTCATAGTCTTATGTTTCCGCAATCTACCCCCGCTTAACAAGACTGCTTTTTTTTCTTAACCCCTTCTGCCCTCCATCGAGTCGATATGCTTAGGTGTTCCACCTTCCACCTGGCCCCTTCCACCGGCCGTCAGGCCTCGGACTACGGGTTTTGTTCAGGATTGGTGGCGGACTGCGGGATCGGGATTACTCTTCTTCTACCTATCCCTCTGTTAAGATATTGTTGTTGTATTTGATAATACCTTTTGTTTGAGAAGTCTTTATCTTCATCAACTAGCATTTTAGCTATTTCCGGCTTGCCCTGCTTTTCATAAAGATTTGATATTTTTTTAAATAATATAAGTTGATCGTCTTTTTTGTTGGGATAATCACATTTTTCCAAGATTGTTAACTGGCTAACTAAATACTTTTCTGCACGTTCGAGATCTTTATTGGTAAGATAATAATCTGCTAGAATGTTCTTTGCTTTTATTAATTCAGATTTACTAACTTGTATTTTGTTATATCTTTCAGCTATCGAGCTTGTCGCGAGTTCCGCCCGGAGAAGTTCACAGAACATCTTGTCGTCTTCAGGTATAACGAACGCATGATCTTTATCTAAACAGTATTCTTTCCCAACTTTTCCATTAATGTAGTCACTGTGATTTTTAAAGTATATTATAGTTTTGCTAAGACGAGATAAATAGGTTTCATAGTCTTTCTCCTGCAAATACATAACTATAAAGTTACTGTCTTCAGATTGATTCATTTTGTCGATTATTTCAACTAAGCTAATATTTTCTTCTACCGGACTGAATCTCCACATGAATTCAGTATCACGAGACGATTCGCTTACGCCAATTACAGAATCATTTTTTGATGCACTTTCAGGCGTTTCTTTATTGTATATGAAATTGTGAATTAATGATATTATAGTATCTCCACGGACCTTGGAAGGCAGCCAAATGTTTTTTTGTTTTTGATTTAAATATTCATTTTCTTTTTCCGAGAACGTTATGAAGAAGCAGTCGATGTATCTTGGATAAGGTTTTTGGTTTCTTAGAATCGTTCTCTCATCGTTTTTTTCTTGTGCAAAGTTATTTACACAAATTGTAAGAATACATAAACCCATAATTACAAACCTACCAGCCATGGGATCATTATCCTTCACCGCTCTTCCGTAGCGATCTGAAAAATTGGGTTAATCCCCTACCTTCCTAACCCTATCCGCCAGAACGGGTTTTTACGGCATTTAATTCATCGGGCCGCCGGGATTTGAACCCGGGACCTCTTCCACCCCAAGGAAGCGCGCTACCAGACTGCGCTACGGCCCGAATGAGTTGGAAATAGTAAGCCAAAAACGGCTCTGCCTAAAGACAAAAGCAGGGGCAAGTGAAAGGCGGGAGGTGGAAGGAAGACCCCTCGGCCCCACTACTTACCGCTAAGGCTCCACCTTCCACCTGCCCCATGAAAAATCCCTTCCCCTTCTCCTTCCAGTCCATATAGCTATTTCCCATGAAATTCATCCCCCTCCTCTGCCTCATCCCCCTCCTTGCCCTCCCCCTCCCAGCCCAGGAAACAGCCGAAAAAGCTCGGGAGATGACCACCAACCTCGAAAAAATCGAAGCCCTCATCGATAAGACAGCCAAGGAGCTCAGGGAAGCGGTCGAGCAGCTCAACCGTATCGCCACCGAAGCAGACAAGCCTCGCGATGCCTTCGAGGACTTCACCGACCAGCTCAAAGACTACAAGGACGTTCAAGCCACCCTCGCGGATCGAATCGATCACTTCCGCTCCGTCGCCGACACCCGCTTCGCCGACTGGGAAAAAGATTTGGCCAAAATGCAGGGTGACCTGAAGAGCATCAGCCAAGCCCGCATGGACAAAGCCAAGAAAAAGTACACCGACCTGGACAAAAAAGTCCGTACGATCGGCGCCAAGCTGACGAAAGCCGTCGACAAACTGCAGGAGGTTCAAACCTACTTCACCACCGAACTCAACGCCGCCTCGATTCAAGCCGCTGACAAGGTGACTGCCGCCGCCAAAAAATCGGCCGATGAAGTCACCCAAGCGCTTGAGGATATGAAGGCCGACTACAAACAACTCAGGAACGACACCTCGGAAAATACCTCCAAGTCGAAGGAGTAAGTAATTTTCCTCGGTAGGGCGGGCATCTTGCCCGCCACGGCTCGATCCAGGCGCCCACGAATGGGCGCCCTACATTTTATCGACCACCCCCCCATCAATATGTTACCGCGCTGCCCACACCCGCACTGATCCCTGTTGCCTCAGGGTTCACCATTGTTAAGCGCAGAAACCCGAGCGAGCCTGTTGCACTGATTCTCAAAGTGGCCCTCTCATATCCATCGCCCAAAGGCGTTATGGTCGTTCCAGTAACCACAGCAGGATTCCAGTCAACCAGTTCAGGATCCAGAGACGCCGTATACTCGACCCGATAAGTGTACCCATCGAAAAAGTATTCCGCTCCACTCATCACCCCACCCGTCGGCCGTGTATAGCTGTAAATCATCTCCACTCCTGAGGATACCGAGAGCGTTCTGACTCCCACACCGGGGCTCCCTCCGTAACTGACGCTTTGCACCTGGTCCAAACTCGGTTTTGCTAAATTGACCGCCTTGGCCAAATCTGCCGCATTCACCACAGCCCGAACCGTCGCCTGAAGGACCTTCCACTTAACATTTTCGTCATCTTCCACTTCTACGATCGCGCTCTCCACCAGATATCCAGCTTGATTGAAAGCCAACTGGTACCCCGTTCCAAACACGATTCCATTCTTTGCCCAAATCAAGTCAAACGTCTGTGTGCTGCCGTACACTGGCCCCGAGTAAGTTCCCACAAACATTAGGTTCAAAATTCCGTTTAGGGTAGCCGTTCCATTCCCGACAAAGATCTGGTCGTAGAGAGTCTCTGTGGTCCCAGCCAAATCCATCGTCACATTGGTCAGCGTCAGATAACTTCCTGTGTAAGTATAATCCCCCACCACCTGCTCAGGGTCTGGACCATTCCCCGATTGCCCCACATCGTTTCTCCCGCCAAAGATCACCCCTTGCGCTCCCACGGCCAAGCTGCTGTATCCTCCTCCCGACACATTGAAAACATTCGTGGCAATTGGCGACGGCGTCGGACCATAAACCGAAGGGGAACTGCTGGGACTGGAGTATCCGAGGAGAAGTTCTCCGTACGAATTATACCCCCAGCTGTAAAGTCGTCCCGATTGGTTAATGGCAAAGGAGCTGTCCGTTCCTGCAGAAATTAACCGGATCTCGTTCAAACCGGAAATCAGCGTCGGCACGAGCACCATGCTGGAGGTCGCACTTTGTCCCGTTTGCCCAGAATTGTTACGCCCAAATCCAAAAACTTTTCCATCGGTCGTTAGAATCAGCGAATGACTAAAGCCAGCGGCTACAGACTTCGCGAATACCCCATCCCCAAGATTAAGTTTTAAAGGAGTACGCTCCGATACTGAGGGACTTCCCTTCCCAAGCTGACCGGAATTATTTCTTCCCCACACCCACACTCCGCCATTTTCATCCACCGCTAGGCTGTGATCCGCCCCCGCACCCACAGAAACAATCTTGGTGCTTAGGCCTGGGAAATTCACTTCGACCAAGGTGCCCGAGCTCACCGTCGTGCTGGATCGAGCCAGCTGTCCATAAGTATTGTCTCCACAGGCAAAGACTTTTCCGTCCGCCGTGACTATCAGACTGTGATTGCTTCCGGCCGCTACCGCTACAGCCACGGGAGTGCTCGAAGGCAGAACTACGGGAGTGAACTTGGTCTTGCTCGCTCCATTTACCGCCCCTTGGCCCAGCTGTCCAAAGCGATCCGATCCTGCCGCGTACACCTTTTCTCCTGCCAGAATAAGACTGTGGGTTCCACCCGCCGACAACCCCTCAACCGTGAGTCCTGCGGGAATCCCATCCACGGTCTTGGCCCAGTTGACGGGAGAGTTCATATCGCCCACGCCCAACCGCCCATCGGTGTTCATCCCCCAAGCTGTCACAGTGGATGCACCCGCCCCGAGATACAGCGTGTGCGAGAATCCCGAGGAAATCAGAGCTTGGTTGACGGAAAGATAGACAGCAGTACTGGTCACGCTTCCGTAGGAATTGGAAACGGTTACCGTATAGCTCCCCGAGTCCGAGGGCGTCAGCGAAGTGAGCTCCAGATACGGATTGGAGCCACCAAAAACATTCTGCCCATCCTTTTCCCACCGGTACGTCAGGCCCACTCCGGACGCCAAGACTTCAAACCGATAGCTCTGGCCAAACTCCTTCGTGGCCCCGACCGGATATGTCACGATTTCAGGCAGTGGAGTGCCATCTGCTGAATTGGGCGAACTCCCCGCTTCAACCTCTACCGCGTCGGTAAATCCATCGTTGTCGGAGTCGGGATTCGACGGATTCGTCCCGGTGTTGTTTGCGGAGACGTAAGTTCCGGTGTTAGTTTCGACGGAGTCGGTCAGACCGTCAGCATCTTGGTCGATTTCAAAGGATGCGCCGTCCAAAAGGTTCCCCGAGCCACCATCCGGGGTGATGGAGGAGTAAGAAAACCGGTAGGTCTTGCCTGCCTGCACCGTACCAGCCGGAGTCCCCCGATAGCGGACCCACGCTCCGTTGCCGGTGCTGACTTGGCGGTTGAAGAAGTTGGACGCCACCTCACTGCCCGGCCCTCCCACCAGTTGATCGATCCGAAATTCGATCGTCTCCGTCCCGCTGCGTCCGCGGTGGAGGAAAGAGTAGCTAACCGTCGTCCCCACAGTCATGATCACATCCTGATACAGTGTCCCACTCGCGATGTAGTTGAGCTCCGCCAGCGTATTGCCGTCGTTACCCGAGCTGCCCAAGAACCCGCTATACCAAAGCTCGATGAGGAAGTTGTTGTTCGCCGTGGTCTTCCATCCAGGAACATCGTTCTGCGGAACCGCCAGAAACCCGTTGGGAGGCGGCTTCACGGTTCCATCCTCAAAGCTTCCGTTGATCAACCGATTGTAGACGTTTGCCACCGTCAAGCTGTTGCCGAGCCCTACTTCAATTCGATTACTGCCCCCGTCGTTGTCCGCATCCTCATCCCCGTCCGGAGTACCGTCACCATCCGAATCCGCCACCAGCGGATTGGTGCCGATGGCGAACTCTACCCCGTCTTTGAGTCCATCGTTGTCAACATCGGCGACGAGCGGATCTGTCGTTCCACTGATCTCTGTGCCGTCGCTTAGCCCGTCGTCGTCCGTGTCGGCATCATCGGGTTTAGTGCTAAGGGGCAGGCCTAGCTCATAGCTGTCCAGAATCCCGTCTCCGTCCGTGTCCGTTGCCCCAGGCGGAATTTGGCCCGGTGCGCCCACTTGGGCCGTCGCAGCGGCAAGAAAAATTCGGCTACTACCCCATGCGCCACGATCTGTAACTGTGAAGCTGACGAGATTCTTTCCCCCGTGGCCTGCGGCGGAAAAGTCGATCCACTGCCGATCCAGATGATAGTTCCCTGAGACAAAAACGTTCTGTGTCGTTGTTCCGTTGATGCTGTTGGCGAAGCTGGAAGGAATGTTGTAGTCCCTCAAGTCCACATTGTTGGTCAGTTCCTTGGAGTACGAGGACCCGTCGCTGAAGTTAAAGGTATAGGTCACGTAGGAACCGGCAACCCCCCACCAAAGTCCCGCTAAGGTGTAAAAGCCGTAGACATTGTTCACCGCAATCGGGAAGGTTTCCGAAACCACCCCCGTCCCGTTCCCGCCAGGTGCCCGGGCCGCATGCCAGACCTGATTGGACTGATCGGTAATGAAGAACGGAACCCCACCGTAATACGCCGGGGTTCCGTACCGGAATCCAACCGGAGCCCCGCCCCCTCCGTTGGATTCTGCGATGGAGAAATTACCCTTGCCCAGGGCCAGCATGTCGATGTTCTGGAATCGGAGAATGTTTTTGACCAGTGGATTGGTTCCAGCCGCCACCTCTGCGCCATCACTTACCCCATCACTATCGGAATCTCTCTGGTATGGGTTGGTCCCGGCTGAAGTTTCCGCTCCGTTGGCCAGCGCATCCCCATCCTCGTCCCCGATTGGATCCAGCACAACATTCACCGTCCGTGTTACCTGCACGGCCGGATTTCCCGCCGCATCGGTTGCGTTATAATTCAACGTGTAATTTCCCACGGTCGCTGTATTCACCGTCCCGCTCCCCGTGATCGTCCTCGTCGCATCCACATTGTCAGTCACCGTTGCCCCGGGATCAGAGAAAGACGCTCCCTTATAGATCTGCAGCGGATTCGCCCCGATCAGGGTGATGACAGGGGATTGAGTATCTGGGTGCACGATCGTAAGTCCACCTATCTGAGTAAGACTCCCCCACCCCTCAACAGCCGTAGTAGGATAGTAACCCTTTGCTCCAGTAGCGATGCCGCCAAACGGCGTAGGATCTCCAAACGTTGGCGGCGTATTTCTTAGAAAATAAACCGAGGCCAGCTTGGAGCAGTTAGAAAACGCATTATATTGGATCTCACCCACACTGCTGGGAATGGAGATGCTGGTCAGGCTGGTGCAGTTGTAGAATGTGCCGGATGCAATTGTGTCCAATCCACTGGGAAGCGCGATGCTGGGCAGGCTGGTGCACCATGTAAATGCATTGGCCCCGATACTGGTCACGCCAGCCGGAATTGTGATAATTTGAAGGCTGCGACACCCGTCGAACGCGTAACCCCCAATACTAGTCAGGGTGCTTGGAAGGGTGATGGCCGTCATGTTGGTGCACGCGGCAAAGGCCGCGTACATAATCGTAGTCACTCCATTTGGTATAACAACTGTGGTCAAACTCGTTTTACCTTGAAATGCGTTATTGCCAATGGCGGTCACATCCACATTTCCGATCTTGGCAGGAATCACCACATTGCCTCCTGCCCCTGTGTATCCCGTGATGGTCAGGCCAGTCCCATTGTTCGTGTAGGTAAAAGG
>JBBAWA010000023.1:0-6150 GCA_040397425.1 Methylacidiphilales bacterium
CAAGCGGAACTTGGCTTTTACCGTTCCAATGGATCCTTTCACCACCTCGCCGTCTCCCAACAAGTCACCACCCCTCCCGACTGTCCCTCGGCCAACCAAGACATCCAATTTGTTACAATTCCCTTTCACTACTCCTTCCGTCAACTGTGGGACCTCGTCCGCACTCTTCTCCGGCCAGGAGAAGCTCTAGCTCAGATCCTTGCACGCCTTCAAAAAGCGGGTCATCCCCTACCTTTCCCTTACGCCCTACGTCGACTCCTCTCTTCTGAAACAACTGCCAAGATCTTCTCCTACCTAGGGGGCGAATTCATCAAACATCACCGATTTGGCTCATTTGAGATGACTGAAATCCTTCGACGCAGAATCGAAACCTGCCCAAAACTCGGTTCTAGCCAACTCCACGGCACCTCCCCCGGCACCCCTCCGCGCCCCACATAATCTTATGTCCCTAGGATATGTAGCCCCGGTCCTTCACGCCCACCTCCCCTTTGTTCGACACCCCGAATACGCAGAGTTCTTAGAAGAAGACTGGCTGTACGAAGCCATAACGGAAACCTATCTGCCCCTCTTGGATATGATGGAGGGCCTCGTTCGAGATGGCATCTATTTCCGTCTTACCATGTCCATGACCCCGCCTCTCTGTGCCATGCTGCGGGATCCACTCCTACAAGACCGATACGTGCACGGGCTGGAAAAACAGATCGAACTCGCGAACAAGGAACTCCACCGCACCCAAAACGATCCCGCCTTCCAACCCCTCGCCCGCTTTTATCACGACCGACTCAATCACTGCCGCCATCTCTTTTGTGATCGTTACCATCGCAACCTCGTCCAAGCATTTCGAAAATTTCAGGACGCGGGAGTTCTGGAAATTATTACCTGCGGCGCCACCCACGGTTTCCTCCCTCTCATGCGGGAATTTCCCCAAGCCGTCCGGGCCCAAGTCCAAGTCGCTCGCCAAGATTATCGAAACTGCTTCGGTCGAGATCCTCGAGGCATATGGCTTCCCGAGTGCGCCTACTATCCAGGAGTCGAAACTCACCTCCAAGAGGCGGAAATCCGCTGGTTCATCGTCGATGCCCACGGAGTCCTATATGCCGATCCTCAACCTGCCTATGGAGTCTTTGCCCCCATCTTCACCCCCTCAGGTCCGGCCGCGTTTGGACGCGATATCGAATCCAGCAAACAGGTCTGGAGTGCGGAGGAAGGCTACCCAGGGGATGGCGAATACCGCGACTTCTACCGCGACTGCGGTTTCGACCTTGATCACGATTACATCCGCCCCTACATCCAACCCAACGGCATGCGAAAGTTCACGGGCTTGAAGTACCACCGCATCACAGGACGCACTGCCCACAAAGAGCCTTACCGTCCTCACCTTGCCCGCCAACGTGCCGCCGAACATGCCGCCAACTTTATGTTCAATCGCGAAAAACAGATCGAACATCTCCGCGGTATCATGGGGACAGAACCCATCGTTCTCTGCCCCTACGATGCCGAGCTATACGGCCACTGGTGGTACGAAGGACCTATCTTTTTGGATTACCTATTTCGCAAATCTGCCCACGACCAAAAAACCTTCTCCATGATCACCCCCTCGGAATTCCTTACCCGACATGACACCCACCAGATCGCGGCCCCCTCTGCCTCCTCATGGGGCAACGAAGGGCACTGGTCCGTATGGCTGGAGGGCTCCAACTCTTGGATCTACCCCCACCTACATATGGCTACCGTTCGCATGATTGAGCTCGCCGGTCGTTTTTGCCACTCCACTCCCCACACTCTTCTGGATCGTGCTTTGCGCCAAGCCGCCCGCGAACTCCTCCTTGCCCAATCCAGCGACTGGGCCTTTATCATGAAAACAGGCACTATGGTTCCTTACGCCGTCAAACGCACAAAAGATCATCTGCTGCGTTTTCAACGCCTTTACGAGCAGATTCAAGCCGATCGCGTGGACGAATCTTTCCTCGGCAATTGTGAGTGGCGAAACCCGATCTTCTTAGATCTCGACTGGCGAGTGTACGCCTAGTTTATTTTTTTTTCGTTTTTTTTGCTGATCCGGACGCTGACGTACTCTTCTTTTTTTCCTCAAGTGCTTTCAGTCGCTTGGCCAGTTGCGGCAGTTGCTGAATATGAGCCTCCATGGCCATCTGCTCCTTAATGGGACGAGCGGGAGCTCCCCTCCATGTTTGCCCTGCAGGCACGTCCTTCGTGACTCCAGACTTTGCCGTAATTACGACCCCATCCCCTAAATGCAGGTGCCCTACCGTGCCCACATGCCCCGCAATCACCACGTGATGTCCCGTCGTCGTGCTCCCCGAAAGTCCACTCTGTGCCACGATCACGCTGTGAGGGCCCACAACACAATTGTGGGCAATCATCACCAAATTATCGATTTTAGCCCCTTCCCCAATATGGGTTCGTGCAAAACGACCACGATCAATCGTTGTGTTCGCTCCGATCTCCGCATCGTCATCAATCTGTACAATTCCAAGTTGCGGAATCTTCACATGCTTTCCCTCTTTCATCTCATAGCCGAACCCATCCGCCCCAACGACAGCCCCCGCATGTAATACCACCCGATTTCCAATCATACATCTCTCCCCCACGTACACACGCGGATGAAAAACACAATTTGTCCCAACCTTGACCTGCCTTCCGACAAAAGCACCCGCTCCCACTTGGGTTCCATCCCCAATCACAGCTCCCTCCTCAATCACTGCATAAGGGCCAATCCCGACAGACTCACCTAATTTGGCTTGGGAGGAGATAATCGCTGTCGGATGCACCCCGACAAACGGGGGTGAAGCAGGTGGGGCAAAAAGTGCAGCAATCTTACTAAAAGCTCCTGATGGATTGGCCACGCGGATCTGAACTCGGCCCAAATCCTTCGGTGCGTCAGGACTTACAACTAATGCACCTGCTTTCGTCTTACGGGCAGCTCCTTCGTATCTGGGGTGAGCAAAAAATGAAATCTCCAAGGGTCCCGCCCCGTCCAAATCGGCCACCCCATGGATCAAAGTGCTCGAATCACCCTGGCACACCCCTCCCACACACTCGGCAAGTTCCTTTACGCTCCTCGTGGAGCTCATCTATACAACTCCAACCCGCGGACTACTTCTTGTCCTCTTTTTTGTCGTCCTTTTTTCCGGCCGGGGCGTCTTTGTTAAGAATGCCCAAAATTTGTGACGTAATATCATCCATTCCTTCTGAGAAGATCAACGCACCTGGACTTGGCACTTGGGGCTTCACAAAAACCATCGAGTACTTGTTTTTCGCAATCTGACCCAACGCCTTATTCACATCTTCAGTTAAATCCGTCGTTAACCTTTGCCTTTTATCCTCAAGGATTTTCGAGGCTGTCTGACCAAACGCCATCATTTCGCGCTGTTTGACCTGACCCTCTTCTCCCTTGGCCTTGAGCTGATTCTCTTTCTCCTTCTTTTTTGCATCAGAAATCGCAGGATCTTGCATCTCTTTTTGCAGTTGGTTGATGGATTCAACCAAACTCTTCAATCCAGCCTCACGCTCATTCCGCTCCTTCTGATAGCCCGCCGCCAAATCCTCCATCTGCTTCTGAGAATCCTTCGCCTTGTAGTACTCCTTCAGAATTGTGTTGTAATCAACTACGGCGATCTTTGAGAAGTCTTGGGCATATCCACATGTGCCGATTGAAAAAATCGCTAGGGCAAGCGCCCCTTGCATGAGTTTCGATGAGGTTAATTTCATAAGTGAATAGGATAGTTAGAACTGGTACCCGCCGTCAAAGTACAATTTAAAGGCACCTAATCCCCCGCCGTTGTTTGGATCCCCTGTCATTACGGGGAAACCGACATCAAATTTCATCGGCCCAATACCAATGTCCATCCGGATTCCCACACCCGCTCCGATTTGGAATCCTCCGTTAATAGCATTATAGCTTGTTGGAGTTCCATTCACCATCATGCTTTGAGTGTTGTTGTATGTTTTGGGCTGAAAATCGAACACGTTTTCGTTCACAAATCCACCGTCACAGAAAACCGCCCAGCGGACCCGATTTTCCAGAATTGGGAAAGGAGCGGAAACCTCTACTTGATACACTCCTTGCGTGCCACCACCCACAGGTTGGGCGTTCTGCTTCGGACCCACCGATCCTCCGTTCACCGTACTACCCAACGACGGATCGAACCCTCGAATCGATCCCGATCCACCCGCAAACAGCTGATCCCATACTGGCACGTAATCCGTAGTGCTGTAACTGTCCACTAAACCAAGCAAGGCCCGAGCGGATAGAATCACATCTTTCTCCCTCCACAAGGTGTGATACGTCTTAAACTCGGCCTTAATTTTCCATATATTTTCGCTTCCAAGAAGAGGACCACCTGCACCTTCAGCACCAAATTCAAAGTACTGTCCCGAATGAGCCAGCATATAGCTGTCCCGACCGTCATAAGTTACAGAGCCCCGCAAAGACGACTTGAACGTGTCTCCCGTGGATGCCTGAAAATAGGGAGGTGCGTCCGACTGAAGATCAGAAATGTCATAGTATTCTGGCCGATAAGTGAGTCCTGTAGACCAACGATTTAGCGGATAATCATCCCCTAGCCTTCGACTCAACCCAGTAAACGCCCCGTAATTCTTCTGATTGTAGAATTCACTCAAATAGGAAGCCCCGTTGTAGTACCCACCCGCATCCAACCGAATCGGCTTATCCAAAAACCACGGCTCTGTGAACGATAGGTTGAGGTTTTGGGACCGGAATCCAATCGATGCCTGGAAGCGAACCTTCTGCCCCGCACCCCGCGGCGGGAAACTCTGAAAGATTCTTTGTAGATCAAAATTCTTCTCTCCCACCGTGATATTTCCCGTCAACAACTCGACCGAGCTGAATCCCGCCCCGAAACTCACCTCACCCGTCCCCTTCTCCTCAACCTTCACGATCAGTTTTTGCCGATTCGGCACATCCGTCTCCTCCGCATACGTCTCCACTTTTGAAAAATAGTTCAAACCCTCCAATCTCTTTTTACTGGCCTTCTCTCGAACAGTGTCAAATACCTCCCCGGGTGCCAGGTCGATTTCTCGGCGAATGACCTTGTCCCGTGTCGTGGTATTTCCCTGAATCTCAATTTTATCGACGTAGAATTTTTCCCCCTCCTTCAGGTTGAAACTCACGTCGATTCGTCCGTTCTCCACATTGGGGGTCATCCGATACTCGACTCGCGCCTCACGAAACCCTCGACGTCCGTACTTGTCCTGCAAAGTTTCAATGGAAGCCTGAAGGGAATTGATTGAGTAAATTTCCCCCTCCTGCAACCCATTCGCTTTTATCATTTTTAAATCAATCTGATCAAAAATCTCGACCTGCTTCGCTTTGGTCTGCAATTCGTTCAGCAAATCATCTGCGGAGAAAAATGCGTTCCCATCCACCGACAACACCCCCACTCGGTACTGCCGCCCCTCTTCAATTCGGTATGTTAAGATCAGATCCTCCGCTGGAATGTCGTCGGGGTCAAAATCCTCACCTCTCGGAGCATCCGAATCTTTTTTTGCCTCCTCATTTTTTTCCGTACGAGGGATATCCACAGAGGCAGACACACCAATATCAATATACCCCTGATTGAGGTAATAATTTTTGATTCGCGCCACATCGTCCTTAAGCGCTAGTTCTTCGAATCGGTCCGATTTGCTGAAAAGCTGCCACCACTCCTTCGGCTTGAGCTTGACCACTTTTTCCAGCTCCTTTGCAGTCGCGGCTTGGTTTCCGATAAAGCGAATCTTGCTGATAAACCCACGAATTCCCTCGTCGATTTCAAAGACTACCTTCGCCTCCCCCCCCTTCACCGCCTCCTGTTTCGCGACAATTTTCACATCCTTGTAACCCTTATCTCGATAAAAATCTTCCATCGCGAATGCATCCCTTTGTAATCGCTCATCGCTCAAGGTGTCTCCTGCCTTCGTCACAGTCTCTTTTGGTGTAAATGCATTGGCCAACGCTGCTGCACCCTTTGCATCACTGGCGGTCAGCGCCTTGAGCTTCAGATCTAAGAGATCCTCTTTGTCCACCGAGAGTTCATCGTCCAATTCCCCATCCGCTCGTTTTCTTTTCACTACCACTTCGGCAACCCGAACTTTCGGATCCACCAACACGGTTAATCTCACCCCACGCTCCCC
>JBBAWA010000023.1:6250-17867 GCA_040397425.1 Methylacidiphilales bacterium
CGGCAACCCGAACTTTCGGATCCACCAACACGGTTAATCTCACCCCACGCTCCCCATCATCCGCCCGCATCTCGGAAGTCACAATCTGCACGTTTTCATAATCTCCCGTTTGATAAAGGGTCTCAATGTCACCATCCACCACCTGCTGAGAATACACTCCACCCTTATTGCTACGCATATTCTGGCGTATTTTGTCCTCGTTGATCGTCACATCCTGTCTCTTCGATGAATACTCTACCTCTAAAATTTTGATTTGGCCGCTCGCCGCTTTTTCCGATGAGGAAGGCGAGGGTACATAGGTTTTCGCGCGGGTCTGGGAAGGTTGAACCTCAGGACTCTTATCGTTCTCCTGTGCCCCCAATTCACTTCCCAAAAAGCACAGAAATAAAATAGACAAAACCCTCCCTGGAACCCCAAAAGAGGCCCATTTTGACACACCCGTTGCTTCACCCGATTTTTTCACGGTAAACTACGTAAATAGCTATCAATAAGCTCTTGTCGATACCCAGTTATGAAACTTCTTAATTATTGAAGCTTAATAACTTAAAAAAGCCGGCCTGTTGGCTCTTAAGCTTTTTCTTCGTTAGACTCAGTCGCTGCGCTTTTCCGCGGGCGCCGACTCTTTACTGGCTTCTCGAAATTCTCGTCCGTGTTGCCAGTCACCTTGACCTTAATTTGGACTTTAACCGAGTAACCCAGATCCACCGTCACATCATGTTCACCCACATGATTGATGGCCTTGGCCACCACCACATCCCGCTTCTCCACCTCAAATCCTTTTTCATTCAAGGCTGCTGCAATCTCTGTAGCCGTAATCGAACCAAAGAGCTTCTCCGCACCTTCTTGTGCCTGCTTTAATTCAAAGGCTAATGCCAACTTTGCCAGCTTGGCCGCCTTCTCCTGAGTCGCAGCCGCCTCCGCCACCTCTCTCTCGACTCGCCGCTTCTTTAAGGACTCAATCTGTCGCTTGCTGGCTGCATTCACAGGCGAAGCCAAGCCGCGCGGAAATAGAAAATTCCTCGCATATCCTGGCTTCACACGCACCAAATCCGCCTCTGCGCCCAGCCCCTTCACGGGACCTTTTAAAATAACTTCTTGGTTCATAGTTTGTTTTTCTCCTCAGTTGTATTTCTAGAAAGGAACATCATCTTCAGGAATCTCCCGCGCTGGAGCCGATCCCTTCCCGCCACTCTCTCCCTCGGAAACCGCACCCGCACCACCACTCTTCCCAGTTCGTCCCCCACCTCCCGCCCCACCTCCACCCCCACGAGACAAAAATTGAACCCGATCCGCACGTACTCTCATGCGACTCTTCTTTTCCCCTTCCGGCCCCTCCCACTGATCCAACTGAAGCCGTCCCTCGACAAAAACAGGCGCACCCTTGCTCAAATAGTCTCGGCATGTCTCCGCCTGCCTTCCCCAAACGACCACATCTACGTAACAAACCTCCTCCTTCTCCGTTCCGTCCTGAGCACGATAACTCATGTTGATAGCCATCGCCAAATCTCCCACCGCCGTGCCCTTGGGTGTGTGACGCACCTCCGGATCGCGGGTCAAATTCCCCATCAGGAAAACTTTATTCAAACTCGCCATACAAATTCTCTTAAGCCGTAGCCTCCGCCTTCGCGTTTTCACTCTTTTTGCGTAGCTCCGCCTCCGAGACGCTCACCAAGACGTATCGGTACACACAAGCGGTTAAGGCCAATTTTCCACGAAGCTTCACGATCGATTCGGGCGGCAACTCGCAGGTCATATTCGCATAGAAACCCGACTCCAACGCTCCCGCCACATACTCGAATTTTCGACGCTCCATTTTCTGGGTTCGGGTCACTTTGCCACCTACCGATTTCACCTCACCCTCGACTTGGGCTAACACCTCAGGCAAAGATTCCTCTTTCCCCGCTAAATCTAAAACTACCAATAGGTCGTATGTCTTCATGCCTCCACTTTCCGGTTTCCCAAAGGCAATGCGGCATCCCATCCACTCTGCCTCCAGATCTCCACGGCCTCCACGGCCGCAACCACCATTCGGTCGACCACAGGCCGCTCGTCCGGTGTAAACTTTTCCAAAACATGATCCGCAGTCGCCCGAGCCCCCACCGGCCGACCCACCCCACCCCGCAACCGAGGATACGCTTTCGTTCCCAACAAGGTTTCGATCGAGTCTAATCCACGATGCCCACCACTCGAACCCTCCGCTCGCAAGCGGAGTTTTCCTAAAGGCAGATCCACATCATCCATAATCACCATAAAATTTTCTTGGGACACTTTCCACCAAGCCAGAGCCGCCCGAATCGCCTCCCCCGAAGCATTCATCATCGTGGAGGGCTTCAGCAGGATCAGATTCTCCGGGGTGCGAGTCGCCCACCCATCGGCATAGCGACATTTTTCCCAGCGGAGTTTCTGATTCGACGCGATTCGATCCACCACCTCGAAACCGAAATTGTGGCGAGTTCCCTCGTAAGGTTGACCCTCATTCCCCAACCCGGCGACCAAGCCGATCTCCATCGTGCCTCCTGCCCGCGGTTACTTCTTGGCCGGTTCCTTCTTGGCCCCCTCCTTGGCGTCCGCCTTCGCCGGCTCCTTCTTCTCAGCCTTTCCAGCATCTTTCTTGTCACCCTTGTCCGCAGTGGCTCCAGCCTCCTCACCCTCCTTCTTCTGACGGATAACCTCAGGCTCAGCCGCCGCGGCCGCAGCCGCCTCAGGAGTCGGAGCTTCCTCCACCTTCGGTAGCAAAACCATAAACACGGGTAATTCCCGCGTGTTCAAAACCGTAACACCCGCAGGGAGCTTCACTTCGCCCACGTGAATCGCTTGTCCCACCTCTAAATTGGAAACATCCACGTCAATCCGCTCTGGCAGATCTTTAGGCAAACACTCCACCCGCAGAGTACGCAAGTTGTGATCCAAAATTCCTCCGCCTGTCCTGACTCCAACGGCCTCCCCTACCTCATGCACGGGGACTTCCACACGCAACTTCTTGTTTTCCTCAATCGCATGAAAATCCACATGCTCAATCGTATCCCGCAATGGGTCGTGCTGAACTTCCCGAATCAGCGCCATCCGCTTCGTGATGGCTCCACCATCAGCTTCCAAAGTCAAATCAATCAACACGCTTTCCGAACTGGCTCCATGCAACGCCTCAGCAATCTCACGCCCATTTAATTCCAATGCCTGCGCTGTGCCCGCCCCATAGAGAATGGCAGGAACACGACCGCTGGCACGAATCCGACGGGGCCGACGCCCGCCGATCTCAGCTCGAACTTTTGCTTTGATTCCTAACCTCTTAGCCACGATTTACCTCCGTAATATTGAAACGAAAATTAAACCAACTTTTCCCTAACAGGTCAACGCCTATTCCCATCTCAATTCGTCACGATGAAACCTCGTGCCACAAATCAAATCCTTTCAGAACTTTTTTTATCTCGAGTACAAAAAAAAGAACCCTTGGAGGTTTTACCTCCAAGGGTTCATACGGGTGTGGGAGTTCGCCACGCTCTCTTTCCCAGTGACTGGCTATTTGGCGCCTGGACCAATCTCTCGATTCATCCTGCTTTTTCCTTCGGCTGCCAGTTCCCCGACGCTATTCACCGCCCACGCTTCACGGCGCAGGAGGAGTTTACGGCCTCATAGCAGGGCCGCCGCGACCATCCCTGATCGCGATCTATTGAGTGAAGCCTCTTTGCCTGGTTCGGTCCGTACCTGCCGGTACGGGCGCGCCACACACGGTGTTGACCCACCCACGAGAATTACCCTGTGACGGGTTGTTTTGCGGGTCACCACCTCGAGTCAGGAGGACGGCCAGCACTTTTGGCGCTGCGTTGGCCCCCTGCCACGGGTCTAGCTTCTTACCTCTCAGGTTGCTTTTTCCTCGTAGCCGGGCGACGTCCCTCTCGGGTCCGCCCCCCGAACTCGGAGTTGGGCTGTTGACCAAGCCTGCCGGCCTAATCTCCCATCTCCGTTTATTCGCTGTTAGCCCCTTTCGCGCTTCCCCTGCATCAGAGGAAACCTTAGAGCCGAGGACCTTACGACCCCCAACTCAAACCAACCACGAACACCTGACTTTCTCACAGTAGCAACCATCGCCCTTTTCTTGGAGCGACTGTGTCCGCCAAGGGGACCGAAACCGTCCCCCCAACGTGACTTGATTAGCATGCGGCTTCTTTAGTTATCGCTGCCAACCTCTCAAACCCCTAATTCGCATTCTACGGACACCGTCATTGCCTTCGCTTTCACTCCGACTTTGCCGATGTTTTTCTGGGTGCGACCCCAGCCGCGGGATTTGGTGAGACATGCCCTTGCTGGACTTGTGATCCAACCTGGGGGCCGAGGCAGTCAAGCCTCCTCGACCATTCTCCAGTTACCTGGAGCTATCCTGAGAGCCTTCAAATGGGAGCAAACTTTCGTCTCCCCCATCAGACTCTGTTCTTTCAATGAACTGGATTCGTTATATGCCATCCGATTTTAGCAACAAAGATCAAAGCCAATTATCGGTTTTTTTGGTGTTAATAACTTGTGCAAAAATCCCGTTTTTACCTCCAAAAAGGCGTGTTGATTTTATTCACTTTGGGGCGGCACCAGGCAATTAGATTAAGGTGTTTTACCCTTTTTTTCTGACCCGTCCGTAACCGCTCCGCCTTCTTTTAACTTCGCCAATTTCTCCTCCATCCACTTCGGAGCTTTCTTCTGTAATTCACTTCCAATGTGACGATGTAAAAACCGTTCCAAAGCCAACATGGCCGCTAACCGGTTGTCCGGCCTCGCAAACCCATGCCCCTCATCCGCCGCCACCAAATACTCCACCGCCTGCCCACGCTTCCGATACGCCTCCACAATCTGATCCGACTCTGCCTGCTTCACCCTCGGATCATTGGCCCCCTGCACCACCATCAAAGGTGCTTTCATTTTCTCAACCGAAAACAAAGGCGATTGCCGCCTCATCCTCACCTCATCCTCAGGATTCTTTGGATCACCCACATAGTAGTCAAATTGTTGTCGGACCGACTCCCAATACGGCGGAATCGAATTTAAAAGTGTAAATAAATTCGACGGCCCCACAAACGATGCTCCCGCCGCATACACCTCGGGTGTAAAGGCTAAGCCCGCCAACGCCGCATACCCTCCATAACTGCCCCCATAAATCGCTACCCTCTTCGGATCCACCACACCCTTCCCCACAAGATCCTTCACACCCCACGTCAAATCATCCTGCATCTTGTCTCCCCACTCATGCCTCCCTGCCGAGTAAAACTTTTTTCCATACCCCGTCGATTGCCGAAAGTTAGGCTGCAACACCGCCAAACCCCGGTTCGCAAAAAATTGAGCCGTCCCATTGTAACCCCAATAATCTCTCGCCCATGGTCCTCCGTGAGGCATTACCAGCAACGGCAACTGTTTCGCCTCCACTCCATACGGTAAGGTTAAATACCCAGGAATTTCCAACCCATCGGAAGACGGGTATCTCACAGGCATCATCGGAGCCAACTTCTCCTTGGGTAGATCGGGTCGCAAAGCCCCGAAAAGCGAAACTTCCCGACTCTTGCGGTCAAAGAGATAGTACGTTCCAGGATCCGTATCGCCCGAGATCAATACCAACCATCTTCCATCGTCCCCCGACATATCCGCCAACCCCACTTCCAGATTTGGGAATTTCTTCTTTAGAAAAAGAAAATCCTCCTCAAACCCCTTGTCCTTCCAGTAATTCCTCTTTCGATCATCAAAATACACCGTCCCCACCAATTCATCTGTTGCTTCTGAAAACGCTGCCCTCGATAAATCAACCCGCCCCAATGGGTCCGACTCCAACCGCGTCACCTTCCCACTCTTCGGATCCATCTCAGCCAAATAGGATAAATCCCCGTCTCCCACATTGGTTTCCAAATACAGTGTTCGTCCGCCTTTTCGAAACGTAAATCCCCCCATCGCCTCCTGCCAACTCACCTTTAAAATCGGCTTCGACAACTTCTTCCCCTCCACCCGCATCAGCTCTGTTCCCCCATCCTTTGTCATCCGCGTCGCCAAACGTAAATTCCCGTCTAAATCAGCAACCAGATCCGCACAACCCTCCCGATTTTCCCACACAGGCGTCCGCTGCATGGTCGCAATGTCCAGTCGCTCGACATCGAAGTACTTCTCATCCCTCTCATTCACCTCCAGCAAAGCTTCGTTCGGCTTTCCCTTGGGTAACGCCATCACCATTGCCCTCGCTCCCTTACGAATCGGTAACTCCTGTGCCACAGGCAACCCGGTCTGCGGATCTTCAGGTTCAGATAAATCCAAACGCCTTAAACGATAGTTTTCATCCCCACCCGAATCCTGTGCCACCAACAGATACCGCGAATCTCGCGTCCAACTGAATCCTGCAGGAGGCCGACTCTTCTCAGCCGTCAAAGCCCTCGCCAATTCCAACTTCTCCCCCCACCTGACCAAATGCAGATTTAAGATACCTTCCTTCTCCTTTAAAAAGGCAACCCACTGCCCGTCGGGTGAAAGCTGCGGGCTCGCCAACGCAGGGTTCCCGAAGAAGAGTTCCCGATCGATCAAATCTCTCGCCACCTTACTTTTTTCCCCACAAGAAACCGCAAAAATAAGGAATCCCACACCTAACGCTCCATTGATCCATGATTTTGCCATCCTCCGCTTCTAAACCAGTTCCCTGCGCAACCCAACCCTACAAACTCGGCCCCCGCGGTGTAGCCCGCGGAGCCCAATCATCCATCTCAGGTTTCTTATCTCGAAACAGTTCCAGCTTTTTCTTTAACTCCTTTTTTTCCGATTCCACAGAACTCTTACTCAACGCCAACATCACCGTCTCCTGCGCTTTCCGAAAATCCCCCATCTCCGCATAGCCTGAAGCCAAAATTCCATACGTCTGAATCAGGGGCTCATCCTGAATCGCTCTCTTGGCTAAACTCACCGCCCCTGCCCCATCTCGAAACTCCAGAAAAGGACAGTTGGCTTTCGCCCAAGCCACTGTGATCCGATCCGTTGCTGTCTCAGGTAAAAGTCGCATCGCTCGACGCAAATCTGCCTTTGACCCCGAAGGATCTCCCGTCTTCGCCAAACAGAATGCCCTCCTCACCAAAACCCACGCTGTTTCGGGAGCCTGATCCAGCACATTCGTATACCGATCCATCGCCTCCTCATACTTTCCCTCTTTTTCCAACTCCAAACCCTCCAAAGCAGGTCCAAATTTGGACTGAGTTCGGAATGTCTCAACCGCCGTTTGCAATCGCCCCTTCTCCTCCGCATCCTCCACCTCCCGAATTCGACCTAAAAGCAACTCCTGTGCCCTCAGATACTGCTCCGACTCCGCCAAACATGCCGCCTCCAGCAAAACAAAGTCGGTCGTTCGATCCAACTCCACCAATTTTCGCGCCAACACCACAGCTGCCTTCGGATCCCGAAACTCCGCCAACGGGCCTGCCTTGGACCGCAATGTGATCAGAAATTGTAGATCATTGACTGCATCCGACTTCTCTTTTGAAATTCCTAATGAAATTGCCTTGGCAAAATCCTGCTGAGCCGCCGTCTCATCCTCTAATTTGATTTCACAAAACCCCCTTCGCAACCAGATCCACGGAATCTCTGGAGCTTTGACCAAGGCCGCTGTGTACAAATCTTTTGCAGGCCTCCACGCCTCCTGCTGCTCTGCTGCAAATCCCTGAAAAGCCATTCCCCTGCCCAACTTTACCTCCTCAGCCGCATCCAGCTTCACCTCATCTTTCCTCTTCTCTTCTTTGGGAGGCTCCTCCGCCCACAACCCTGCCATTCCAAGAAAAACAACGATCGCGTATCGAATGTACTTCACGATTTCACTATAACGATTCTTCCGATCCTATCCAGCTTGCCACATCGGCCGAATTCCCACCTTTCCCTGAAGCCAAAAACCCCTTAATCCCTTATCTCCTCTACCCAACAATCCATGAAAGAACCTTTGACTTATACGGGTGGCCTCGCTGCCACCAACGCCTACGTTCTTGATCTCAACGGCCATCTCCTTGCCATCGATGCGCCCGAGGGCTTTCTCGACTTCCTTAAAACAAAAAAACTCAAGCCTCACTCCCTCTTTCTCACCCACGGCCACTGGGATCATATCTGGGACGCCGCAGATATCGCGGAGTGGGCCGCTTGCCCTGTCTACTACCATCCCGATACCGTTTTTCTCTGCCTCAACCCCGACTCCATGCTCACCTTTGGTCTACCTCAAAAACTGAAACCCATACGCGCGACTCAAACGATTGACGATCTAAACCCGCCCCCAGCCTCTTGGCCTAACTCTCAACTTCTCCATGTTCCTGGACACTGCCCCGGCAGCCTCTGCCTCTACCTACCCCAATCGAACCAACTTTTTGGCGGGGATGTCCTCTTTGCCGATGGGGTCGGCCGCTGGGACCTGCCCGGAGGAAGTCGAGACCTCCTAATCACAGGCATCCAAAAAAAGATTCTGCCCCTTCCTCCGCAAACCACTGTCTATCCAGGCCACGGCCCCACCACTACCGTCGGTCGCGAAAAATCCTCAAACCCTTTTCTTCAGACTTAGCCCCGACTCCACGTCCTCCATCTTTCTAACAGAGCCCTTGCAGCCCCTTTGGCGATTGTTTCCTCCGCTACTTTTCGTCCCTCCTCCCAATCCTTTGCGACTCCGCCAAGCCAAAGCAGTGCCCCCGCATTCCAAACCACAGCTCCTCGCACCGCCCGAGCCCCGTCTCCCGCCAAAACAGCCTGAATCTTGGCCGCACTCTCCTCTGCCTTCGGCGCCTCCAAATCCAACGAGGAACCCCAATCGCCAGAGGACGACTTCTCCAAAAGATCAAATTTTTTCCCATCCTTTTTCCCCATCAATCGATTGCGGCCCAGTGGCGACAATTCACCCAAGGGAGCCCCCTTTTCATCTTCCCCATAAAGAATTGCATACGATTCCACCCCCAAACAATCCATGGCCTCCGCCAACTTGCCCATATCCTCCTCTCGAAACACCCCCACCATCCTGATCTCAGGCCTCGCTGGGTTTACAAGCGGACCCAACAAGTGAAAGGCAGTACGCTTACCCTGCGTGGATAATATCTTCCTCGCACCTGCCACCCCACGAAACGCGGGATGAAAATCAGGGGCATATAAAAAAGCACAACCCACCTCCCCCAAGCAGCTCGCCAACTCCCCCGCATCCCTCGCCCCCCGAACTCCCAAAACTGTCAACGCATCCGCACTTCCACTCGGCCGAGTGATTCCACGATTCCCATGCTTGGAGACAGGTAATCCAGCCGCCGCCGCCACGATTCCCGCCGCCGTAGAAATGTTCACAATCGGCCTACCTCCTCCCCCCGTTCCACAACAATCCGCCAATCCCTTTCCGCCCCACCTCCCCGTCACACCCGCCGACTTCGCCCTTGCCAAAAATGCCCGGGCCATTCCTGCCAACTCACCCCCCGTCTCACCCTTCGCTGCCCAAGCCAGCAGAAAATCCACCTTCAGTGAATCCGGCACGCCCTCATCCGCCAACCCACCTACCAGCTGTTCCGCCTCCTGCTCACTCAAAACACGCCCCAAACGGCAATGCTCTGTTGCCCGACTCAGTGCCGTCGGAGTCGCCCTCTCGCAACTCATCCGATTCCCGCATCCTTAGGTAGAAGCTCTTGAAAGCGCAATTTATCAATCGCTTTCATGTACGCTTCCATCGGAGAAATCCGTCCCGCTTTCAAATGCCCATCGATCGCATCATCCATCAACTGCATTCCCTCCGCCTTTCCCGTCTTCAGCACGTCGTTCAACTTCATCGTCGCCCCCTCACGGATAATCGAAGCCACCGCATTATTCCCCACCAAAATCTCGTTCACCGCGAGTCGTCCACCACCATCTGACCGCTTCAACAACAGCTGCGCACAAACCGCCCGCAGGGAATTCGCCAGCATCGTTCGAATCTGCTCCTGCTGGTTGCTGGGAAATGCATCGATAATTCGATCCACCGTCTTCCTCGCGTTGTTCGTGTGCAATGTCCCAAACACCAACAGCCCCGTCTCTGCGGCTGTTAACGCCAACGCAATGGTCTCCAGATCCCGCATCTCACCCACCAGCACCACATCCGCATCCTCGCGCAAGGCAGCCTTCAATCCGGTAGCAAAACTCGGAGTCTCGTTCGGAACTTCCCTCTGCGTAATCACAGATTTTTTATTTGGATGCACAAACTCGATCGGCTCCTCGATTGTCACGATATGTCGGGAGTGATTCGTATTAATTGAGTCCACCACAGCCGCCAATGTAGTCGATTTACCCGAACCTGTCGGACCCGTCACCAGCACCAATCCAGATTTATAATTTCCAAAACTCTCAATCACAGGCGGAACCCCTAACTCTTTGAGCGTCTTGATCTTGGTCGGAATAATTCGGAACACCGCCCCATATCCGTGTAACTGCTTGTAGAAGTTACACCGAAACCGATTATTCTCATCCATCTCATACGCGAAATCCAGATCTCCCAACTCCACAAACTTTTTCCACGCAGGCGGGGAACAGATCGGCTCAAGCAAACGGATCATCATCTCCCGAGTCAACGGCTCCTCCTGGATTTTGGATACCTCGCCGTGACGCCGGATCTTCGCTGGCTGCCCCTCTAACAAATGCAGATCGCTCCCCCCTTTCTCCACCAAGATTGAAAATAGCTCATCGATTAGATTTTTCATCACAGTTGTCCCGCCAAGGCTGTCGCAAACAGCTTTTTATTTTCGGCTCGGCGATAGGCTTCCTCTCCCGTGATCAATCCCTTGTCCAGCAACTCCTGTAAACTGTCATCCATCAGCTTCATTCCCAATTTTTTCCCTGTCTGCATCACCCCGGGAAGCATAAACGTTTTCGCCTCCCGAATCAGATTTCCCACCGCAGGATTGTTCACCAACACCTCCAAGGCCAAAAGCCGCCCATGACCATCTTTTCTTGGAATCAACTGCTGACACACGATTCCCCGCAGCGACTCACTCACCATCGTTCGAATTTGCGCCTGCTGCTCAATGGGAAAAACATCCAGCAAACGATCCAATGTCCGAGCCGCCGTACTCGTGTGCAGGGTACCCAACACCAAGTGCCCCGTTTCCGATGCGCTGATGGCCAGTGAGATCGTCTCCAAGTCCCTCATCTCCCCCACCATGATCACGTCAGGGTCTTCCCGCAATGCCGCTCGCAAAGCACTCGAAAAACTGGCCGAATTGGCTCCAATCTCTCGCTGGGAAACCTGACATCCCGCAGGATTAAAAACATACTCGATCGGATCCTCCAACGTAATGATGTGATCCTTTCTCTCCCGGTTAATGTGATCCACCATGGAAGCTAAGGTCGTCGACTTTCCGCTTCCCACCGCGCCCGTCACCAAAACCAGCCCGTTGTGATACCTCGTCAGCGTTTTAAGAACGGGGGGCAACCCCAATTCATCCATCGTGCGAATCTTGTTTGAAATCACCCGAAAGACCGATTCCCACCCACGTCGCTGACGAACCACACTAGTTCGAAACCGAGCCAACCCCTCTGCCTCGTAACAGTAATCCACTGATCCAAGCTCCTCCACCTTTGTCACCTGCTTAGGCAAAAGGAAAGATCTCGCTAACTGCTCTGTCTCCTCCTTGGTTAA
>JBBAWA010000024.1:0-5267 GCA_040397425.1 Methylacidiphilales bacterium
GCAATAGCCTCAGCTTCGAAGACAAGCATCTTGACTGGCTCAAAATATTCATGGGGCTTGTCGTAAGCATTGCGCACAAAGATGTGGGTTTCATCAAGGCGCCCATTCTTGAAATGCTGCTCTTCGACTAGCCGCCAGTTGGAAGTATCACGGTGCTCATGCGCAGAAAGAATGCACAGGGCCTTCATGATGCCAATACCGTCTTCTTCCTCTTCAATAACGCGGACGTATTCGCTCACGATTGATTTTTGCGGCTTTCCACCATCTTAATGATTCGATTGGCCCATGCCCTACCAGCGTCGCCTCCCCATAGAAGCCATGCGATGTAGCCAGCGTCGTCTTCGCCCCCGCTCTTGTTCTTTTCATGACGAGAGAAGAAAGCGGCCATGCGCTTGATGGTGGCGTAGCTGATCTTGCTGCCGCCCGCCAAATCACCCGCCCTGGCCACGCCGCTACCAATGCCTTGCTTACCAGCTTCCTGCGTGGTCAGCCCGCCTTTGCCATGTTTCTTGCGCAGCTCTAGTCCGCGACGCGCAGCAGAACGAACAGACGATGGAGGGGCAAACGATTCAGCGTCGCCCCTCAGCGCTTTTTTCCGCAAGAGCCATCCATCTCCTCCTCTTCCTCTTCTTCTTCACCAGCAAGCTCTTTCATGAAGGCCAGGTAGTATTCATCGCCCATGTCTTTCTTTGGTTTGCGCGACATGCCAGCTTCTGACAAGGCGATCGCAAGCGCCTGTTGCGGATTCTTCACTGCTTCGCCGCTGCTGCTCTTTAGCTTGCCGCCCTTGAATTCACGCATCACCTTGGCCACTTTGGCCTGTTTCTCTTTGTTAGTCATTTTCTATGGAAGGAAATTGATTGGCGCTGTTTCAATGCTAATGCCCGGCCACACTTTGTCACGATGCAAAATCAAAGCCGTCATAATGCGTTCCGCTAAGAACGAAATGTATCGACAGTTGTAACCCTCAATTTGTTTAATTTTATCTTGGCAGTTGTCCCAAATGGGCCACATGCAATCAAGCAGCGTTTGCATAATTTCACAATAGCTCGCATGGGCTCCCCTAGCCATGATGTGGCCGAAGAAGATGTTTTGATTGAAGGCAAGCTCGAGATCCTCTCTAGTAATGGGCAACTGCCCGCGATCCGCAGCCAATAGCGCCTGCTCAATGCCGTCCATGCCGACATGCCCCTCGCGATACTGCTTGGCAATGGAGCAGCCAAAATGTTCTGGCTCGGGAATGTACAGCACTGAGGGAGACGATGGTGCCAGCCCTTCGTCTGCCCATTGTCGTCTGTACTGAGCATTGCCAATAAACTCTTCCGTGGCATTATTGACAAGCCAATGAATGCCGGTCAACTCCGACCACCATTTGTTGTAAGTGGAGATGTTATGGCCGCCCACATTATCCAAGTGCCAGCCCGTATGAAAAAGTTGCAGCATCTCTTCGTGGGGAAGACTTTCTGCTCCTAATTTCATGCGATGGAGAGAAGCAGATGATGAATAGCGCGGCTCATTGTCACCATGACACATTACATAGATGTGCCAATCTTCAGCTTGCATAGACATCTCGCTTGGCCCAAAGTTCGTTGTAATTATTCACGCCTTTAGCGCCAACACCAGTAAGATCACCACCACCAGAAGGCTTGGACCAAGCCATAATAGTTCCATCGGGCAAGACGAAAGCCCTGTTCTTTTGCTCATGCGTAGGCGTCAGCTCTAAATAGTCACCATAGACAAAATCAGAGTTGGGACCATTCATTGCCAGAGCCTGACCGAGGAGAGTGGGACCAGTGGGGCACAGTGGAGTGATGCCATAGAAGCGCTCGTGACAATTGTTCACGATCAACTGAATGGCCGTGGTTAGCGCGGGATTGTCGGGCTGGGAATACAGCACGGTCGTAGCGCATGCCCAAGAAGTGAAGCTAAAACGTTGGATGTCCCGAAATGCCAGCCACTTGATACGAGGCCCCACTTCTACGGGATTGACCACCCTGATGGCAATGTCCAAATACCATCCACCAAGCTTGTTCAACAGGCAAAAGCGCCCAAGATCAGCTTTGTACGAATAGGGCTTGAGACAATCGTAAGCCCACAGCACATCCGCATCGTAGTTGTCGGCAATAAATTGTCTCAGTGTTTCCTTGGTGTAGACGGTGTGGTTTGCAGAAGGAAACGAAGCCTTAACAGTGCCAGTGGCATATTGGAGAAACGGCGAAAGCTCATCCCCCGCGTCGCTCAGAAAAATTTGAGAGATTTCCATGGTGATCAAACAATTTTTGCGGGAGTGCCGAAGCCTTTGAACTGAGAAGAAGCACCTTGAGCAAGCGTTTCTTCAATAATGGCAAGCATCTTCTTTTGGATGAAAGGCCAAGTGAACTGCTTTTCATGGATGCGTTTATAGCACCATTCGCCATCGGTGGCAAGAAAATCGCGATTTTCGTAATATCCGCTCAAAAGTTCTGCGAGGCTTTCGGGCGTGGGAAGCGGACGCTCGAGGCCATAGTTTCTGTCGGTTTCGGAACCTTGGCATTGAATGCGAGGCACCTCGCTAAAAATTTCCTTCAAGCTTGTATGGTCAGGCACAAGTTGCGCCACGCCAGTGGCGGCATGCTCCGTATTGACCAAGCCCCACCCCTCGCCAATACAAGTGTTTACACCCACATCACAGGCGTTGTACACCTTATTGAGCTGCTCAATGGGCAGGCAGTTGTGCGTGGAAAACTCGGGACTTGTAAGAATCAGTTTGCCAGTAGGGTCGTAGCCTTCGTCTTTAGCCACGCGCTTGAACAAAGGCACCAAATCCCAGCCCATATCCTTTTTGCCCATATTGAGCCACAGACGCGCATCAGGCTTGTCCTTGGCAAATCGGACAAAGCCCTTGATGGTCAGGTCGATGCGTTTGCGCGGCTGATTCCTGTTGCCATTGAAGACGATGAACACATCGTTTGGCACTCCTAGGTCCTTCCTGCATTGCTCTTTGTCCATGGGGAAGAACTTGGTGAAGTCCGTGCCATGCCCCACCACTTCCACGGGCTTGTCGTAGCCCATTTTGCGCAGCTCTTCCTTGGCAAAGTCCGTATAAGTGATGAGCTTATCCCAATGGTTAATAGGCTCGCACAGTTCAGCAAACAAGCCGTAGGAGTCAATGGGAGTGTACACAATGGTTTTGAAGCCAATGCTTTCCTTGAATGGCTTGATGCCATTGAACAAATTGATTGCCACCCAAATGTCGTTAAGGATGAAAACGAGGTCAGGCTTGATTTTTTGAACCAGTTCTCCAATGCGATGTTGACCAAATGGGTCGGAGCCGTAGGCCATGGCAGGGTACATTTTGCAGTGCTCCTGCATTTCATTGGGGTCACCATGCCAATTTATGGCCAAGGCATGCACGTCATGCTCTTTGGCCAGTGCTGGAATCAAATGCTCGCTCACGCGCCCAAAACCAGTTTGCACCCCCACGTCGCCGCAGTAGAGAATAGTTGCCACAAGAAAAGGAAAGCTGGCCTCATCTTACAAGGGTTTTAGACTATGGCAGAAGCGGACCGTGGCATGCGCGTAGCAATTATTGGGGCTGGATGGGTGGGATGCCACTTGGCTTATCAACTTAGAGACGA
The DNA here is from genome assembly GCA_040397425.1 of Methylacidiphilales bacterium. Classification (GTDB taxonomy): domain Bacteria; phylum Verrucomicrobiota; class Verrucomicrobiia; order Methylacidiphilales; family Verrucolacustridaceae; genus Verrucolacustris. The sequence goes on from JBBAWA010000024.1 coordinate 3,618, forward strand.
ACACCACATCACGCTGTTCGACCGCAAGCTCGAGCCATTCCACGGCGCTTCGCTGATCAACCAAAATCGGCTTCACCTTGGCTACCACTACGCAAGGAATGCGGCCACTCGCTCACTGTGCAGATTTACTTTTGATCGTTTCATGCACGAATACGGAAATCTCACTTACGCAGTGGAGAATAATTTGTACGCAGTGCCAGAAGATGAAAGCTTGTTAGACGCAGGAACCATCAGAAGCATCTTTCCTCCATTGGTCTTCCAGCATGAAGAAATTGAGGCAGGCTTTCTTCGTGACACTTCCATGGTTTGGCGCACTCAAGAGCGTTACATTTCCCCTGTCGAGGCCAAGCGGTTCTTTTCCGAACAATTGTCCCCAGTATTTCAGCAAGAACAAATTACCAGGGAAGACATTAAGCAATTGAAGCAAGATTTTCGTTTGGTAATTGATTGCACAAACAATGCGCTGCTAAAACCATCAAGCAATGAATACTTCGAGGCAGTGGCAATGTTTCTTTATAGCGTTCAAAAGCCTTTGCCCTTTGGCGCTCTCACTTATATTGACGGACCCTTGTTTTCTTTCTATCCGTTCCACGACGGCACCATGTCCCTGAGTCATGTCGTACATAGCGTTGCCGCTGATTCAGTGCTGCCCATTGAAGAGAGACCTTCCATGGAAACGCTGGAACAACTAAGGCACAAAGCAGAGCTTCATGCTCGTTCATACTGGCCAGACTTCCTAAATCATCTTTCTCGCCAAAGCATTGTGCTATCAATGAAGAGCAAGCGGAGCAATGCCAGTGCTTACAGGGCTCCGCTGTTCAAGCAGCAAGATAATCTCCTTTCTTGCTACACAGGCAAGATTCAGGGCATCTATTTGATCGAGGAAAGGGTGCGTGAAATGCTGGAGGGCCTGTAAAGATGAGCGAAGTAATGGTACTCGCCTGGATAATTTTTTGCCTTCAGTAGCTCACGAATTACCGCCCCTTCATACTCGGCATTGCGCAACGCTTCGGCAAAACGCTCATGCTTTTCTTGGGAGACAATGGGGCCAATGTTTTGGTCGCTAATGTGAACGTGCTTGACATAAGGGAAGTATTGAACAAGCACATCTTCTGGCCATTGATTTTCCAGCCACACGCTATTGGTGTCGATCATTGTTGCAGTGTGAGACAATGAATACTCTGCAAGACTCTGTACGATTTCCTCGACCGTAAAGAAGTATTCGCCGCCGTAGGGTTTTGCTACGGGCTCGATACAGACAATGCAATCGATAGTCGCAAGAGCATCATTCACTCTTGCAAGCGCATCCATCAAATAACGCCTGTCGCCTTTGCGCAGTCCTGGGCTTCCCAGCACCATTCGCTTCCACTCATACTCACAAGCCATGGCCACTAAATTGGCCAAGCATGAATCCAACGCCTGCTCGTCCCAAAAGGCATCAATGTCCATGCCATAGAACAGTGACTGTGCTGAGTATTTCTGTAGATAGCCAGAAAAGCGACTGTGTCTTTTGAAGGGCACGGCTTCTAGCAGTTCAACACCGTCGGGAAGATGCAGAACAATTTCTGTATGGTCCTCGGCTTCCCAGCCAATTGCACTAACCCCGAGCTTCATTGATGAATGCCTCCATGTCGTTCATCACTTCTTCCT
>JBBAWA010000024.1:5367-17437 GCA_040397425.1 Methylacidiphilales bacterium
TTGATGAGCGGGTGGAAGACGGCTGGCAGTCGCACAATACAAGTTTGAAAGGCGAGTGTATCTTGAACAAGCGTTTCAAACAGAAGCCGATTGGCGCCATAGCCTAGCGGCCCAAAACGCGTCCAGCAACTTTCATTAGCCCCTAAATCATCGGGCTGATAAATATCAATGGTGGAAATGAGAATTACTTTCGTTGCCCATACTCGCGTCAACACATCAACAATGGAGAGAATATTGTTGAAATCTTTGAGCGGGTCTTGATTGACTAGCCACTTTGTGGCAGGCAGGCAAGCGAGATACAGCTCGTCCACTTGCCCTGGCATATTGGCAATCTCCGGCAGCTCGTGAATGTTCCTGGAGTTGAAGGTGGCGTCGAAATTGGTGGACTGCTGCAGAACGCTACCAATCAGGCCAGTGTCTCCTACAAGGACTTTCATGGGCTTCAAACTTTGCCTTACTATACTGGCACCGTTTGTGGCTGTTGCCTGAAGTAGCGCACGGAGCAACGACACCTGGCGCCGCATTCACAACGCTGCCCTGGCAATGGCACGCTTCCAATGGGGACGGTGCCACGAGCTGCATACCGCAGGCAATCTTCGCAGTGCTTGGCTTGGTCGTCCAAGATGCGACGCATTAAGGAATAGCCTTGCTCTTGTTGTCGAATTTCGGCTCCCAGCCAGTAACTGCCACGAACGCTTTGAGCATATAAGCCAATGCGAGCCAGAGCCATGGGAGCAGATATGCGACCACCAAGCAAATCGGAGGCAAAATTCGCAAGAAAATCATATTCCAGGCGAAGCCTTTGACCCACTCGACCATATTCTGCACTGCCCATACCAGCCTTGCCTCCATGGCCGATAATTGCTGCTTGAATGTGGGCGGCCTTAATGGCTTCTCGCACGCTTCCTTGCCATTGGTCAAGGGTGATGGATCCATCATTAAGCATGCGCGTGAAGCGCTTAAGGGAGGCTTCCAGTTTATCAATGCGACCATCAACAAGCTTTTGCACAGAAGCTTGGCTCAAGAATTTGCCGCGTTCGTCCCGATAGCGTCCAGTATTACGGTCGTAAGACCACGCAGCGTCCATCCTGCTGGACAACACTGCTTCTGAAAAAGCACTGAGACTATTCAGCATTGTCGGCTTCCAGAATTTCTTTGAACTTGGCGGGAGCCTCCTCTTTCCATTCGCTCAGCGCTTTGTCAATGTCAGCCTCCGTAATAAAAGCCTCTTCGTCAATGTTGCCAAGGATGAGACCCTCCACTTTCATAGGTTTAATTGCATCCACTTTGCTGCTGACCAGTTTGGCTGGCCCTTTGCGCTCCGGGTCGGGATCGGCCTTGCGCTTGCGAGCAACAATGGTTTGACGCTCTTCTTTGCTCATGGCTTGCGCCTTGGCTTGCGGCAGGCATTTGGGCTTTCCTTCTTTTTCTTCACGAGCGCCGCATGGTCCCATGATCTCCCCATTGGCACCAATTCTCACCCACTTTTCCTTGAACCATTTATCAAGATCATCGGCGTAAATTTCCTGACCATCGCCCTTGAAAGCGCCGCTCATTGAGCCGTGCTTTTCTTTGTACATACGCTTGTACTGCTGCACCACATAGCCGCTGGCATAAGCCGATGGCCACACTTTGAATTTGCTTTTGGCCGCCGACACGGCTCGACTGTGCAGTTCTTTGTCTGTGAAGGTAACGTCACCGCGCTGATGCTCGAGGTCACGAGGCAAGTACAGGCCAGCGGCATCTTCCACTTCTCGACTTCCGTCCATGGGAAGAGTGCCATTCTGCTCATCAAGCGGATCGCGACCGCCAGGAGGCACCTTCATTTTTTCACCCCCTTCTTGAGTGGAACCACCCCCTCCTTGGTTGGGAAGTTCCCGCACGACGGACGGATCGAGCGTGAGTTCCATTGACCACTCAGAGCCGCCGTAGCGGGCGTCAGCCACTTCCTTGGGACTCAGCACTCCCAGTTGGATGTAGCGCCCGTCAACGGCTGCCACGCGGGCTCTCACATCGGCCTTCTCGCGCTCGTTCAGCTCGAACAGATCATTGAAATGAATGCGCCATGACTCAGGCATCCGCCCATTCGTCGGGCCAGTGCGGCTGAGCATGATCAGCTCCATCAGCTTCTTGAGAGGACGATGGAAAGTGGATTGTTGGTAATCTGCCAACGTCTTAGCGAAGTCCCGCTCTTCGCTTCTGCCTGTGGAACCAAGGCCGCTCGGGCTTTCGCCAAACAGCACAGTATGAGGAATCTTGGAGGCGCCAATGATGTCCACGCGCATCTTCTCGAGAATTTCTCCCACACCGCCAAAGTTCCTGCTGATAAAAGCAAGTTCTTCTTTTTCCGCATCAATGGCGTAGCCGCGATAGACGCTCTTGCTCATATCATTTAGCACTAAGCGATCGCGCACATCTTTCTCCTTGCCAGCAGCAAGCATTTGCGCCAAGCCCTTAATTTTGTGAACAAAAATATCAAACTCGCACAACAGCGTGGCTGAAGCATTCAGGCCGGTCCAATAATGCTTAAAGCTTTCGTAAACAGTCTGCAAACTGCTCATCCCCCATCCATAGTTCCTTTGCCTAATCCGATAGGGAAGCCAGTCGCCATCGAAGCGCAAGATGCGGTCTTTGTGGATGTAGGTGAGTTGGGGTTGGCGAATAAGATCGCCTGAAATAATTTGGTAATACGTTGCCTTAGAGTAATCGTATAGATTTTCTTCGTTGATCACTGGTGCGATTTGCCAGCGGTCAAGCACTTCCATTCCCTCAACGGCATAAATGCGGCTCTTGTCTACTGGTTGATCTGCAGGTCGACCGTCGTCGATGTAGAGCAAAATGACCGACCCGCCATAGAGGCGAGCGTTCTTTGATGCCAGCATGAAATTTTCAAGGATGTGCAAATCTTCAATGGTTTGCTCAATGCCCACCACTTCCTCAGCAGCAGCACCCTCGCCACCAAACAGCACCTTGAAGCCTTTGCGCGTGGCCTGCTCTGCATAAATATCTACAATGCGGCGCGGAAGCCATTCGCCGTACAGAGCTTCCAGCTCCTCTTGAGCCAGGAAGACAATGGGCTGGGCAGTGGTTTGCAGGCTCTTGTCACGACCCTTGATGCCCATGCCCGTAAGCGCATTGGCCAGTCCGTCTGCCCGCAAGCCAGCTTCGTTCGCATGGCCAAGATCCACAGCTTCTTCCGACATTGTTCACATTATGGGCTTGCTTCCATTCTAAAGATGGGTATGATGGCCATGACGTGCGTCCTGTTATGCCCACTCCCATTGAATTTGTCTTCTCCGAAGAGGAACGAAAGCAGGCAATGGAGGAAGGAAGGCGGAGGCAGTCCGTAAATGAAGCCAAAGGACTTCGTGGTCGTAACCGCGGAGCAGCTCGTGGCGACAAAGCCTTGGAAATTCATTTGCTTGGCGCAGCGGGCGAAATGGCTGTAGGCTCCTTCCTGGGGCTCAAGCATTTGCTCTATCAAGAAAGCGAGGCCAAGCGTGGCTCAGATGACCTGCCTGGCATGGACATCAAAACCCGGTCGAAGCATTCCTACGATCTCATCGTGCAACGCAATGAAGACCCGCATAAGAAATTTGTCCTAGTGACCATCGAAAACCATCGCACTCTTATTCACGGATGGTGCTGGGGAAGGGAAGCGATGGACGAGCAGTATTGGGCGGATCCGGCTCGTAACAGGCCAGCGTATTTCTTCCCAAAGGAATTGTTGCATAACATGGAAGAACTGGCCGTGGCTAAATATCGTGCTGAAGTGTAGTGAATTTGCGGAGCTAGTCCTTAAAACGCCCCTGTGGCCCAGGCAGCAAAGAATTCTCAACAATCTGTTTGAAGAGAACGTCAACCATGCCATTTGGTCGATGGGACGGAGGAGTGGCAAGACCTTTATGGCCTCAGTGGCTGCTGCCTACATGGCCTTTTGCCAAGATGAGCATTTCCGCAGGAGGGTGCGCAAGGGGGAGAAGTGGTATGTGGTGACAGTCGCCAACGACTTGGGTCAGTCCAAGATTGCCCTCGACAACATTCGTCAGCTCATCATCAACAGCCCTCTAGAGCAGGAGATCACCAGGGAAACATCCTTGGAGATTGAGCTAAGCAATGGCTGTGTGTTTCAAGCTATTCCTGCTTCGGCTCGAGCATCTCGAGGAAAAGCTGTCGTGGCTGTGGTCATGGACGAACTTGCTTTCAGTATTGACGGCGATGCAAACCGTGGCGCAGAAGCCATGTACACAGCACTATCTCCTTCCATTGCCCAGTTCGGCAAGCACGGCAAAATCATTGAGCTGTCATCTCCATGGCTAACCAGTGGTTTGTTCTACGAGCATTTCAAACAAGCCGAAAGTGGTGAATACCCTGGCATGCAAGCCTTGCAAATTCCCACTTGGGACATCAACCCCAACTTGCCTTTTGATTGCCCTTTCCTGCAAAACGCTCTCAAGAAAGACGAAGAAAGCTTTTGGGTGGAATATGGCGCTCAGTTCAGGCGCAGCAATTCTGTGCTGCTGGCTCCTGAAGTGGTGGACGTGGCAGTGAACAAGGACAGATCAGTGCTGCCGCCCAAGCGTGAACTAGCTGGCACCTATTTTCTTTCCCTTGACCCTGCCCGTGGTGGCGTGGGTCGAGACGAATACATTGCTTGCATCATTCACTACGAAGGCGAACGCTTAGTGGTGGACAAGCTACACACCTTTGATGCTGATTTTGAAATTGGTGGCAAGAAAGAAGTGAGCATTGCAAAAGTGGAAGAGTGGATTAAGGAGCATCATCGTCTTTACGAATTTCAGAGCATCACGCTTGACCAGTTCAACAGTTCTGCCATCATCCAAGACCTTTCCAAAGATTTTCCAATCACTGAACTGTCTTGGTCAGTTAGCACCAAAATGAAAGCTTTCAGCAAACTGCGCGAACTTTTTAATGCTGGACTGATTGAACTGTACCCCCACAAGAAGCTCATTTGGCAGCTTAAAAATCTCAGCGTGCTGTATCGAGCTAGTGGTCAATGGGCAGTGACTGGCGGTAAGGACTCAGGCGTAGATGACTATTGCTTTGCTCTTGCAGCAGCAGTATTAGATGCGTCCAAAGACGACAATATTGATTGGATAAGGAGCCTCACCAGATAGTGCCTAGAATTTTCACCAATCAGACTGTTTCAACAATTGCTGAAAAATGGTTGGCATTGAACTATCAAATAAGGAACTAGCTTTTATTCTTGCTCTTCTTGAAGCAGACCGGCAAACAGCTCTCCAGCTTCTTGCGGCTGAACATGCCTATAAACCCACGCTGTTGCCAAAGCTGCGCAATGCAGAAAAAGTGGTGAAAGCAATGCAAAATTTGCAGGGATAGACTAAGGAAACCGTGCCTCCTCATCATGGTCCTCTCCCCTGCCATAGAAGAAGCCTGGGAGAACGCCGTGGAGGCCGCCAAGGCCGTTGAGGACGGCGGAAGGCTGTATGGTCCTAACAGCGAGGAAGTGCGCCTTGCAAAGGCAGCATTCCACCAATGGCGAGCGGAATACATCGAGCTAACCGAGGCAGAAGTCTGCTAAGCTTTTCAAGCTTCCTGCAGGAGCCCACTAGGCGCCTAGTGGCTATTTAAAGGGGAGGGCTTCGGCTCTCCCCGCTCCAACATCCTCGTCACTGTTGGTTTGTTTGGATTCCGTGGTTTAGCAGGCCATTAACGTTCGGAGCGAGTTGAAGCGCTCTGGACAAAAAAGCAAAGCAGAGCACTGGCCGCACCAGTTGATTCCCTAAGGCGGGAAAACTCTGCTTTCACCTTTCCTCTTTTTTCTTCACCCAATTCTTTAGTTCTCTCACATAGCTTCGCAAGCTTTCCGCTTTTTCCAAGTGCCAAGGATCGTGATCCTCGAAATAGCGGGAATTGTGCCAATCAATAGCCTGAAGAAGGCGATGGATGATGGGGTTGAGAGGCTCACGCAACGGCGTGTTAAAAGTTCGCCGCTCCTCTGACATTGGTGCGGAAGTGATCGACGATCAGCTCTAATGCTACAGGAGTGAAATCATTCCTCTCAACGCAAGCATTGAAGAATCGCTGATCAATCTGTCCGTCCTTAAAGACTAGATGACAGTGAAGGTGTCCGTGTACGCAGCCCAGATAGTGCCCGCGAAGATTGTCGGGATGCACGGGAATGTGCGTGAAGATAAGACCGCCTCGTAGCGCCTTGCCTGCATGATGAAACATGGCCCCACGAATGTCTTCAAAATACTCGGCATAGTCTTTGAGCTTGAACGTATCGTGGTTGCCGCGAATGAGAATCTTTCTCCCATTGCACTTGGCCAGGTTCTTTAGTCCACTGCGCGGAATCGCTACGTCGCCAAGGTGGTACACAGTATCTTTTTCTTTGACCACTGAATTCCAGCGCTCCACCATGGTCTCGTCCATCTCTTCGCACGAAGAAAAGGGACGCAATGGGGAACCATCGGGCTGATCAAAGGACAAGCTTTTGGCGTGTCCCCAGTGGGTGTCTCCAATGACGAAGGCACTCATTAGTCGTACTCCTTGACCACCTTTCTTTTAACTGGAACCACTGTCTGAAGCTCGGTAACGCGAAGTTCTGCTTCAGCAAGACTGTCGTAGGTTCCACGCGGTTCCCACCACCACAAACAACGCTCTTCCACGTCGTACCAGGGCACCCCTGAATATATAAAAGAGTTGCGCTCAATAATGCGGAATCGAGCCATAGGGCGCTTCTGGGAATCGAACTCCAGGACTCTAGGCTATCTGCCTAGCGTGTGCCAACACTTAAGCGCAAGTGACCCCCAGGTTTGAGCATCGTTGAGAGGCTTAGGGGGTGTTTGGTCCGTTTCAGCGGGGCCCGAAGGTCCATGTCAGTGGAACCATGCTGGCAGGGGTGGCCATTCCCCTGGCCTGCAAGCAGGACTTTGAACGCAAACGCGGCGACCGAAAATTTCCAGTCCGTGCGCTGCTCTCCACAGGCAGAGCCATGGAGCAAAGAACGGTCCGCCCCTGACAAGTGCCAGGCTTAGACCGTCGCATCAGCATAGCAGACGCGGATGGAGCAGGCGTAATAGGACTTACTCGACGGGTCACCGTACGCCTAACAGGGGCCTGCCCTCCGTCGTTGATAGTATAGCATCAACCACGCCCATAGGCAGGCAAGTTCAGCGCATTGGTCTCGAAAAACGCCGGAACAGTAGATGCGCGGGTTTCGTTCAGTTCAGGAGCTTTGCCGCTGAGAAACAAGCTGTCGCTTTGGCGAAGCCAAAAATCTTTGTCCAAGTATTTATTGGACGAAGAGTCAAGCTTGTCGTAAATCCACAGCGCTGTCATTTTCCGAAGCTTGTTCAGACTGCTGCTGTATTCCTCCCCAGACTCCTCCGCAATCTTGGTATTGCAAAACGAGTGGCATATTTCATCGCGAGAAATGTCGCTGGCAACAGTCCTCAACCCCTTGTCTCCATTGAAACGAAAGAACGGCAAAATTGTAAAAAACAAACTGCGTTCAATTGTTGCCACTTTGAGAATTGGATGAGCAGGATGGTCGATCCATGCCTGGCGAATTCGAAAAGCCTCTTTTTCTGCTTGTTCGTCCGTGCCATGGGCAGCGGCTACATAGCTCAAGGCCAAGTCGTGACGCTCTTCGTCAGCCATATTGCTATGAATGGATTCAACAAGGCCGGGGCTGTTGGGAAGCTCCCGCTCGAGCCCCTCAAGGAGCATATCCTTCACTGGCAGTTCAAGGTGACGAATGGCTAGAGCCCGAAAAATCGTCTCCTCGGAGCCTTCCACGAAATCGCCTTTGGTCACAGGCACTGCTTGCCAAGGGCGCTTACGGGCAACTGCAGAAAAATAATCAAGAACTGCCATGTGAAAAGAAGCAATGGGGAAAACAAAGGACGACAAACAAGGGCAGCTAATGCTGCCCCATTGTCTTAAACGTGGCTCACTCTGCGCAGGCGCTACAGAAGCCAGCTTCCAAAGAACAAGCCTCGGGCTCGTCCAAGCTAAAGAAGTCGGCCAGACTCTCCCCCAAGTCTACTCCAACATCGTCCTTTGCTTGTGTGCCTGATTGCACTTGCAGGGCATAGTAAATAGACGATTGAGGACTGGCAAGCCAGTCACGAAGGAATACTTCATCGCAAATAGTCATGTCAGACCACCAGTTCATGGAATAGCCATGAAAAAGACCAGTGCGCTGCATCAGTTCAACAATGCCATCAGCCACTTTCTTGAATGCCTCCCAGCCCACTTGCTCGGCAATCTCCACCGGCCCATATTCAAACCTTTCCACACCCATCGTCTCACTGTCTCGATCGACAATTCGGTCAATGGGAGGAGCAATTTCAGGCGCAGTGGTGAAGCCCCTAGAGTCCAAATACCTATAAGAGCATGAAGCAGTGGGAGCAATGGTAAAGGCACGTTCCATGCCATGCTCCCTGGCAATGTCCGCAGCGCTCAGCAAGCCCCGTTGAATGGCGGCTACGGCCTCGCCAGCACGTTGACTAGCCCAATGATGGCACCAAGGATGAGGATCCTCACCAAGATAAGCTTCCAAAGCTTTGCCAAAATCTTCATAAGAGATTTCGTGAATGGAGAGAAAATTAGCGAGACCAAGCACGCCAAGGCCCACTTGCTTGTCAATGGAAGGGGCAAGGTATTCGCCAGTGTCGCCCACGCCTGTAGAAGGATGCAGCTTACAAAGCTGATACATGCCATCCATGAATGCTTGTTCTACTTGATTGATGCCACAAGCACCGAGATTGACATGCTGTAAAAGACAAGTGCCACGATGAGGAAGATAAATCTCGAGGCAGACATTTCCACGCAAGCGTTCTCCTCTTTCGTTATAGCGAATCTTGTTCAGCCAAATGTCTCCAGTGGAGATGCCCTGACACAAAGCTTTGATAAATTCGGGCGATGATTTGTCAAGGAACTGTTCGTCCACGTCAATGCAGCGCTTTGCCCATGGAAACTCTGAGCGCGGAGCCTTAATCAGATCAATGGCGTCGGGATGGTCATAGTCGAGATGCAGCACAACTGCGCCGTTCTTGTATTTTCCTCCACGACGAAGGATTTCATTGAGCGTGGAATAGATTTTGCCAAAACTGAGCGGACCACTGGCTACAAGCCCCTTGCCATTCTCTTCTCCTTTAGGGCGCAAATTAGAAAGATGCACCGCCACGCCAGCACCATTACGAAGACCATGAGAAACAAAGCGCCATGATTGCTCAATGCCATCTGGCCCTTCCATTGAATCTTCCACGACAAATACTGTGCAGCTCACGGCCAAACGCCCCTCGGGATCGTTCAACCAGCTCTCCACCCGTCCAGTTCGAGCAATCTTTTCGCACTTTGCGCTTTCTTTGAGCTTCATGAGACAACAAAGCCCGCCTTGCGCGGGCTGAACGAACACTCCTTACTGTAGCTCAGTCGCAAAGCCCTTCAGGATCACTTCCACTTTGCTGGTCCCTGGCGAAGAGCAGCGCTTCGCTCTTTGTGCGAAAGTAATACGGCTTACCTTGGTAAGCAATAAACCATTGATAGCCAGGGCGGCCATGAACCGGCCAAAGCTTAATTGCTCCAGCCACGAAAGGCATTGGCAGATCATCTAGCATGGCACCAAAGCTTAATCCTTCCACGCTATCAAAGGAAGCAATGGGGAGAGAGTAGGATTGGCTACAAAGCTAGAAAATTAACAATCGTACAATGTATATTGCCCTGTTGTTTTCTGGCCATAAGCGTAGCTTCATGAAGCATGCAGGGCGATGGAAAGAACTAATTGATGCTCTCGAAGCTGATGGTGCCATTGTCAATTGCTTCTTCCATTCTTGGACAGTGGACTGTCAAGTGGAACAGCGCGGAAAACAGCGCATTGAAGGCTCCTATGTGAAGGTGCCCTTGGAAGGCAAGCAGGAAATGATTGATGCGCTTCCTTTTAAGAACTATTGCTTTGAAGATGAAGAGAAAATTGAGGCTCAATTAGTGCTGCCCGAACGAGCCTTTTTGTTAGACAAGCAAGCCGCAAAGAAGCACATTGGCATGCAGCTCTATTCAATGCAGCGCAGCTATGAACAAATGGTCCAATGGGAAAAGAAAAATGGCATAGAGCATTCCACTATTGTCAAGCTTCGTTTTGACATTGAGCCTAAGCGCTGGGACAAAAGAGAATTTTTTCTTTCAGAAGATCCTCGCTTTGCTCGTTTGCTTATTGCCTCTAACGAAGCAGTGCATAAGCACCCAGGAGGAGGCGGAGGATGTTTGGCCTGTTGCGAGCAACATCGTAAGTGGTGGGAACAGGGCTGGAAAGACAGGCGAAGCGAAGGTCCAGAGCCCGAAGATGAACTATGGCAGCACGAAGGGCCTCACAGCAACGACATTTGCGACCTCTACGCCATTGGTAATCGTTTGACAATGGAAAGGTATATGACGGTGTATAGCAGGGCAACAAAGCTCTATTCGCCAGAAGTGTTTGAGAGCACTTTTAACTTTGTAAAAACTGTTCTCAAGAAGCCTTTTGATAAATGCAGCGTTGATGATCGCGACTTCCGCTTGGCATTGCGCAATAAAGACATGGAAGACCATCGCCTTGCTTGCTTCTACCCTGAACGTCTTCAGAGGCTCAATTTAGAAGGCTTTAGCGTGTTGCATGCTGCTTCAATGTTTTATCGAGACTAAGCTTGCTGATATTTCTCCACCCACTCTTCATTGATAAGTTTGTCCTTGAACAAACGATGAAGGTCGTGGCGGAAGCTATCAGTGTCTTCGATGGTGTCCCACCCTTCCTTTTCCAGCTCTTTATCAAGCCAATGGTAAATGAGAGTGAAAATGCGATCGGCAGCTTCTGCTGGATTTAGAGCAAGCTTTTGCGCATCTTCTACCACTGCAGTGCATTGCTCGTAAATATCCTTCGTAATAGTTTTCTTGCCATTGACCTCCTCCATGGCAGCGTAATAGCCAAAAGCAGCAGCAGTGGCCCTATCAGGGCACCATTCAAAACCGGAAAAACGCTTTTTCAGCTCAGACAAAGAAGGTTCAGCCATTTCAGGACACAGGGCGTATTTAGTGGCAAGGCGACAAAGCTCCTTAAGAGAATCAGCCATCACCAATCTGGATAGGAAGAGGACAGGCTTTCTTCACCATGGTCAATGGAAAAGGAAAGGAGGTCGAACTGGTAGCCATCGTACCTCGGAAAGCTGTGCTTGTAAAAGCTGGTCTTAGGAAGTTGCATGAGCTTCTCGAACGCTGCCAGCACTTTGTTCTTGTAGCGCCTGCTGGGCGTGTGGATGCGCCACACGGAACGCACTTCCGAGATGGTCTCAAACGGATCGTGGTAACTCATGGCTTCTCGGGCAAGCTTCAGCATAGCCGCCTCATTCCCATTGAAACCTTAAGAAATTCTGTAATTTTTAAGCTTCATTGCCTAAAACCCTAGTAAAACCGTCACAGAAGACCCACAGGCCGATATATGATAGGCATAGGCGCAGCAGCCGCCTGAGACAGTTACCTGCCAACTCCGGCAGTGACGATGGTTGTTAACGCTGCAAGGAAGGTCGCCTCGCGAGGGAAGCCCCCAAGGCGATTGTCTCAAGCGACCTTCCTCCTGGCCCTTTCGAAAAGCTTTCACAAGCTCCCTTCGCCAGAGGCCCGATACGCGCAGAAGCCCCCAAGGCGTTTGTTCCAAGGGCCTCTTCTGACAACCATCTCCTAAATAACTTTCTTCTTCTGCTTAAATGCTCGTAAATAGCCTCGAGCCGCTGAAATTGTGCGCAGCAGCAAACGGAAGAATGAAAATTAAGCAATAATTCGTTCCATAACGGCATTGCTAAGAAAAATCTATGGGAAAGGCATTGTTCTACGCCGCTTTGGGCGGCTTCTTCTCGCAAGCCTTTCCTTGCACGAACAATCTTATGCGCTCACTCCTTTCCATTGAAGACTAAATCGTTCGCGCAGTGCACACTGGCTCCTGAGCAGAACAAAATAGAAGGGATGGGTATAAATACTGGGGAGTAAAAAGTGCGTTCATTTTGGACCCGCCATCAATTTTGGGATGCCCCGCACCCCCACGCCTAGTACA
>JBBAWA010000025.1:0-12835 GCA_040397425.1 Methylacidiphilales bacterium
AGAGGGAAACCTCCGGCCTTGATGGAGTTGGTGGAGAAGTATGGTGCGGATGTGGTGAGGTTGTGGGTGGCAAGTGAGGATGCGAAAGAGGATGTTCCGTTTTCCACAGAGATCTTTGGCAGGGTGGGGGATAGTTATCGGCTGATCCGAAATTCGCTGAGAATTCTGTTGGGGAATTTGTCGGGATTTGATCCGAAAAGGGATGCGGTGAGGGAGCGCGAGTCTTTGGACCTGTATATTTTGGCGAAGATGGCTGAGTTGGTTAAAACGGTGAAGGAGGCGTATGAAAGCTACAACTTCCCCGCAGTGTACCATGCGTTGAATCGTTTTTGCTCGGTCGAATTAAGTGCGTTTTATGTCGACGCGTGCAAAGACAGGATTTACTGCGATGCGGAAGGAAGTCCCAAGAGGCGTTCGGCCCAAACGACGATGTTTGAGGTTCTGGATGGGTTGGTGAAGCTTGTGGCACCTGTGTTGGCGTTTACGGCGGAGGAGGCTTGGCAGAGCATGCCAGGAGGTAAGACCACTTCGGTGCATTTGGAGAAGTTTCCAGAGGTAGTAGTGCCAGTTAGTTGGGTTGCTCAAGAGGCGGCAAAGTGGGAGAAGCTTCTTGCCGTAAGGGGGAAAGTGAATGAAGCGTTGGAAGAGCAGAGAAAGCTGAAGAAGATTGGGAAAAGCTTGGAGGCGAAGGTTCAGATCAAAGGAGGTGGGTTGGCCGTAGAGGATGCCCGATTACTAGAAGAGGTTTGTCTCGTTAGTGGGGTGGAGGTTGCGGGAGGAGCAGGGGGGATCGAAGTGGCCGTTTTTCCAGCCGATGGGGTCAAGTGCGACCGGTGCTGGAAGCATTCCGAATCGGTGGGAAAGAAGAAGGAGCATCCGAGCTTGTGTGGGCGTTGTGCCGATGTGGTGTCGACAGGGAGTACAAGTTGAAGGAAGGGAAAGTCGGGGGAGGATGGTTTTTACCGGTGGGGCTGGGTTTGGTGGTGGTGGATCAGATCACAAAATTTCTGGTGGAGGGAAAGATGAGGGAGGGCTTAGAGGTTCCGATTCTTCCGGGACTTTTTTCCCTGACGCGGGTTCATAACACGGGAGTGGCATTTGGGATGGCACAGGGGAACAACCTGCTGACCGGGCTTCTTGCGTTGGGGATCCTGATTTTTGCAGGTTGGATGGCTCGGGAATGGGATTGGTGGAAGCGCTGGGTGCAGGTGGTGGCGGGATTCGTTGCGGGCGGAGCGGTCGGAAATCTGATCGATCGGATGCGGGTGGGGTACGTGATCGATTTTCTGGATTTCCACTATGGGCGTTGGTCGTGGCCCGCGTTCAATGTGGCGGATGCGGCGATTAGTGTCGGTGTGGGGATGCTGGTTTTGAGTTGGTTAGTCGGCCAATCGCCAGAATCGAAGTAAATCAAAGATAGGGTTTTTGGCCTGAACTCTAAGCTCTAGCGGGTGAGCGCTGAAGGTTGTGGAGTTTGCGGACATGGTTCATGGCGATGGCTCCAAAGACTCCGAATCCAGCCATAATAACGAACCAGAATGTGTAGCCGTACTGGGCTTTGGTTGCTTCAAGTACTCGTCCGGTAAGGGAAAGGGAAATCGCGGCTCCGTAGTATTGAAAGGAGTCGATTACGCCAGCGGCAAATCCAGCCATTTTCTTCCCCCCGATATCCATCGGCGCGGCAGAACCAACGATCGAGTGGGTGGAGTTGGCGGTAAAGGAGATGAGGACAAGGATGGTGCACCCGAGGAGAATTCCTCCTGCGGTTGGACCAACATGGCCCAGAAGAAGAACGACAGCGGCAGTTGAGATGACCACGGCTTCGATGATGTAAAGGGACATAGCCACGGGAGAGCGGTGACCCTTAAAAAAGCGATCTGAAACCCAGCCTGCAAGGAAGGAGCCTGCGACGGCGACGAGGGGCATTAGTTCCAAGGTTCGGCGAGCCGCAGCAGGGATATTGGTTTTCATGTCAAAACCCATCTGATCTTGAAAGTAGAGGATCGCGATCTGGTCCGAGCTGGAGCGAACGGCGCCTGTGCAGGCGTATGCAGCTGCATAAAACCAGACAAGGGGATGGGTGAAGATGGTACGGAAGGATTCCATTAAGGAGACGGTGACTCCCTCGGAGTTATCGATTTCGTCCTGAATGGCTCCTGGGAAACCTGCCTCGTCGGGTGTTGGACGAGCGGCAAAGTACATAAAGATTGCCGCGACCGCCGTGAAGAGGGGGGGGATGCGAAAGAGCCATCGCCACTCCCCTTCTGGCACGGTGAAGGCAAAAAAAGTGAAGCCTGCAAGGATCAGAGGGGAGATGAAGCTCACCGCGACTTGTCCAAGTTGAATCATAAGGCCGAAAATTCCCGAGAAGGTGCCTCGTTCTTGTCGTGCGAACCAAGCGGCATTAATTTTGACCATTCCTGGGCAGCCAAAGGATTGAAACCAGCCATTCATCAGCCAGATCAGGGAGAAAGTCATAAAGGTTCCTGCAAGGGATGCGAAACCGAAGATGAGGTTGATTGCGATAGTTCCGATGGCACCAATCAGGAGGGAGGCGCGACCGCCGATCTTATCGGTTAGGAGTCCATTGATGAGTTGGCCAGTGCCGTATGCCAGAGACCAGATGGCCAGCATGTCTGTGATTTGCGAGGTGGTGAAGTGGAATTCGGCAATCATGCCTGGGGTGGCAAACCGAAAATTGTATCTGCACATGTAGTAGGCTGCGTACAGAAGGCCGATCGAGATCCAGTTCAGGCTGCGTCTTTTGCGGAAGCCAGGGGGATGGACAAGGCGAGGCGCAGGTGCACTAATATGCATAGCCTCAATCTAATCGGTAGGCATGGGCGGTGGAATCGGAAAGAGGGTGATGAGGGAGTAACTCACAGGGTAGAGTTAGGGATGGATTTGAGCATCTATCGGCATCTGATCTGGGATTGGAACGGAACGTTGTTGGATGATGCTTGGTTGTGCCGCGACATTATGAACGGACAACTACGGAAACGTGGGTTGCCTACGCTGAGTGCCGAGAGATATGAGGCTATCTTCGATTTTCCAGTTGAGGGGTACTACCGAAAGGTTGGTTTTGATTGGAAAAAGGAGTCATTTGAAGAGGCTGGGACCGAGTTCATTGTGGAGTACGAAAAGAGGAAGACGGAGTGTCGCCTGCAGATTGGAGCGAAAGAGTTGTTGAAACGTGTGGAGAGTGTGGGTTTATCCCAAGCTGTGCTATCCGCCTACTCTCACGAATCTCTGGAGGCATTTTTAGGACATTTCGGGGTAAGGAATCATTTTAAGAGCGTAGCGGGGAGTCGGAATCACTATGCAGAGGGAAAAGTGGAGCACGGGTTGAGAATGCTTCAAGAGCTCCATGTTTCACCATCGGAGACGCTTTTGATCGGAGACACGACCCACGATGCGGAGGTGGCCCATGCGATGGGGGTGGGGTGTGTGTTGATTCCTTGCGGCCACAATAGTCGGGATCGACTGGCTCGTTGTAGGGCAGATATGGTGAATGGATTAGGGGATTTCCGCTTAGGTGCGGAGGGAAGAAAAACATCACCCTAGGAGAGGGGGTTTGGTAAAGTACAGGTGATGAATGTGTCGATGATTGATTATGGTCGGGGAAATCTACGAAGCGTGGAGAGAGCGTTGGAGAGTGCTGGAGCTACCGTTACGCGGGTGGAGGATCCGGCCAGTTTTGAAAAGGCCACGACAGTGATTTTACCCGGGGTAGGCTCATTTGGGGATGCAGTGGAAGGATTGGAACATAGAAAATTGTGGGAACCTTTGCGGGAGTGGGTGAAAGCGGATCGCCCTTTCTTGGGAATCTGTTTGGGCTATCAACTTCTTTGGGAGGAGGGGGAGGAGGCACCTGGAGTTAAAGGATTGGGAATCTTTTCTGGGCGCGTGGCTAAATTTCAAGGCAAAGGGTTGAAAATTCCATTGATTGGATGGAGCGAGGTGCGAGTACAGGAAGCAAAAAGAAGTTACTTTGAAGGTGGGGATAAATTTTTTTATCATGTTCACTCCTACCGTCCTGAATCCGTGCCCGCAGAATATCTGATATGCGAAACAGAGTATGGGGGTTGGTTTCCTAGCGGGGTTAAGAAAGGAAAAGTAGCTGGGTTTCAATTTCACCCAGAGAAAAGCCAAGAGGCAGGCATCTCGTTGTTGAAGAGGAGTTTAAACGCAATCCAAAGCGGGTGAGTTGCATTCGATCGGAAACTTTCTATCTTAAATGAATGATAAATAAATTGATTCGTCTTGCTGTGTTGGGGTTGGTGGTTGGTTTGGCATCTGCAACTATGGCTGGCGAAGGCTGTGGTAGTTGTGGAGATGATGATAGTGGTGCAAAAAAGAAAAAGAGTTCCGAGACCAACAACGCTACCTCTGGCAACAAGAAATAACGTTTCGTAAAAGCAAAAACCCAGCCCCGATAAATCGAGGCTGGGTTTTTTGTTTTGAGACGTTGACTAGTTTTTCGGACGACCGAGTTTTGCCTTCATCGTGACGGGCGTTTTCGGATTATCCCGAGGGTCCCTTGGTTTGGCGACAATCTTGTCGGCCACGTCCATGCCTTCGATGACTTCACCGAAAGCGGAGTATTGACCGTCGAGGAAGGCGGTTTCTGTGACGCAGATAAAGAACTGACTGCCGCTGGAATTTCTCTGCGGGTTGACTTCGTCCCCTGTGCGAGCGGCGGAGACAGTGCCCCGCTTATGCTTATTTTTGATTTCTGCAGGAACGGTATAGCCAGGGCCACCTGTTCCGTGAGAGCCGCGATCATCGGCATTTTTGCTCTTGGGATCGCCGCCTTGAATCATGAAACCGGGGATCACGCGGTGAAATGTGGTACCATCATAGTAACCCTCTTTCACAAGTTTTTTAAAGTTTTCGGCATGCTTCGGGCAATTCACCAAGTCGAGTTTGATGACGATCACGCCGTCGTCTGTGGTGATGGTAATGATATCTTCTTCAATGAGGGTAGGTTTCATATCGTTGGATTCCTTTGGGGTGGGGGTGGTGGTTTCCGCCGCATGCGCGGCAAAAGCGAGGAGAAGAGAGGCAAGAAAAGTGGGTAAAGTTTGTTTAAGCATGACGAAGGATGGTCCAAGAAGCCCCTTCGGCCAATACTGAATTTCCGACTATGGCATAGTCACGTTTGATCATGGCTAGGCCTACCGACCCCGGTAAATTGACGACCGAGGTCAGGCTACTCATTTTTCCCGCAACCAATCCCTCCAAGGTTGTGCATTCCCCCATTCGTTTAGGGGCGGTATCGGTTGCACCCAAGACACAGAGGTGGCGGTTGACGTGGCCGACGCTTCGGAGGCGGGACATAACCTCTTGGCCGATATAGCAACCTTTCGTGGAACTGATGGCGTCGGATTCGAACCCGGCTTCGGGAGGGAGGGTGTCGGGTCCGACATCCACTCCCCAAAGAGGAAGGCCACGACTGATGCGGAGGGGTTCCCAATCTGAGATTGGAGAGGAGTTGGGGCGCCAAGTGGACGTTGTGGGTATCCAAAGATCGAGTCCTGGTTCGCGAAAGCGGGAGCATAGAAAACAGATGGCATCTTTTGGGGTATCGGTAGGCGGGGATGAGAGGGCTGGGAAGTGGGCGAGGGTGTAGGAGGAGGAGATGTCCTCAAGGGTGACATCATCTGCGACGATGAATTTTTCGATTCGGGACCGGATTGATTCACGAAGCGAAAAGTCGGTTTCGATGAGGAGGGAGTCGGGTGTGGCGGCGATGTGGAGATCAGCCTCGAGTCGGCCTTTTGAGGAGGTGATGGCAGATCGGACGGCATGGCCTGGAGGGAGTTTCTTTATGTCTTGAGTGACTTGACCGTTGAGGAAGCGGAGGCGGTCGGCGCCCGTGAGGCGGAGTAGGGTGCGGGGGCCGGGCATCCAAGAGGAGGATGGAGATTTGATCTTTTGGAGGAGCTCGGGATTCATCAGAGTGGAGGGGTGACAGATGACCATTTCATGGAAGAGGCCTTACGCCAAGCACGGAAGGCGGCCGCCAAGGGGGAGGTTCCGGTTGGAGCCGTTTTGGTGGTGAATGGCGCGGTTCTTACCAAAGCGCATAATCAAGTGGAAGAGTTGAAGGACGCTACGGCACATGCGGAGATGCTGGTAGTGACAGCGGCAGCGGGGGAGATAGGAGATTGGCGTCTGAATGAGGCGACGGTTTATGTGACCAAGGAGCCGTGTCCGATGTGTGCGGGGGCAATTGTTTTATCGAGGGTAAAAAGAGTTGTTTATGGGGTGTCGGATCCCAAGGGGGGTGCGGCTGGTGGCGCTCTCAATTTGCTTCAGTTTGAGGGGCTGAATCACAAGTGCGAGATACGAAGCGGGGTGAAGGCGGAGGAGTGTCGGGATCTGCTAAGGGATTTTTTTCAAAAACAGAGGGTAGTTCAGGATGTTGGAGGAAAATAAACCATTGGGTCGGTGGCCGTTGGGGCCTGGGGTGGAGATTGTGAAGGAGGGGCCTGCGGGTCTTTATGCACTGAGTAAACCGAGCGGGGTTCGGTCGCAACCCAAAGAGGGCGGAAAAGATGCCCATGCGCTTTTTACGTGCAGCTACTCGTTAAGGGATGAGGCGTATCACATTCCTCCAGACAAGGGTGGCGGCAAGGTTTGGCTTTTGCACCGATTAGATGGAGGGACATCCGGGGTTATTTTGGTGGCCAATGAGGAACAGACTGCAGCTGAGGTGAAGTATGCGTTTGCGCAGCATCAGGTGAGAAAGAGGTATGTGGCGGTGGTTTTCGGATGGCCTGAGAGGGTAAACGCGGTGTGGAAGGATCGGATTGAGGTGGTGAAGGACAAAGGGAGAGTTAGGGCGCGTCCTGGAAATGGTTCTTGGGCTGAGGCGGTGATGAAGGAAAGGGGCAGGGGTAAAGGAGTCGCGGGAGCGATGAGTCTATTAGAGTTGGAACCGAAGACGGGGAGAACGCACCAACTCCGGATTCAGTGTTCACAAAGAAATTTACCGATTGTGGGGGATCGGACGTACGGGGATTTTGATAAAAACAGGGCCTTTGCCAAAAGCACGGGTCAACAGGGTATGTTTTTACATGCGGAACGCGTCAAGGTGCCCTTCCGTGGAAATGATTGGGAAGCGAGTGTGGCTGTGCCGGGTCATTTTACTGTTGGGAGTGCCTGACATGATGCTTGCATTGAGTAATAACAGGGAGTGATATCTACCGAATGAACAACATCATCTTATTGCTTGGATTTTCAGTTGCTTTGATTTTGCCCATGACATCGGATCTTATGGCTCGCACCGAAAAATCTATGGTGGGTCAGCCTTTGCCTAAGTTGAGTGTTCAGTGGTTAAAAAAGAAGCCTGATACGGATGGGAAACCGATGATTGTTGAGTTCTGGGCCACTTGGTGTCCCCCTTGCCGAGAGAGCATCCCTCATCTGAATGAAATTTATGCGAAGTATAAAGACAAAGGGCTCCAGGTCGTAGGCATCACGGATGAAGATCGGGCGAAAATTATGAAATTTGAAAAAGAGGTGCCCATTGAGTATTCGGTGGGGCTGGATAATGGTGGAAAGTATGCGAAGCCATTTGGGATCCAAGGCATTCCCCACGCGGTTCTGGTTGATAAAAGCGGTAAGGTCGTTTGGGAAGGGCATCCGATGTCGCTGAAAGATTCCCAGATTGAAGAGATCCTGAAATAGGCGTGGCTGATTCAAACCGTTTTTTGCTACTTGTATCGGCTGGAATCTCGCTTTCTATTTTAGCTTTAGCCGGCGTCCTGGGAAAAAGGGGAATCCTTTCCTCAGAGGGTGTTGTCGCCTTGGTAGCTCTAGCCGTCGGAAGTTTTGTTGTGGTGGCGTTGAAGGATCAGTGGAAGAAAATCCGTTGGGGAGAAGGGGAGATTGAGATGAAACAGGAATCTAAGCAGAACTGGTTAAGAAGACTTTATGGGTGGACGATCCACTGGGCGGCTACGCCGCAGGCCGTTCCAGCTCTAGTTTTCATCGCTTTTATCGAATCCAGTTTCTTTCCGATCCCGCCCGATGTACTACTCATGGCCCTCTGCTTTGCTCATCCCAAGAGGTGGGCTCATTTTGCCTTTTGGTGCACGGTGGGCTCAGTGGCTGGAGGGGTATTTGGATGGTGGATTGGGCATGCTTTGTGGGGAGCAGTGGCGCCATGGTTTTTTTCGCACGTGCCTGGATTTACCGATGCCACTTTCTTAAAGGTCGAGGGCTTTTATCAGCAAAATGCTTTTCTCTTTATCCTCACGGCTGCGTTTACTCCGATCCCATACAAAGTGTTTACTGTCGCATCAGGCGTATTTGCAGTTCCCATTCCTACCGTCGTATCTGCTTCTATTCTGGGTAGGGCTGGGCGGTTCTTTCTGGTTGCTGCCGGGATCCGGCTGGGGGGGCCGAAACTCAAGCCGCATATCGAAAAGTATCTTGAGGTGGCGGTTACCCTTTTATTCCTCCTTGGGATCGGCGGCTTCATGGCCATCAAGTGGTTGAAATAGCTAAAAATAGTTTGAACGTTTTGGCTCTTCCCCTGTCTATTACTTCAGATCGTTTACATCTCCTAGTGTTTGGCAAGAAGCGTGGGTTTGATCACCCACGCTTCTTGTTTTTGCAATCATCTCGAATTCAGTAACTTATGCGATTAGAAATGTTAATACATATAGAAACATAATTATTGTATTTTTGGGTGAATCGAACATTGTTTCAGCTCCTAGTATGATTTCGAAGATTCATCATCATCATGTCGGCATGCATGCGACGCGCATTTCTGAAGATTTACAGAGAGAGATTTGGGGTTTTGCACAAGCGGTAATCGATGAGGAAAACCAAGGTTGCGCCGATAATCGAATGAATTACTGGAAAAGCAGGCTTACTCTTTCGGTCGAACACGCCAAAGCCAAGGGAATGGATCCTAGCGAAATAGCCCATCAGTGTGTCTTGACCTTGTGTAGATCACGGGGATCCAAGGCGCTTCCCAACCAATCCCTTTCCAGAATTGAGAGCTATCTCCAGACTCAAGGTGTGCCGGCGAGGTTGCAGGACCCGGTCACTGGCTCGATTCGGGCTGGATTACGCTAGTTATCTGCATTTCGTTGAGTCCTCGGGCTGCTGTTGCTTGACCGAGCGTTTTTTTCGCCCCAGATTAACTGCCTATGGCTGACAGCTTATATGCCGTTCAAGCGGAAGGGGTGGGCTACTCATACGGGCGCAAGCGGGTTCTTGATAATATTGACCTAAAATTGGAGGAGGGGGGGATGTTTTGTGTTCTCGGCCCCAACGGAAGCGGTAAGACGACCCTTTTTAAGATCATCTCCACGATATTTGCCCTCCAAGATGGCGAAATATCAGTTGGGGGACGTAGTTTGCGTCAGTTTCCAACTCCCGTGCGAAAAAAAATCGGGGTTCTTTTTCAAAATCCTGCAGTGGACATGAAATTAACGGTTCGAGAGAACCTTCGGCACCACGGAAATCTTTACGGCTTAGACCCACACGACTTAGAAACACGAATCAACAAAAACTTGGAGGCCCTAGGGGTTGAAAATCGGGGAGGGGAGATGGTCGAAAGTCTTTCGGGTGGACTCAGGCGGCGGGTTGAGATTGCAAAAGTTCTACTCACCCGTCCCAGTATCCTTTTGATGGATGAACCTACGACAGGTTTGGATCCCGCCATTCGATCGGAACTGTGGAGCATTATTTCAGGAATCCGTAACACTCGGAAACTGAGCGTTCTCTTCACCACCCATCTTCTGGAGGAGGCAGAGCCTGCGGATGAGATTCTGCTTCTGGATCAAGGTCACTCCGTCGCATCTGGAAAGGTTTCTGAGCTCCGCAGTTCCTTGGGTAAAGAGTATGTTCGCCTCGGAACGTATAGCCCCAAAAAGTTAGCTGCAAAAATTCGCAAAGAAGGGGAGATCGAGGTGACCGCGGAACCCGCATCGGTCAAGGTGGTGCCTACTCGGGGGCAAGCAGCTGCCTTGGCGATTCGCCTTTGGCGCGAGTACAGTCATGAGGTTACTTCCGTCACCCTTTGCCGCCCGACGTTAGAGGACCTTTTCCTCCAGAAAACCGGCCGGCTCTGGTCCTCCACCCCAGGGGAGATTTAATACCATGTTCATGCAAGCTTCCTACAGTTTAGCTCTTCGTGAGGTCACTCGTTTCCTCCGACAAAAAAATCGGGTCATCGGGGCAATGGCAACCCCCGTCCTGTTCTGGTTCCTTCTGGGCTCGGGAGTCGGAAGATCGTTAGTGGCGCCAGGGTTTCGTGAACGAACGGATTATCTGACCTACTTTTTTCCCGGAATCGTCCTGCTCATCATTCTGTTTACGGCCATATTCTCGACTGTTTCGGTGATTGAAGATCGCCGAGAAGGATTTCTTCAGGGAGTCCTCGTCGCTCCGGATGGTCGATCTGCCATTCTTTTTGGAAAGTTAATCGGCGGGACTCTCTTGGCAGTGTTTCAGGCCATTGTCGTAGTACTTTTGGCGCCCTACTCGGATTATCACCCTGATGCTCGGGTTCTTTTTTATCTCCTCGCGATCATCTCTGTTTTGGCCGTGGGATTAACCGCCTTGGGATTCCTGATTGCTTGGCCGATGGATTCAACCCAAGGCTTCCATGCCTTAATTAATCTCTTCTTCGTGCCACTCTGGTTTTTAAGTGGGGCCTTGTTCCCACCCGCAGGTGCGGCGGAGTGGATTCGAGTCCTGATGCGATTTAACCCCCTCAGCTACGGGCATGATGCCTTGGCGGGGTTGCTGGCGACACGACCTGGAATGCCTTTACCCGTTGATTTGTCTCATGATTTTTCGATTGTTTGTGCAACGACCTTACTGCTTGTGATGGCCTGTGCGCTTCAGGTCAGTCGGCGTTCGTGACGTTGGGTACGCCGGTTTCTCCCGGTCCTCGGCCTGCGAACCGAAATCTTTCCGCATTCATTTGGGCAATCCTAATCTTGGGCCTAGCTGGAGTCATTGCTGCAGGGGTACGGGAGATTTGGAGTTCTGCGGTTCGGCAAGATTATAAGGAGTTGCCTGTGCTCGGTCAGATTACCGATTTTCGGCTGACGGAAAGGAGCGGACAAACTAAGACTTTGGCGGATTTCAAGGGGGAGGTGTGGCTGGCAGATTTCTTCTTCACCTCTTGTCCTGGGCCGTGCCCCGTTTTAACCAGTCGAATGGCAGATCTTGCACAAGCCGTACAACGGACAAAGGGAAAGGTCAGGATTGTGTCGATTACGGTCGATCCCGCTACGGATACTCCTGAGCGTCTTCAGCGCTATGCCAACCAGTATGGTGCTGGAAGCAACTGGTGGTTTCTAACGGGTTCCTTGAAGGAAATCTTCCGACTCGCTCGTGAGGGCTTCAAAGTCGCGGTGGAGGAGAACCCGCCCGAATCAGTTCCCCAAGCCGGGAAAGTGCTCCACAGCACAAAGGTGGCACTGATCGATGGGCGAGGACAGGTCCGTGCTTACTATAATGGAACAGACGCGGACCTTTTGGCGCGGGTTCTTCCGGATGTAGGTTCTCTCCTGCGCGAGGAGCAAAAAAACAGATGACCCTACACGATTTGCCTTTGCTGAATGCTTGTCTTAACACAGCTACGGCGCTTCTCCTTTTGACCGGTTGGATTCAGATCAAACGTGGAAATAAGGAAGCTCACAAAAAAATCATGGTGACGGCATTTTGTGTTTCGAGCGTATTTCTTGCGTCCTATCTGATTCATAAATTTACGGTCGGACCGAAACTGTTTCCCATGCAGGGCTGGGTCAGAACCTTGTATTTCTTTATTTTAATTCCTCATACGATCCTGGCGGTCCTGAACCTGCCTTTTATTCTTCTGGCGGTTTGGTTTGCGGCAACAGGGCAATTCGAAAAGCATAAGAAACTGACCCCATGGGTCTGGCCAATATGGATGTACGTCTCGGTAACGGGGGTCCTTGTTTATCTGATGCTCTATCGCTGGTTCGCTTAGTTAAAATCTGGCGGCAGACCCTACGCCTGGCACCGCACCTGTTTCGGGGACTGACACTGAGACATTTGGATAGCTCGCTCTTGCAACTGAGTCTCAAAAGGGGCAAATTTACAGAGTGAAGTCGTCCAGCAACTCTTCGGGTGGGAATACTCTTAATTTGAGTGATGTGGGGGCAGGGGCGGAAGTCAGGGTAAGCCGTTTGGAGTGTGCTCCGACAACGTGTCAGCGGTTACGAGAAATGGGCTTTTGTGAAAACGCACTGGTCACAAAAATACGGGGTGGTGCGGATCTGGTTTGTTGGGTCTGTGGGACGCGGGTCGCATTGAGTGCTCGCTTGGCCAAGCAGATTTTGGTCGAGCACGTGGACGGAAGGTCGTAGGACAAGCTGAAGCGGGGAAGTAACCCCGCTTTTTTTACGATGAATCAGGACGGAGCCAAGCGCTGGGTTGCCGTGGTAGGAAATCCAAATGCGGGGAAGAGTACTCTTTTCAATGCCCTTACGGGTTTGCGGCAAAGAGTGGGAAATTATCCAGGTGTAACGGTAGAAAAAAGAACGGGCACTGCCTTTACCCTGCACGGAGATGCGTTGGAATTAATCGACCTGCCCGGGATGTATAGTCTCTCTCCACGGTCTCCCGATGAGAAAATCGCATGGCAGGTTTTGCATGGAGAATCAAAAGGGGTGCCGCGGCCCGATGCAGTTCTGTGCGTGGTGGATGCAAGTAACCTGGAAAGAAATCTTTTTCTCGTGACCCAAGTGATGGAGCTGGGCCTGCCCGTTTTGGTCGCTCTCAATATGGTGGATATGGCCGAGGCGAAGGGAATTCATCTTCGGCCTCAGGAGCTCAG
>JBBAWA010000025.1:12935-17390 GCA_040397425.1 Methylacidiphilales bacterium
CTCTCTTCATCTCCATCTTCTCCATCGCCTCCTATCCTATGGAGTGGATCGATGCTGGCTTCAGCTGGACGGGTCTTTTTCTTGAACAACGTATGCCTGCAGGAGTGTTGCGCGAGCTTTTGGTGAATGGAGTTGTTGCCGGAGTCGGAGGGGTGGTGATCTTCCTTCCACAAATTCTAATTCTCTTCTTCTTTTTAGGATTGCTTGAGGATTCAGGGTATTTGGCTCGTGCTGCGTTTCTTTTGGACCGGGTGATGCATCGGGTGGGCCTGAGCGGAAAATCCTTCATTCCACTTCTGAGCTCCTACGCATGTGCGATTCCTGGAATTATGGCAACACGTACGGTGGAGGATCCGAAGGACAGGCTTACGACCATTCTGATCGCACCTCTTATGAGCTGTTCGGCCAGGATTCCCGTTTATACAACCCTGATTGCCGCTGCGATTCCTGCAGCTCTAGTCCCAATTTGGGGAAAAGCAGCGGCTTTTTTGGGACTCTACATTCTAGGAACGGGCACAGCTTTTCTTTTGGCATGGTTCTTTAGGAAAAAGATGTTGGGAGGTGGTTCCCCACCCCTGATTCTCGAGCTTCCTCCTTATCGGAGGCCTGCCATTCGGTCGGTTGCACTGCGAATGTGGGAGCGGGCCATTATCTTTCTGAAGCGCGCGGGGACTGTCATTCTGGCTTTGTCGATCTTGCTATGGTTTGTCTCCAGTTTTCCAGTTCGCTCAGATGATCCCACGGAAAAGTTAGCAGGAAGTTACGCAGGGCAGTTGGGGCACTTGTTGGAACCTGTCATTCGTCCTCTTGGTTTTGATTGGCGGATCGGGATTGGGTTGGTGGGATCGTTGGCAGCAAGAGAGGTGTTTGTCAGCACCATGTCGATTGTCTATCACGTGGGTGGCGAGGAGGCGGGTTTGGTGGCGGCTATGCAGGGAGCTCGCTGGCCCAATGGTGAATCCATTTATACTCCGTTGACGTGTCTCTCCTTGTTGGTTTTTTATGTGTACGCTTTGCAATGTTTAAGCACGGTGGCTGTGGCAAAGAGGGAAACGGGAGGATGGGGCTGGCCCGCCTTCATGATGCTTTACATGACTGGATTGGCGTATGGGGCCGCTTGGATTGTCCAAATTGTGGGTCGGGCGTTAGGATTTTCTTGAGATGAGCGAAAGTTGGCAGGGGTGGGTTACGGGAGGAATCGTTCTGGGTGCTCTCATCTATCTGGTGATTCGGTTTTTCAAGCCTAAAGGAGGCAAAGGGTCAGGTTGTGGAAAATGTTCCTCCTAGCCATCCATTCATGGCTAACCTAATTCCATGAATCCCTTCCAGGCAATTCCTGTCCACAGCAAACTGGGCAAACTTCAGCCCAACAATAAATTCGTCCTCGATTGGGTCCAAAAAACGATCGCCCTTGTCCAGCCGGAGAATATTTTTTGGTGTGACGGCTCGGAAGAAGAGAAGGCCTTTTTGACAGAGCAGGCGGTGAAGCAGGGGGTGCTTATTCCTTTGGACCCCAAAAAATGGCCTGGATGCCATTACCACCATTCCAACCCCAATGACGTGGCCCGGGTGGAACAGTGCACTTATATTTGCACCCGAAGACAGAAAGAGGCTGGGCCGACCAATAACTGGATGGAACCCAAGGCCATGCGGCAAAAACTGGATGGGCTCCTTCAGGGAGCCATGAAGGTTCGCACCCTGTTTGTGATCCCCTACCTAATGGGGCCACTAGGTTCTCCCCTCTCAAAGGTGGGAGTCGAACTTACGGATTCAATCTACGTCGTGCTGAATATGAGGATTATGGCACGGATGGGGAAAGTCGCTTGGGATCACTTGGGGGCTGGGGATGGGTTTAATCGCGGAACCCACTCCGTTTTAGACTGCAATCCAGAGCGTCGTTACATCTCCCACTTTCCAGAGGAGAACGAGATCATTTCCGTGGGCTCAGGAT
The DNA here is from genome assembly GCA_040397425.1 of Methylacidiphilales bacterium. Lineage (GTDB taxonomy): Bacteria > Verrucomicrobiota > Verrucomicrobiia > Methylacidiphilales > Verrucolacustridaceae > Verrucolacustris. The sequence goes on from JBBAWA010000025.1 coordinate 14,887, forward strand.
ATGGGGGTAACGCTCTCCTCGGTAAGAAGTGCTTGGCACTGCGGATTGCCTCTTATTTGGGGCGAGATGAGGGTTGGTTAGCCGAGCATATGCTTATTCTGTGCGTCGAGGATCCGAAGGGTCAAAAAACTTATGTGGCGGCGGCTTTCCCGTCTGCCTGCGGGAAAACGAACTTTGCGATGATGATTCCGCCCGATTCTTACAAAGGGTGGAAGATTACCACTATCGGGGATGACATCGCCTGGATGAAACGTGGTGCGGATGGGCGTCTCCATGCGATCAATCCAGAGAACGGTTATTTTGGTGTGGCTCCTGGAACGAATGAAAAATCGAATCCCAATGCGATGAAAACGATCGCTCGGGATACCATCTTCACCAATGTGGCCCGCACACCGGATGGGGATGTCTGGTGGGAAGGAAAAGATAATCCGCCACCGCCAAACCTGATCGACTGGAAAGGAAAACCCTGGGTTCCGAATGGTGGGGAAAATGCCGCGCATCCGAATAGCCGGTTCACCTCACCGATGAAAAACAATCCTGCGTTGGCGGTTGAGGCGAATGATCCACAAGGGGTTCCTATCAGTGCCATTATATTTGGGGGGCGAAGAGCCAATACTATGCCTTTAGTTTTTCAGGCGTTCAGCTGGTTTCACGGGGTCTTTGTTGGCGCCTCAATGGGTTCGGAGACCACGGCTGCGGCGGCGGGGGCTGTTGGGCAGGTACGGCGTGACCCGATGGCAATGCTTCCTTTCTGCGGTTATAACATGGGCCAATATTTCGATCACTGGATGGAGATGAGGCGGCATATCGAGATTTTGCCACGCATTTTTCATGTGAATTGGTTCCGCAAGGACGCGGCGGGAAAGTTCTATTGGCCTGGATTTGGGGAAAATATGCGGGTGCTGGAGTGGATCATTGGTCGCTGTCACGGGCAGAAGGATGCGCGGGAGAAGTCGATTGGCTGGGTGCCGCGGTTTGAGGATATGAATATGCAGGGGCTACAAGGGATGAAGCGCGAGCGCTTTGATGAAATGATGCAGATTGATCCGGAGGAGTGGCGGCGGGAGTTGGTGTTGCAGAATGAGCTCTTTCTGAAGCTGTATCATGAACTGCCCAAGGAGATGATCTATCAGAGGGAGTTGCTTGTCGCACGCCTCTGAAACGTCGACTCCCCCGACCGGCCCATCCGCTTGGTGGGTTCTCGGCGGTTTGGTCGCTGGAGTGGTGGTGGGGTTGGGGCTCCGCCAATGGTTTCCTGGGAGTGCAGGTTTTCTCCAGTCTTGGGTTCAGCCGTGGGGGGATCTTTTCCTTCGACTTCTCTTTGTCATGGTTATTCCGGTTCTTCTGACGGCTTTGCCGCTTGGAATTGCTTCGGCAGGAAGTTTGTTTCATCTCGGAAGAACGGCTCTCATCTGCCTTGGGATGACCCTTTTGCTGAGTTCCGCAAGCGTAGTCGTGGCGTTGGGGTTGGTGAATCTTTGGAACCCTGGAAAGACGGCCGTTCCCCATACGGATTGGGGGCAGGGGTTGGCCTTGCCGGAGGATGCGGGCTTTCTTTTGAGAGCGGTAAGCAAGATTCCCGACGATCCTTTTGGCCTTTTGGCAGGCGTAGTGGGATGTCCGTCCTCCGCCCATATGATGTTGATCATTCTCGGGGTAGCGGTGGGCTGGGGATTGATTCTAATGCTTTTGCCCAAGGCTTGGGGTGAGCCTTTGCACGCACTCTGGGAGAAAATCTTTGCCGCCTGTATGCGGGTGATCGATGGGTTGATTCGCTGGGCACCATTGGCGGTTTTCAGCCTGACTTGTCTCTCCTCTTTCCGAACGGGCCCGGGTCTGCTGGCTTACCTTGGGACGTTTGTTTTAGCAGTTCTTGTGTCGCTAAGTATTCAGGCGTTTGGTGTTTACCCTGCGGTATTGCGCACGTTGGGAAACTTTGACATCAGAAAGTTCTGGGTCGGGGTGAGGGAGCCGATGTCGACGGCGTTTGCCACCGCCTCCAGCAACGCAACCCTTCCAGTCTCGATTCGGGCGGCGGAAGGTCGATTGGGATTGCGGCCTCATGTCTCCCGCTTTGTTCTGACCGCGGGGGCCAGTACCAACCAGAATGGAACGGCCCTCTATGAGGGAGTGACGGTGTTATTTCTGGCTCAGAGTGCTGGGGTGGATCTAAGTCTTACGCAGCAGGCCATCGTGGCTGGTTGGTGTGTCATCGGGAGTTTGGGTACGGCGGGAGTGCCGGGCGGGACATTGCCAATTCTAGCGGCCATCTTGGCCTCGTTGGGAGTGGACCCGATGAAAACCGGAGTGGGTATCGGACTCATTCTTGGGGTAGACCGGTTCTTGGACATGTGCCGGACCTGCGTGAACGTGTTGGGAGATCTTGTGATCGCGGTGGTGGCGAATCACTGGACCGGCCGAAAAAAGTAAATGGACGCTACTGGGATTGAACCAGTGACCTCCTGCGTGTGAAGCAGGCGCTCTACCACTAAGCTAAGCGTCCG
>JBBAWA010000026.1:0-2244 GCA_040397425.1 Methylacidiphilales bacterium
CAACCGCTCCGCCAACTCCGCGACCGTGGGATCAGGTTGGGCAAAAAGAATTTTGTCCTCCAACGCTTTTCCCAACGCCTCCTCCAAGCGAAACGTCAGATCGATCCGATCGATACTCTCAGCTCCTAAATCTGCTCCCAGCTTGTGCTCATCGAGTACGGCATCTTTTTTTCGTAACGTCTCTGCCACCGCTTGCCTAACCAACTCCTTCAACTCTTCCGACGTTCTCATTTCTCTCCCTCCCATCCCCACACTTCCGCTTTGGCTCCCGTGTTCGTCAATCTAGCGGACACCACCCACTTCACACCCCGCCTTCCCCATCTCTGAATTCTCCTCTCCACATCCTCTTCCACTCCATCTCTATTTCGTAAAGTTTCAACAGGCCCACGAGCTCCGATTTCTACCGCCAGCTGGGCTATTGGCAAGTTGGGCAACACCTCCAACAACCAAAGCGGAGACTTCTCTCTCCACTTTTCTACAATTTCCTTCGCGGATACTCCCTCCAACCAACCCGGCCACTCTCCACCCCGCCCCACCCCAATGATCCCCACCCTTCTTCCCTCCGCCTCTTCAACCCCACTCGCCTTCCACGCCCGTAAACCCGCCCGCACCATCGCACTTCCTCTCTCCCCCAACCACCTCCCCGCTTTTGCCCCCACCCACGGATCCCCCACCTCTTCCCCCAACCTCCACTCTCCTCGCGCGACAATCCTAAGCTTGCCCGCCGTCGCCTGAAGAGTATTCTTTCCCTCTTGTGTCTTCCCACCCGAAGCATTTCGGGGGACATAAGAACCAACCTTTAACACAGAACACTAGCGGTCCTCAGACCGCCCTCAAAATGGGGCTTCTTCATACGCCCCCACTCTAACCCAAGAAAATCAACCATATGACCAATTTCGAAACTCTTTTATCCCAATCAATGCAGAACTTTAAGGAAGGCACGATTGTCAAAGGCCGCATTATCGAGCGCCGCCCCCGTGAAGTCATGGTCGACATCGGCTACAAATCCGAAGGCGCCATCGACCTCAATGAGTTCAGCTCCGCGGACGATCTTGCCATTGGCCAAGAGATCGAAGTCCTTCTCGAACGCCTCGAAAACGAGGACGGTCAGGTTATCCTTTCCCGCCAAAAAGCGGCTCACAAACAAAATTGGGATAAAATCCTCAAACTCAGCGAAGCGGGCAAAACAGTACAAGGCATCGTCAGAGGCATCGTCAAAGGTGGCCTCATGGTGGATGTCGGAGTTGAAGCCTTCCTTCCCTCTTCACAAATCGACATCAACCCTCCAAAAAATCTACGCGAATTCCTCGGCCAGACGCTCGAATGCCGAATCGTCAAGCTGAACGAAGACCGTAAGAACGTCGTTCTCTCCCGTCGCGAACTCATCGAAGAGGAGCGTAACGAGAAACGATCCAAACTCCTCTCCCATCTCGACAAAGGAGCCAAGGTCAAAGGCCGCGTCAAAAATCTCACCGAATTTGGCGCCTTCGTGGATCTGGATGGTCTGGACGGCCTCCTCCACGTCACCGATATGACCTGGGGTCGGCTAGGTCACCCCTCGGAAATGCTTCAAACAGGCCAGGAAATTGAAGTGATCGTTCTCGAGATCGATAAGGAACGCCTTCGCGTTTCCCTGGGCATGAAACAGATGTCGGAAAACCCATGGGACAAGATTGCCGAGAAATACCCAGTCAATCTCAAGGTCCGCGGAAAAATCACCAGCCTCGTTCCCTACGGCGCCTTCATCCAACTCGAACCCGGAGTGGAAGGCCTCGTTCACGTCTCCGAGCTCTCTTGGACACGCCGAATCAACCGACCCAGCGATGTCTTGCAGGACGGTCAAGAGATCGACGCCATCGTGATCAGCGTCAGCAAAGAGGAGCAGAAACTCTCCCTCTCCGTGCGTCACCTCGAAGCCAATCCTTGGGAAGAGATCCACCTGCGGTATCCCGTGGGTCGCCCTGTGAAGGGAATCGTCCGAAACACCACAGCCTACGGCGCCTTTGTGGAACTGGAGGAAGGCATCGACGGAATGATCCACGTCTCCGATATGTCGTGGACCCGCAAGCCTGCTCACGCTTCCGAACTCCTGAAAAAAGGAGACAGCGTTGAAGCTCAGGTCCTCGGAATCGACAAGGCAAATCAACGTATCTCACTCGGCTTGAAACAACTCGCCGAAGATCCGTGGAAACAGGTCGAAACCCGATTCAAGATCGGACAGATGGTCAAAGGCACAGTCAGCAA
>JBBAWA010000026.1:2344-14275 GCA_040397425.1 Methylacidiphilales bacterium
CTTTATGGCCTCCGACGACATCCTTCTCGAAACCGAGGAGAAAATGGAAAAAACCCTCCGCAAGGTGGAGGAGGATTTTCAAGGCGTCCGCACGGGCAAAGCTTCTGCCGCTCTTGTCGAGAATCTCAGGGTCGAAGCCTACGGCTCCACCATGCGACTCAAAGAGTTGGCTGGAATCACCGCCCCTGAACCTCGCTTGCTGGTCGTTCAACCATGGGATGCCACCACCGTCGATCCTGTTCGAAAAGCACTGGAAGAATCCCAACTCGGGATTACCCCGCAGGTGGACGGCAAAATCATCCGTCTACCGATCCCCCAACTTTCGGAGGAGCGTCGCCGCGACCTGATTAAACTCATCGGAAAACTGGCCGAGGATGGCCGAGTTGCCCTCCGACATGAGCGCCGCCACGGCCTTGAAGCTCTGAAAAAAGAGCAGAAGGACGGAAAGATCACCGAAGACGAGCTAAGCCTCGGCGAAAAAGAAGTTCAGAAGCTCACCGACCAGTATACGGGCAAAATCGAAGCTCTCGTCACGGGAAAAGAAGCCGAACTCCTCAAGGTTTAACGAGCAGCCTGAAGTTACTTGGCCGGAGCAGGCTGATAAGCTTCCAATTCCTTGGCCGTCTTGGGATCTAAAGCAGAAAGTTTTTCAAGAATCTTCTCGTAACGGCCCTTGTCCCCCTTGCTTTTTGAGGTCACGCCAAGATTTGCTAACACCTCCACAACATCGGGCTTCAGTTCGAGAGATTTTTCGAAACACTGAATCGCTTCATCGCAATTCTTTACCATAAAAAGAGCTTTCCCCAACCGGTCCCAACTATCCGCATCCTTGGGATCCATCGCGACCAGCTTTCTCAATGCCCCAACCTCGCCCGACTCGTTTTGACCTACAGAATCAGATTGAGGTGGTGAGGACGGGGTTGGAGGGGGCGTAGACGAGGACTCTGGAATTCCGGTTTTACCCGGCGAAAACTCCATCAGATCTCGAGCCAACTTCGGATCGACCAAAGCCAAACTCTGAACAATTTTTTCATACTCGGTCATCTCTCCGGAAGTTTTTAATGTGACCCCCAGATTCGCCAAAACTTCTGCCACCCCAGGCTTGATCTCCAGCGCCTTCTGAAAGGCCCGAATTGCTTCCGCATGTTGTCCGGAGGAAAATAGGCTTTTGCCCAACCGATCCCAACTATCCGCATCGTTGGGATCCATTGACACCAACTTTCGCATCGCCTCAACCTCCCCTTTTCCCTCTGCTGCTACCTCGGGCCCCTTCTGTTTTGCCGCCATTGCTTCCGCAGTTCGCCAATCCTTTACTACGTTCGTGGCCGCCACTCGGGGTGTTTCCCCGGGCACGGGTTTTGAGTCAGGCGCTACAGTGGGCAAAAGTACTGGGGCCTCCTGAATCAGGGCTATCGATCCAACAACAGCTAAAACAACTCCTACCACGCTGAATAAAACGATCTGAATACGGACTCCCATCGTGAGTCCACGGAACCACTCGGCGATTCGGTTCTCCCGAGGATCTTCCCCTAACATAGTAGGTCACTCTAACCCGCCAAACCTCCCTAATCCAGACAGAGTCGAAGCACCCCATCCTCCAAAGCCCGTACCCGATCTGCCCCCGACACCAACTCGATCTGAAGTTCATGCAAGCGGTGAAGAGCGCGACGAACTCCTGCCGCGGGACGATGCGCACACAAGCCCGTCACTTTTCCCAACCTCCATAGATTCGGTTTCTCCCCTTTCGCGTTTCGGGGGAGCACACTGTCCGCTGCTGGATCCAAACTCGGTTGCCCATACCCCCCTGGAGGAGGAAGTCGTAAATACTTCGCCTCCTGCAACGCCTTGCCCAAAGCCGCCAAACGCAAACTCCCCGCCAAGATCATCATCAACCCAACCTCACTCTCGCCTTGGTCCAACAACCGGCGAAGCCCAGCCCGCGCAGGCCCCAATTTTCCCGCCACCACCGCATCGCACCAATCCCACACCTCCAACTCTCGCCGACCCGCTCCCACTTCCCGAATCGCCTGCTCCGTGACTTTTGTCTCTGGCTTCAAATAAAGCCGTAATTTCTCAATCTCCTTTTCCAAGGCCCTTCCATCCCACCCCACGATCTCCACCATCAACTCCACCACCCCCGGGCTAGGCGTAAGCCCAGCTTGGCGAAAGCGCTCTCCAATCTCATCCATCCAATCCCCTCGATCCCGACCCCGCCGCAAATCCGGAGGATCAAAAACCTCTACCTTGCCCAAAGCCTCAAACTGCCTGAAAAAAGATCTCCGCTTATCCACTCCCGGTGCCGAAACCAAAAGCTGCGCCTCACTCGCAGGCAACTTTTTCAAAAGATCCGTTAAGGATGCCAACGAATCCAGTACTCCCTCATTTCTGCCTGCAGGGTTGTCCCCCAAAAATGTGCAGTCGGACAACCAAACAAGCTTTCGTCCGCCTAGGAACGGCAACGTCTCCAACCCCTCCCGCGTCTTTGCAATCGCCTGAAGCGCCGCCTCAACGGTCTCCACTCGCCCATCTACCCTCTCTGCATTCAAGGGATCCTCAGGCGCCCACTCCTTAAAAAGTTCCTTGGCCCTCCTGGAAACCTCCGGCTCATCTCCCCCACCTACCATGCAGTGTTGGGGTTTGCCCTGATCTTGCGTCGTGGCCATTCTTTAATGATGGAACACCTCTGGGCCCCTTGGCGCAATCGATATGTCACCGGCGAAGAAAAGCCTGGTGAAGATCTTTTTCGCAAAATTGCCCAATCCTCAGACGATGCCGAGCACTATGTCCTCGCTCGGACCAAAGCCTCTTTCGCTGTTCTCAACCGATACCCCTATAACCTCGGCCACCTCATGGTGTGCCCCTATCGCGAGGTGGACGATCTCGCCTCCCTCTCCGCCCAGGAATCCGCCGACCTCTGGACTCTTGTTAACCGCATGACTGCAGCTTTAAAAAAAGCCATGAACCCTGACGGCCTAAATATCGGAATCAACCTCGGCACCGCCGCAGGTGCAGGCGTTCCAAAACACCTTCACGTCCACGTCGTTCCCCGCTGGCCGAACGATGCCAACTTTCTCACCACCACAGGCTCCACTCGCATCCACCCAGGCGACCTCCCTACCGTCTACGCCAAACTTTTGGAGTCCCTTTCTTAATTATGCCAAAGATCGCCCTCCTCTTCTCCGGCCAAGGCGCTCAACGCGTCGGCATGGGAACCGACCTTGCCGCGGCTTCCCCCGCTGCCCGAAAAATTCTCGAGCTCAGTAACGAGATTCTTCCCTCGGACTTTCTAAACGTTCTACGCTCCGGTCCTGAGGAAACCCTCACGCGCACCGCATACTGTCAGCCTGCTCTTTACCTTCACGGTCTTGCCCTCCTATCCGTCTTGAAGGAACAAAAATCGGACTTCACCTTCGACGCCACCGCCGGCCTCTCCCTCGGCGAATTCACCGCCCACGCCGCCGCTGGAACCTTCTCGACCACAGAGGGCCTTCGACTCGTTGCCCAACGTGGCCTTCTTATGGAGAAAGCCTGCGCTCAAACAAAGGGGGCTATGCTTGCCCTTCTGGGGGCCGACGAGGCACTCGCCTCCCGCGTAGCCCAAGAGTCTGGCTGGGAAGTCGCCAATCTCAACGGAGGCGGACAGGTCGTTCTCTCAGGTCCCGCCGAAAAAATCGAAGCCGCCCAAGCCGCTGCAAAAACCGCAGGAGTAAAACGCTCGATTCCCCTCAAAGTTGCTGGGGCGTACCACTCCTCTCTCATGACCTCAGCCAAAGAGGGCCTGACCCAAGCCATTGAGAAGACCTCTCTCAAAATGCCCTCCGTCCCCGTTCTCTCGAACTTTCTGGGTCGGGCCACCTCCTCCGAGGCGGAGATTCGCTCCAGCTTGCTCGATCAAGTCACAGGAACGGTTCGCTGGGAAGCCTGTATCCTTCAACTCGCAAAATCAGGAATCCACCATCTGATCGAGCTCGGTCCAGGTGGCGTCTTGGCCGGCCTCGCGAAAAAGATTATTCCCGATCTTCCTTGCCACAGCGCCGGAACTCTGGCGGAACTGGAGAAGGTCATTCATGAACTCCCCCGGTAATTCCCAAACCGCCCTCGTCACAGGAGCCAGTCGCGGCCTCGGTCGTGCAATCGCCGAACGCCTCGCCCGTGACGGATGGTCCGTGGCTCTTGTCGCCCGTCAGGCCGACAAGCTCCAAGAAGTCCGCACTGCCATTGAAGCAGCAGGAGGAAAAGCCTCTGTCCACACGGCGGATATTTCCGACCCTAAGTCCGCCGACCAAGTCATCGCCAATGTTGAAAAAGAGTCAGGTCCTCTGGCTGCCCTCATCAACAACGCAGGCATCACCAAGGACGGCCTCGTGATGCGAATGGAAGATGCGGACTGGTGCTCCGTCATCGATACCAATCTTACTGGAGCTTTCCGCTGGATCCGCGCGGCCTCGCGCGGAATGCTCAAAGCCCGCAAAGGCAGAATTGTGAATATTGGCTCCGTTGTGGGCCTTGTTGGCAACGCCGGACAGGCCAATTACGCAGCCGCCAAGGCCGGTCTCATTGGGCTCACCCAATCCGTTGCGCGCGAGTTCGCATCCCGAGGCATCACTTGCAACTGTGTATGCCCAGGCTTTTTCGATACGGATATGACCTCTGTTTTGAAAGATGATCTTAAGTCTAAAGTACTAACCACCATACCTTTAAATCGATTTGGGAAGCCGGAAGAAGTCGCCGGACTTGTATCTTTTCTCTGCGGTCCAGACGCTGGATACGTCACAGGCCAGGCTTGGGCTATCGATGGCGGCATGACGATGTAAAAAAGTAGACCCTCCCCGAAATTTTTTTATTGCCTTAATGCCCGCGAGAATCCTTACTGCGCTCCTCACAAACACAGGAGTAATAACACTATGAGCGAAAAATCAATCGACCTAAAAGTCAAAGACATCATCGTTGAGCAACTCAGCGTCAACGCGGAACAAGTAACCCCCGAAGCCAAGTTTATCGAAGACTTGGGTGCCGACTCCCTCGACATCGTCGAGCTCGTCATGGCATTTGAAGAAGAATTTGGCGTCGAAGTTCCCGACAGCGATGCGGAAAAACTCCTGACTGTCGGCGATGTTGTAAAGTACATCGAGGACAAGCAGTCCAAATAACGCTGGTCCTGATGCGCCCAGATCGGAAACCCTTTCCGGTCGGGCTCTTCGCCCCCCGTCTTTTATGAGCACGCGTCGCGTTGTGGTGACAGGATTGGGGGCTCTTACCCCTCTCGCCAACGATTTTCCCCAAACTTGGTCCCGCTTGATCCGCGGGGAGAGTGGCATTGCCCCCGTCACCGCTTTCGACACCACGGGATATGACTGCCGTATCGCAGGCGAAGTCCGAAATTTTGACCCCGCCCCGGCCTTTAAAAACCCCAAAGACGTCCGCCGAACCGATCGCTACACCCACCTCGCAATGGCAGCTGCAGGCGAAGCATGGAAAGACGCAGGCCTGGAAACAGCCACTCTCGACCTCGACCGAGCTGGTGTTCTTGTTGGATCAGGAATTGGGGGACTCAGAACGCTGGAAGAGCAACACACCCTCCTCCGTGACCGCGGCCCAAAAAAAGTTTCCCCATTCATGATTCCGATGATGATTAACAACATCGCTTCTGGCCATATCTCCATGCACTTCGGGCTTCGAGGCCCCAACTTTGCCATCGTTTCTGCCTGCGCTACCGCCACCCACTCGATCGGGGAAGGATGGCGTCTCATTCGCGAATCGGAGGCAGATCTAATCATCGCAGGCGGAAGTGAAGCTGCCGTGGTCGGTCTTGGCCTCAGCGGGTTTGGGGCAATGAAAGCCCTCTCGACCCGAAATGATGAACCGACCCGTGCGTCTCGCCCCTTTGACAAAGGCCGGGACGGATTTGTTCTCAGTGAAGGAGCAGGCGTTATTATTTTGGAAGAGTATGAACACGCGAAGAAACGAAGTGCTCGAATTTACGGGGAAATTCTCGGCTATGGCGCCACTGCGGATGCCTACCACCTGACCGCCCCCGCCCCTGAAGGCGCAGGAGCCGCACGCGCCATGCGTATCGCTCTTCAACACGCAAAGCTCAACCCAGAGCAGGTTGACTATATTAATGCTCACGGCACCTCCACTCCCCAAGGCGATATTTGTGAAACCCAAGCCATCAAATCCGTCATGGGCGCCCATGCAAAAAAAGTCGCCGTCAGTTCGACGAAATCCAGCCTCGGCCATCTACTCGGTGCGGCAGGTTCCGTTGAAATGGCCATCTGCCTCAAAGCCCTCGAAACCAATCTACTGCCTGCAACCATCAATCTGGAAGAGCCTGATCCTGAATGTGATTTGGATTACATCCCCTTAAAACCCAGAGAACAAAAAGCAAAAATCGTGATGAACAACTCCTTTGGGTTCGGAGGCCACAATGCTTGCATCGTGGCTTCTCGTCTGGTTTAATTTGGTTTCTATGAAGGCGGAAATTCATCCCAAGTTTGAAGCCTGTGTTATGACGTGTGCCTGCGGGGCCGTATATAACACTCGCTCCACAAAAGCCCAAGTTCGTCTTGGAATCTGCGCCTCTTGCCACCCTTTCTTCACAGGCACCCAAAAGTTGGTCGATACCGCTGGCCGAGTCGAAAAGTTCCGCCGCCGTTTCGACGCCACCACCGCCGCCCCAAAGGCGAAAAAGCGCTCGTAGGCGCCCGCGCGGATTCCCCGTACCTTTGCCTCTGGGCGTAGGTACGGCACCGCCCCTCCCCTTGTGGATCCCACTGCTCAACTTGCCCGGCTCGAATCCCGACTGCAGGAGTTGGATCGTGAAATGGCCGATCCCGATCTCTATCGCCAAGGGACACGCGCCCGCGATCTAGCTCGCGAACATGCTCGAATACGATCAGGGACCGAAGCCGCTCGTCGCCTCGTCACTTTGACTTCTCAAATTCAGGAAAATGCAGCCCTTCGCACCTCCACCACCGACCCCGAAATGCGCCAAATGGCCGAAGAAGAGGCGACTGAACTTGCGAGAAACGAGGCCGCAGCAAAAGCCGAAGTCCTTCGATCGATTCTGCCCCCTGATCCCGACGAGCACCGTGACACCATTGTGGAAATTCGAGCCGGCGCTGGGGGCACCGAAGCGGCCATTTTTGCAGGAGATTTATTCCGTATGTACAGCCGATACGCGGAAACCCGTGGATGGAAACTCGATCCCCTATCTTCAAGTCCTTCCGACCTCGGTGGCCTAAAGGAAATCGTTTTTGAACTCTCTGGCCCTGCCGTTTTTGCCGCCATGCGCCATGAAAGTGGTGTGCACCGTGTCCAACGCGTTCCCGCCACCGAGGCCCAAGGCCGCATTCACACGTCCACTGCCACGGTCGCCGTTCTTCCCGTGGCCGAAGAGGTCGAACTTCAGATCCGCCCAGATGAGGTACGCATCGAAGTCTGTCGCTCAGGTGGTCCTGGTGGACAAGGGGTCAACACCACCGATTCCGCCGTGCAAGTCTTGCATATTCCCACAGGCCTTATTGTCCGTTGCCAAGACAGCCGCTCGCAAATCAAAAACCGTGCGACAGCCATGCGCATCCTTGCCTCCCGCCTTCTGGAAAAGAAACGTGAGGAAGAGCGTGGCAAGGTCGAGGCCGCTCGTCGCCAACAGGTCGGCTCAGGCGAGCGAAATGAAAAGATCCGTACCTACAACTTTCCTCAAAATCGCTTAACCGACCACCGCATTGGCTTCACTTCCCACGACCTCAACCTCGTGATGGAAGGAAGGATCGAACCTCTCGTGGAAGCTCTCGCCGACGACGACCTCCGTCGTCGCTTGGAGGAGTCTGGTTTGGGCGCATGAAACTTCTCGCCGTACTCGAAGCCACCACCGCTCACTTTACGAAACACGGCCTCTCCTCCCCTCGTCTTCAGGCAGAACTTCTCATCGCTCACGCCCTCAACCTTCCTCGGCTCGCCCTCTACCTGCAGTTTGAACGCGAACTGACACCGTCCGAACTAGAAGCCCTTCGTCCTCTCGTTCGCCGCCGCGCCTCCCGCGAGCCTGTTCAACACATCACGGGTACGACAAGTTTTTCTGGCCTGACTCTTCAATGCACCCCCGCCGCTCTGATTCCTCGCCCCGAAACCGAACTTCTCGTAGAACACGCCTCCCAACTTCTTAAAAATCTTCCCCTTGGCCTTGTCATCGATGTCGGCACGGGCACAGGCGCCATTCCCCTAGCCCTCGCACGCAAACATCCCTTGCACCACTACCTTGGTCTCGATATCTCGCCCGAAGCACTTCTTCTTGCGCAAGAAAATGCGTCCCGCACCTCTTCTGCCCCGCCCGAGGGAACAAAGATGGAATGGAAACAGAGCGACCTTTTGCAGGGTTTTACTGAAACGGCGATCCTTATCACCGCCAATCTGCCCTACCTCACTTCCGCCGAGATCGCAGCGGCAGAGCCTGAGGTTCGTCACGATCCCCTTCTCGCCCTAGACGGCGGAAAAGATGGACTAGATCTTTTTCGGCGTTTTCTCCCGCAAGCAGCCAAAATCTGCCCGACTCTTCTTCTAGAATGTAATGCCCACCAAACTTCTGCTCTTGCCGCTCTCGCCCAACAGTTCGGATACTCATTTACCACCATCCACTCCGACCTCACCTCCCGCCCTCGATTTGTCGAGGCCCGCCGCAATTCAGACCCTTGCCTCTCTGCCTCATTTGCGTGAAAATCCTACTTCTATGAGACGCGCCATCTATCCCGGCACGTTTGACCCCGTAACGCTGGGTCACCTCGACGTCCTTGCCCGCGCCGCCCGCCTTTTCGATCAGGTCATTGTCGCCGTGGCTGAAGATAGTTCAAAAGATGCCACCTTTCCTACCGCCCTTCGCGTTCAACTTCTTCAGGAAAGTATCCGCCATGAACCTTGGAGCTCCCAAGTTCAGGTCACATCCTTTCGTGGCCTGCTCGTCGAATTCGCACGAACAAATCAGGCCGTAGCGGTTATTCGCGGCCTTCGTGCCGTGTCTGACTTCGAGTACGAATTCCAGCTTGCACTCACAAACCGCAGGCTCCATCCAGACCTTGAATCCGTTTTTCTCATGCCCCGCGAAACTCTCTCCTTCATCAGCTCCCACCTTGTCCGTGAACTGGCTCGTCTCGGGGCACCCCTGGAGGACTTCGTTCCAGCCTCAACAGCCTCAACCTTGCGGCAACACTACTCAAAAAAATGAAGATCGATCCTCGGCAGATTCCCGAGGAGGGACTGGAACTAACAGGTTCTGTTCCCCTCGCCGACTACGATATCCCCATCGGAGAAATTCGCGGTTGGAACTCAATTCACTACAGGTTCCAAGCCCACAAAGTTGGCCAAGAAGTCACAATTACGGGAACCCTAGCCTCCAACTTTGAAACCCCTTGTGCTCGATGCCTCGATTTCATCCCTTGGGAGCTCAAGATCAACGACTTCTGTCAGGTTCTTGCCGCTCCAGATGAGGCTTTGCTCGACTTGACGCCACTCATCCGAGAGGACATCATTCTAGCCCTTCCGCTTGCAGCCCGCTGTGAGTTGGACGGTGCAGGTCGGTGCCCGCGTTCGGGGAGAGTCTATGCTCCCCCCAGCCAGGACGACTTCGCCGAAAAAAGACGAGCTTCGGTCTGGCGGGATTTGGACCAACTCAAAACGGAGAATTGAAACCATGGGAGTCCCGAAACGCAAAACATCCAAGATGCGCCTGCGCATGCGCCGCGCGGCTCACCGCCGTGATCTACCTCAACTCCGTCGCGACAAGACCGGAAACTTCCACCTCCCTCATGTGGTGGATCCCGCAACCGGCCGTTATCGCGATCGCCAAGTCCTGACCATCGAGACCCCTGCCGCCTAATTCTTACCCCGTGATTTCACGGGTTTTTTGATGAAGATTGCGCTCGATGCGATGGGAGGAGACCACGCTCCCGAACGTCCTGTTGCCGCTGCCCTCGAAGCTCTCACACACTATCCTCAAATCGAAAAACTGCTCCTTTTTGGTCAGGAAAATCGTATCCGCGAGGAACTTCAAAAACTCGGCCACTCCCAACCTCCCCCTCGTCTCGAAATCCGCCACTGTAAAGATGTCATCGAAATGGGGGATTCCCCCGTAGAATCTCTTCGTCGCAAAAGGGATAACTCCATCCTTCGCTCCATCGAGGCCGTTCGTGATGGCTTGGCCGATGCAGCCGTTTCCGCGGGACACACCGGAGCCATGGTTGCCGCTGCCACTATTCGATTGAGAACTCTTCCTGGAATCAATCGCCCCGGCATCGCCACCATTATGCCCACCGAGACCAACCTCTTCATTCTCCTCGATGCCGGCGCCAATCTCGATGCCCGCCCAGAACACCTTCTCGATTACGCCCTGATGGGCTCGATCTACTCCGAAGAAATTCTCGGCTACAAAAAACCCAAGGTGGGCCTCCTCTCGATCGGCTCGGAAGATGTCAAAGGCAACAGCCTGACGAAGGAGGGCTTCAAACTTCTCTCGACCGCTCCAATTAACTTCGTCGGCAATATTGAAGGACGGGATCTTTTCGAACGACCGGTCGAAGTCGTAGTCTGCGATGGTTTTGTAGGGAACGTAGTTCTTAAAACCAGTGAAAGCATTGCTTCCGCCATCTTCTCCTGGTTGAAACATGAAATTCAGAAAACACCCATCCGTATGGCAGGTGCTTGGCTAGCTCGTGCCGCCTTCAAGGCGATTAAGAAAAAAACCAGCTACGAAGAGTATGGTGGCTCCCTGCTTCTCGGAGTGAATGGGATCTGCGTCATCGCCCACGGAAGTTCAAGCGTGAAGGCGATTCGTAATGCCGTTCGCGTATCCGTCGAGGCCATCGAACACGGAGTGAACGATCGCATTATTCGGGCGGCCGAAATTGCCGGTGCACACAAGGAAGCCCAAGCCGATGCCGTCCCAGCCTGAGTCAGGCCTACATATCGCTGGGACAGGCGTATATCTCCCCTCCCGCATCGTTACCAACCAAGACCTAGAAAAACTTGTCGACACTACCGACGAGTGGATTCTGACCCGTACGGGCATTAAAGAACGTCGTATCTCGTCCGAACAGGAAACCTCCACCTTCATGGGTGTTGCCGCGTCGAAGCAAGCCCTGGCCCAAGCTCAACTATCCGCTTCCGACCTTGATCTCATCCTCGTCGCGACCGTTACCCCCGACTCTTTTTTTCCATCAGCGGCTTGCCGTATCTCGGCAGAACTTGGGGCTACGGGTTGCCCCGCCTTCGATCTTCAAGCCGCCTGTTCTGGCTTTGTCTACGGACTAATTCTTGCCGAACAGTTTCTGCGCTCAGGCGCCGCTAAAAATATCCTTCTAGTGGGGTCCGAGCGACTCTCCTCCGTCGTGGACTGGAGAGATCGCAACACATGCGTCCTCTTTGGAGACGGAGCAGGAGCGGTTGTGCTCCGTTCTCAGACGGGCTACCGCGGCCTTTTGGCATTCGATTGGGGTGCCGATGGCTCCAGTTCAGATCTTCTCCATCTCCACAATCCACAAGCTCGAGGTCGGGCAACGCAACCTCCTGCCCCTCTCGCACCCGATTGCATCGTGATGGCAGGGAAAGAAATATTTAAACAGGCAGTCCATGCCATGGCCGACTCTTCAAAGCGCACCCTTAAAAAGGCAGGTGTGGAACTTGAAGACGTAAAATGCGTCATCTCCCACCAAGCCAACATCAGAATCATTGATGCTCTGGTGGACAAACTAAAATTCCCACGTGAGCGCTGCTTCGTGAACGTTCATAAGTACGGCAACATGTCCGCCGCCTGCATCCCCGTCGCCCTTCACGAAGCTGGCCCCGAAATGAAGCTCCAAAAAGGGGATAAGGTCCTGCTTGTCGCTTTTGGCGGTGGCCTCACTTGGGCCAGCGCCTTGATCGAGTGGTAGCCCTCCCCCC
>JBBAWA010000026.1:14375-16713 GCA_040397425.1 Methylacidiphilales bacterium
CTATCCTCCTCCGTTCGCAAGGTTCTCGACCTTCTGGTTGCTATCCCCATGAGCAACTCCATTGACTCCCTCTCCATCAACGCCGCTACTGCCGTCATCCTTTACGCAATGACCCACCCATCCAAACCTTGAAAGTCTTAAGCCCTTATTCCAACTTTTTCCTCCCATTAGTCATCATTTTTTGAGTGAGGCAGATTCTTTACCCATAATCTTGCTGATCAGGACTTCAGCACATCTTCTGCCTGCTCCCAAATGCTCCTGAAAACACGCCTTCGCCCGTCGGCCAAGCTCCTCCCGCTCCTCCGAATTCGCCAACAGTTCTCCCACCACCTGCTCCAACTCATCCGCTGATCCTGTCACCCGTATCGCCTTTGCTTCCTCAAATTCTCTTCGCAGCGGCATAAAGTTCTCCATATGGGGACCTGCCACAATCGCCCGCCCATGCCGCGCCGCCTCAAGAAAATTTTGCCCCCCAGTCCCCGTCAGCGTCTTACCAATGAAAACCACATCGGCTGTAGGATACAGATCCCGTAATTCCCCCGTCGTATCCACCAGCAAAATATCAGGGTCCGTTTGACCCTCCTGCTCCAGCCGGGATCGTCGAACCACCCTCAACCCCGTCTCTCCCAAATCTCCCAAAATCGAATTTGTCCTTTCCGCATGCCTTGGCACCAACATCAATCTGAGTTGCGGGTATCTCCCTTTTAGATTCTTAAGCATGTGCGCCAAAATCCTCTCCTCTCCAGGATGCGTACTCCCTCCCAGCAATAAAATCTGCCCGTTTCCCCAGCCCGCTGCATGACGCAACTCCCTTCCCTTTCCAGGATGATCCGCAACAAGGGCTGCAACATCGTATTTCATGCTGCCCATTAGATGCAGACGCTCTCGAGGAAACCCAGCAATGGCGAAACGCCCCATATCCTCCTGACTCTGAACTCCGATCCAATCGAATAACTGCAAAACGGGCCGAACAAACGTCCTGGCCATTCGGAAAAGCCTTCGGTTCCTTCGGGATAATCTGGAATTCACCAAAAAGACCTCCACGCCCATCTTCCGCGCCCGCCAAAGCATATTGGGCCAGATTTCGTTCTCGACCAGGATCAGGGCAGCAGGACGGATTCGCCGAAACGCACGTAGCATGGCGTAATAGAAATCCGTCGGCACGTAGACCAAGCGTGTGTTCTCATCCAAAAGCGGTTCTCCTACTTTTCTTCCCGTCGGAGTCCCTGTTGTTAGCAAAACCCGAAGATCAGGTCTCTTGGCCCGCAACTCCCGAACCAGAACGCGCGCCAGCAACATCTCTCCCACGCTCACCGCATGAATCCATACAGGTCGGCTTGGATGCTTCAACCACTCCTTAATATCCTTTGGATAGTGCCCTAACCGCTCCCCCAATCTTTCCCAGAACGGCTGTCTTCGCCAAATAAGATAGGTGAAGTAGGGCCACGTCAATGCGAACCCTAGCGTAAACAAAATATTATATCCTATCTTCAGCCAACTCTCAGGGATTGTTTTCATGCTCTGGGATGCGCTTTTCCATAGGCTCCGCGCAACCTCTCTGTGGTGACCTTTGTGTAGATTTCAGTGCTCGTTAACCTCGCGTGCCCCAACAACTCTTGAACCGCCCTCAAATCTGCACCCCGCGCCAGCAGATGAGTTGCAAAACTGTGACGCAACTTGTGCGGGGTTAGAGAGGGGTCCAACTCCGCCTCCGCCAAGTACTCTTTTAAATTTCTCTGAAATACTCGCGCACACAAACGTTCCCCCCGCGGTCCCAAAAAGGCAGGCCCCGCCTCCCGCCTCCATCCAGCGGGTAACTTTTCCAAATACTTAGCCATGCCCTCACGCACTGCTTCTCCCAACACGACAAGTCTCTCTTTCCCGCCTTTTCCCCTCACTTTCAAAGTTCGCTTTCCCTCCTCATGAAAGGCTCTCCACGAAAGGCTGAGTGCTTCCCCCAAACGCAACCCTGTCCCATAAAGCAGTTCCAGAAGAGCCGCATCCCGCCACCTTGCCCAGGCAGGCTCTTTGCGTCCCGCTACCTTACTTGGTTTTTTTTCCAACAGCCGGCAAGGTGCCGACAAAAGATTCACCATCTGCTCCTCGCTCAAAAACCGTGGCAGACTTTTACGAGGGCGGGGCAACCGCAGCCCTGTAGCAGGATTATCCGCTCTCTCCCCCCTAGACTGCATCCACTCAAAAAAAGTCCGTAAAGCCGAAAAGCGTAAACGAACAGACGCCGGCGCATGCCGCCCCTCTCCCGCCAACCCGTGAAGGTATGCGCGACACTCCGCCTCCCCCACCTCCTCCCAACTACCCTTTCGTTTTTTCTGAAACT
>JBBAWA010000027.1:0-2142 GCA_040397425.1 Methylacidiphilales bacterium
TAGTGCGCTTGTTTCGGGTACAAGAGGTCCCGGGTTCAAATCCCGGCGGCCCGATTGATTAAAAGGGATTCTTACCTCTTCAGACTGACCCCATTCATTGGATTGGTGGGGAACTACGAATATTCAGTCAGCTACAAATCACCGATCATTTTCGGGGTTTTAAACCCGACATCTCTGAACAGTTTAGAAGGGCTGTAAAGTGTTGGAGAGGATGGTGTTAAAGAGGGTATTGAGTGTGATGTGGAGATTGGAAAACGCTATGAAAAAGCGAAAACGGACGTTTGACGAGGGAGAAATAACTAATAGTGTAGAAACATGATAAAGAAAATAGGCATAAACGTATTAATCTTCTCGGCCATCTGCGTTTGCAGCCTTTTTTCTGAACAAGATCAGGTTAAAGAAAGTAAACCGGTTAAGATGTTTGTTAACGCAAAAGATAATGTTCTTGATACACATAACAAAAGTTTCACTCCCGCATCCATTCGTCTTAAGGCAGGAAAATATAAAATTACAGCTGAGGTCGATGCATATTACGCTCAATCTAATAAGTTTCCTGCAAACAAAGTAACCTTCTCTGCGTTTACAGGTATGGGGGCAGACGGTTACACGTGGGTTTTAAGGGATGGAGAGACGATTGAAATAGAGACAATTGAAACTGACGCATTCGGTTATTTTGTTGAAGGGGCTAGTAACGATAATACAGGCGGAGCAACATTAACACTGGTAAAGCTTCCGTAATCGTAAGATCGTCAATTTATAGTCTTTCAGTCCGCCACCAATCCCCAACAAAACCCGTAGTCCACAAATTTTCAGTTCGCTGCGGAAGAGCGATAGGGTTAGCGTTCAAACAAATAAATCATGTTTAGGGCATTAATGTATGCACTGATCGTATCGACCCTTATCAATTACGGTCGTGGCGAATCCGCAGAAATACAGATTGGAAAAGCCTCTGAAGAGGGAATGGACGAATTAAAGCTGATGGCATTAGCGGATTTTATCGATGACAATCCAAGACTATCTATCTTTTCATTATTAATCTCGAAAAACGGAAAATTAGTCTTCGAGCTTTATACTGGTCAAATCAAACAGGATTACAGCCACTATTTAATGTCGGTTACGAAAAGTGTGCTATCGACGCTTATTGGGATCGCCATAGATCAAGGAAAGATAACCAGTGAAAATACCCCCTTGTCCGAAACTATTCCTAAGAAACTGCTGTCTACTAAGCGGCAAGTTGAAGCCTTTTCAAAAGTTAACCTGCAGAATGTCATGGGTATGTCCGCCCTACATACTCCCGATCCTCCAAGAGACATGAGTCCGGCCGCTAGAGCTCGTCAAGACAAGTACCTTAACTCTTCCAATTATTTGAAATTTCTTGTGGAGCAGCCTTTACTCCGAAATATCGGAAAAGATTTTCTTTATAATGATGAAACACCAACGCTTGCATCAGGGATATTGTCTTATACCACAGGCCTATCAGCTTTTGATTACGGTTGTGACACGCTCTTTAAAGACCTGAACTGTAAAAATATGGAATGGATGCATTCCGATCGTACCGGAATTAACATGGGTGGATATGGTTTACGACTGCGTCCCCTCGATATGCAAAAGATAGGGATTACCATACTTCAAAAAGGGAAGTGGCAAGATAAGCAAGTTGTCTCGAGTGCATGGGTAGAAAAAATATATCAACCTTATATCAGTAGTTCAGGGGTTAATTCGCCGCCAAATTACGGTTGGTACTGGTGGCGTCCAAATTATGGTTTTTCGAAACCCTTTCTCGAGGCAAATGGGTGGAAAGGACAAAGAATAGCTATCCAGCCTGATCTTGGTCTTGTAGTTACAATGACAGGTTGCCTTGAGTCAGAAAGGTGTGATGAGCAAAAAGTATTTTCAGACATCATGTCCAAGTATGTAATTCCCGCAGCTAAGGGCCCGGGGACCAGTGCGCCAAATAACTCCATTGAAGAAAAACTTCAAAAAATAAACAAAGGCCAGGCTCGTTTCAACAAAGCTATGGAGAACCGAATGATTCCTTCGGTAGCTTTAAAAGAGAAAGTGGTTCGCTTTAAGGATTAAATTAACAAACAGATAATCCACAGTCCTCCACCAATCCCTAACAGAATCCGTAGTACTTAGGCC
>JBBAWA010000027.1:2152-16371 GCA_040397425.1 Methylacidiphilales bacterium
ACTTAGGCCTGGCGGCTGGTGCAAGGGGACAGGTGGAAGGGAAGTTAAAGATCCAAGGTTGAAAGCTTTCTTTCCACCTCAAGCCTCCCGCCTTCCACCAAGCGAAGCGTGAATCCCGGCCCTACTTTGCTCCTAACCCGCTTTACGGAGGAGCTTCGTAGGGCAAGCGGCCCGATGAACTAAAGGCATAAATAGCTATCAATGAATGAGATATAGATCTTGATTTTTTGTGATCTAGGAGTACGTTAACCTTATGGTTAGATCATATGCGAATATCGTATTTTTGGCGTTTTCACTTCTCGTTTCATTAACTAGTTCTCACGCGCAGCTTTTGGTGAATAATTATAGCGGTGCAGTGACTGGCTACGGCTTTACCGAAAGCTTCAATGAATATTATGCTACGTCAGCTCCAATAGCTAACCCCACGGCTACCGGCAATGCAGGTCAAGTCGATGTAGGTTTTTATACGGTAAATTATAGCGACGAGCCTTTTTCTCAAACCGGCGGATATAGCATCGTTAACGCATACACCGGAGACATGGGAAGTTGGAGTGGAACCGGCGGATTCTACACTGGAGGTTCTTACTTTGATTTGGAGGGGGTCACGGGTTTTCTTGTCTCCTTAAGGAAAGAAGCTCTCAATACCGCTTCGACTATTAACTTTTACATTTTGACCAATCAGGACTCAGAAGTTTACATCCCCATTTCCACCTCTGGGCTTTCCTCAACGAGCTTCACGGATGTGGCGATCGACCTTAGCGGCTTCTCTGGATACACCTTTGTTCCGGGTCTGCAAGCCAGTCAAATTGGCATTAAAGGTTCTGCGGTCGAGGGGGAGACCTACAATTTTTCAATCGATAGTCTGAGATCTGTTCCAGAGCCTTCGACTGGAGTTTTATTGGCAACGGCAATTGGCGCGCTTGCTCTTACGCACCGCCGTCGCTGCTAATCTTTTTACTTACCACCCTCGATTCCAGAGGGTATTGACGAGATTCTGCGCGGCACTCTAAGCCCTCCTGGAATACCTCTTCAACAGCAGAAGCGTTAATCCAAAGATAGTCCGCCACCAAACCCCAACAAAACCCGTAGTACCCACCGACAGGGTACGGGGCTGGCCCCGTACTCTGGTCGGGGCAGGCGGATAGATTTCGTGTCACAGAAATGTTGCCTAACCGATTTGGCTTTTGGATTTATGCCTCTAGAAAGAACGGATGAATCTTTCCTTCCTCATTTTTGGGCTCCTGCTTCTTTGTGGTCTCGGACAGGCGGGAGAAGTTCCCAAGACCTTGCATCTCACATGGGAGGGGGATCCGTGTACGACGATGACGGCTCAGTGGTTGCGTGGGCCGGGGTTGGGGGATCGGCCCGAAAAGGGCAAAGGAGAGGAGGTGCGCTGGAAAAAGGCAGGAGATCCGACGTGGCAGGTGGTGAGGAGCACGACCACCGAGTTTCCTGATCCCCAAAAGATGGGAATGCCGAGATGGAGTATATCCAGAGTCCGTTGGAAGGGATTGGAAGCAGGTAAAGAGTATGTATTCCAGGTGGGGGATTCACCGGAGCAGAGTTTTCGAACCGCCCCTTTGGACATAGGAGAAGAGCTGATCTTTGCGGAGGGAGGAGATTCCGACTCCACCCAGGCTGCGGAGGAGATGTTGACTCTGGCCTGCCGGAAAAACCCGCTCTTCTTTAGTCTTGGAGGAGATATTTCGTATAGCGACGGAAAGGATGTTGCCAGAGAGATTCGGTTTTGGGAGATGTGGCACCGAGTCGCCCATGGAACGGATGGAAAGTTAATCCCGTTTGTGCCCGGAATCGGGAATCATGAGGTTCAAGGAGGGTATTGGCAGGAGGGGGCAACGTTTGAGGACATGAAAACGAAGGCCCCATTCTTTTTTGCTTTATTTGGTGGTTTATATCAAAGGGATGAGCCTATCGGGATGGATTTTGGAAATTATCTTTCCCTTCTTCTTTTGGATACGGGGCATATCACACCGATGGAGCGGCAGACGGAGTGGTTGGAGAAAAACCTGGCGGCGAGAAAGAGCGTGCCGTGGGTCTTCGTTTCATGGCATATCGCGTGTTATCCATCGGCACGAACTTGGAATGCGCAACCGATGAGTGGATTTGCAAGGAGTGAGTGGATTCCGCTGATCGAGAAGTCGGACGCTACGGCGATTTTTAATCACCACGATCACGATATGCAGAGAGTGGAGAGTGAGGGAAAGGGGGGGCGGAAGGTCATGGTTTTGGGGAATGGGTCGATTGGGGTCGAGCCAAGGGAGGCGGCTTGCCAAGAGTCCATCCCGATGCGTAAGGCTTATGCTCAAGAGAACTACGTGAATATCGTAACGTTAAGAAAAAATTCTGTTGAAGTGGTGAGTTTGGGTCGAAAGGGGCGGGAGCTGGATCGGGTGGAGTTTTCGAAGCGGGCGAAGTAATTTTTCACACTCCGCATCGACACTTTCGGTGGTTTCTGGTCTGCTGGTCGGATGATGATATCCGACAGCTGGTTGGAGCCCTATCGGGATTTGCGTTGGCAGGGGGCTTTGGAGGTCCTGATTTTGACAGCTGTTTTTTACTACGGGTACAAGCTGTTGAGACGAACCCAAGGGGCCAAGGTGTTGAGCGGATTTCTTCTCGTATTCTTTGTCGCTTTGGTGGCGTCGCGTTTTTTGGAATTAAGAGTGTTGAGTTTTTTGCTTCAGGCCTTTGTTTCGGTGCTGGTGCTCGCGTTTCTGATTCTGTTTCAGCCTGAGATTCGTCGGGCTTTGGCCGAAATTGGCAAAGCGGGTGGATTTTCGATCCATGGAGAGCGGCAGTCGTTTGTGATCGAGGAGGTGATCAAGGCCATTGAGGCGTTGCGAGAGAGGAAGTATGGGGCCTTGATTGTTTTTGAGCAGGCGGATTTGGCGCAGGGGTTGATTGATTCAGGGGTGCCGGTACGGGGGCAGGTTTCCGAGGAGTTGTTGGCCACGATCTTTTTCAATCAGACCCCTTTGCATGATGGGGCGGTGGTTTTGCGTGGAGATCAGATTGTGGCTGCGGGCTGTATCTTGCCCGTGAGTCAGCAAGGAATGAGCCGGATCTTAGGGTTGCGTCACCGAGCGGCTCTGGGATTGAGCGAGGAGAGTGATGCTTTGGTGCTGGTGTTATCGGAGGAGACGGGGGAGTTGACCCTGTGTCAGCAGGGCAAGATGGAGAGGCCGCTAGAGGTGGATCGGTTGAGGCAAAAGTTGACAGAGGTTTTGGTGGGTGGGGAGGGGGTTTCGTGGGCAGAGGGACTTGTGAAAGGTTTTGTGAGGCCTACGGTCGGACCGAAGGCGTTGGGGCGACGGTTGGTTCGGATCGGGATCTGTTTGGGGCTGGCACTGGTGGTGTGGGGCATCATGGGGGTTGTGGTGGCAGGTATGCGGGCGGGAGGGAGATAAGTGGAGAGGAGGTGGTTTGGGACGGATGGAGTGAGGGGGCGGGTAGGGACGGAGCCGATGACGGTGGATTTTGTTTGGGCGTTGGGAAGGGCGGCAGGAAGTTTTTTTGCCAAGAAGAGTCCTAGGGGTCGGGTTATTGTGTCTCGGGATACAAGGGAGTCGGGACCGAGGCTCGAGGCTGCTTTATGTGCGGGACTAAAAGAGGCGGGATTGGAGGTTGAATCGGTGGGTGTGTTACCAAGCGGGGCGTTGGCGATGTTGGTGCAGGAAAAGGGGGCATGTGCGGGAGCAATTCTGAGTGCATCACATAACCCAGCGAGTGACAACGGGGTGAAGTTTTGTGGATCGGACGGCGCGAAGTTAACGGAGGAGTCGGAGATGGAGATTGAAAGAGGATTAGACCGAACGAAGCCTGCGCCTGACGTCAAGGTAGCGGGCACTCCAGATTTTACCTGCACGAAAGAGGCTTTCGATCTGTATCAGGGGCGTTTGCGGAAGATCTTTGGGAGTGGACCCTTTTTAAAAGGGATTCGAATCGTGGTGGATGCGGGGCATGGAGCGGCTTGGTATACCACTCCAAAGATTTTAAGGGAGATGGGGGCAGAGGTGGAGGTGATGTCGGCTCAACCTGATGGGAAAAATATCAATGAGAAGTGTGGATCGGAGCATCCAGAGAAGTTGATCGAAGCGGTTAAGCAGAGGAAGGGATGGATTGGTTTGGCTCATGATGGGGACGCGGATCGAATGGTCTTGATTGATGAGGATGGGGAGAGAGTGGATGGGGACGAGGTGATTGGGATGGTGGCATTGGATGCGATTGAGCGCGGTAAGTTGCCTGAAAAGACAGTGGTGGTCACCCAGATGAGTAATTTAGGGTTGGATGAGATGGTCATGGCGCAAGGTGGGAAGGTGGTTCGGACGGCGATAGGGGATCGTGCGGTTGCAGAGGCGATGCGAAAGGGGGGATATTTAGTGGGTGGGGAGCAGTCGGGACATCTGCTGTTTCACGATGCATCCCCTGCAGGGGATGGGTTGCTCTCTGCGCTGAAAGTTCTGGATCGAGTGCAGCGGAAGAAGGCAAGAGTTGCGGATTTGAAGAGGGGAATGAGGCGATATCCTCAAAAGCTAACAAATCTCAAGGTCAGGCATAAACCTGCATGGGAGAGTGTGCCTGCTGTGGCGGGTGCGGTGCGGGAAGTGGAAAATGAGCTTGGGAAAAAGGGCCGGATTTTGCTTCGGTATTCGGGCACGGAGAACCTCGTGCGACTGCTTGTCGAAGCGGACAAAATGGATACGATAGATCGCGTTGTGGAAAGGCTGATGCCGATCCTACAGGAACATCTGGGGGAAAAGTAACGATGAGCACAAATGCATTAGAGCAGTTGAAGAAGCTGACCACAGTGGTGGCAGACACAGGGGATTTTGCGTCGATGAAGGAGTATGCCCCGCAGGATGCGACGACGAATCCGACTTTAATTGAGAAGGCGACGGAGATGCCTGCATATCAGGCCTTGCTGGAGAAAGCGGTGGCGGATGGTCAGGGCGGATCGGGTTCAAAGGAGGAGCGGGCAAAAGCGATCATCGATCGGCTCCTGATACTCTTTGGGTGCGAGATTCTGAAAATCGTGCCAGGTCGGGTCTCGACTGAAGTGGATGCGAGGCTTTCCTTTGATGTGGACGCAACGGTTGCGAAAGCACGCCACCTGATCGGTATGTACAAGGCGGCAGGAATCGATCGTGAGAGAATTTTGATCAAGATTGCTGCCACGTGGGAAGGGGCACAGGCGGCGAAGATCGTCCAGAAGGAGGGAATCCAGTGTAATTTGACTTTAATGTTTTCGCTTCCGCAAGCGGTGGCATGTGCGGAGGCAGGGGCTCGACTGATTTCCCCTTTCGTGGGACGAATTTACGACTGGTTTAAGAAGAGCACGGGTAAGGAGTATGTGGGGGCCGAGGATCCTGGGGTGAAATCGGTCAAACAGATCTACGCGTACTACAAAAAATTCGGATATCCGACTCAAGTCATGGGTGCAAGTTTCAGGAATATGGGCCAGATCCTGGAGTTAGCGGGATGTGATCTCCTGACGATTAGTCCAAATCTATTGGGTGAGTTGAAATCATCCACGGTAGCTGTGTCAAAAAAGCTGGATTTGGAAACAGCCAAGAAAGATCCAATTTCCAAGCTCCCGCTGGATGAGAAGAGTTTCCGATTCCTTTTGAACGAGGATGCGATGGCGACGGAGAAGTTGGCGGAGGGAATTCGGCTGTTCTCTGCGGATATCGTAAAGCTGGAGAAGAAAATCCTCGCTAAGATTTAACTTAGGAAACCTCGTTCGCGACTGTTTCGGTCAGCGGGAGAGGATTTGGCGGAGGACGTAGGGAAGAATGCCGCCGTGCAGGTAGTACTCCACTTCTACAGGGGTATCGAGGCGGGAGAGAATCTCTGTTTTTTCGGTCGAACCGTTCTCGCGCTGGATCCGTAAGGTAAGTTTCTCCTGAGGTTTTGGGGGTTGGCTCAGCCCCTCGATCGAAAAAGTTTCTGTTCCGTTGAGTTTTAGGGTCTGGGCATTGACTCCTTCAGGGAAAGTACAGGGGAGGACTCCCATTCCGACCAAGTTAGAGCGGTGAATCCGTTCGAAGCTTTCGGCTACAACGGCGCGAACGCCGAGAAGTCGGGTGCCTTTGGCCGCCCAGTCGCGAGAACTGCCGGTTCCATACTCTTTCCCTGCCAGAATCACCAAGGGGATATTTGATTTCCGGTAATTTACAGCTGCATCAAAAATGGATAGTTGGGGCTTTTTGGGATCGAGCAGATTGAGGGTCATTCCGCCTTCGACACCTGGAAGCATGAGGTTTTTGATGCGCACATTGGCAAATGTGCCTCGGGTCATCACACGGTCGTTTCCGCGGCGGGCCCCGTAGCTGTTGAAGTCCTCTGCAGGGACACCCTGTTCGATGAGGTAGGCGCCTGCGGGAGAGGTTTTCTTAATATTTCCTGCTGGGGAGATATGGTCGGTAGTGACGGAGTCGCCAAAAATTCCGAGGCAACGTGCCGATTGGATGCCCGACAAGGGGGAGGGTTGGAGTGAGAAGTTTTCAAAAAAGGGAGGCTCTTGAATATAGGTGCTTTTTCGGTCCCACTCGTAGGTAAGGCCTGGCTTACTGGGAATCTCGTTCCATGCGGGATTCTGCTTTGAAAAATCGCGGTAGAGCCTTTGGAAAACTTCAGGTTGAAGTGCGGATTTCATTGCTTGGCCAATCTCTTCTCGCGTGGGCCAAAGATCGCGAAGGTAAACGGCTTTTCCATCTTTCCCTAGTCCCAGTGAATCCTTGGCCAGATCGAGGTCAACCCTGCCCGCTAGGGCAAAAGCGACGACTAGGGGCGGGGACATCAGGAAGTTGGCTTTCACCGAGGAGTGCACCCGTGCCTCGAAATTGCGGTTCCCTGAAAGAACGCTGGCCGCGATCAGATCGTGGTCCACAACAGCTTTTTCAACAGCGGAGGGGAGGGGGCCTGAGTTTCCAATGCAGGTGGTGCAACCGTAGCCCACCAGGTTAAAGCCGAGCTTATCGAGGTAAGGTTGAAGTCCCGTAGCGTTCAAGTAGTCGGACACAACACGAGAGCCAGGAGCTAGAGAGGCTTTGATGGTTGGGTCGACGGTGAGACCTCGTTCAACCGCCTTTTTTGCGAGAAGACCTGCGGCGAGCATGACCGAGGGGTTGGAGGTGTTGGTGCAGGAGGTGATGGCGGCGATTACGACAGATCCGTTTCGGAGTGTGGAGGCTTTTGGATTTTGGGTTTTAGATTTGGGACTTTTAGGTAGAGGATCCGGGGTGGGGCGGTCGGAGATCATCTCCTGTTCATCCACGGACATCGTGACCGTTGTGGTTTGGGTAAGTTGATGGGAGTTTTTCCCGTAACCGCCCTCGGCGAGTGGTTTCGAGAGGAGAGAGTCGAACGTACTTTTGAGGGATGGAAGTTCGATACGGTCTTGAGGACGTTTTGGTCCAGCCACGCTGGGGCGGATGGTTGCTAGGTCGAGTTCTACAACGGAGGAGAAGGTCAGGGAGTCCTTCCGGGTCGCGATTCCGAAAAGATTTTGGGCGCGGTAGTAGTCCTCGACTAGTTGGACAAGTTCGGCGGGGCGTCCAGTTCCGCGAAGGTAGGCGAGAGTTTCTTCGTCGACGGGGAAATACCCCATCGTGGCTCCGTATTCCGGGGCCATGTTGGCGATGGTCGCGCGATCGGGAAGAGTCAATTTTGCGGCCCCTGGGCCATAGAATTCGACAAATTTACCGACGACTTTGTGTTGCCGAAGGATCTGGGTGACGGTGAGGGCCAGATCGGTGGCGGTCGTGCCGGGAGGAAGTTCCCCCGTGAGGTAGAATCCAACGACTTCAGGGGTCAGGAAGGTGAGGGGTTGACCGAGCATGCCAGCCTCGGCCTCAATTCCACCGACGCCCCAACCAACGATTCCAAGACCGTTAATCATCGTGGTGTGGGAGTCTGTCCCAACGAGGGAGTCGGGGTAGGCGATGACGGAGCCATCCGCCTGTTTTTTCGTAAAGACGCCACGGGCGAGGTATTCGAGGTTAACCTGATGAACGATTCCGATACCGGGGGGAACAACGCCAAATGTCTCGAAGGCCTGTTGTCCCCATTTGAGGAATTCGTAACGTTCTCGGTTGCGTTTAAATTCGTACTGCATGTTGAGCATGAACGCCTGTTTCGTGCCGTTGACGTCGACTTGGACGGAGTGATCGACGACGAGATCGACGGGAACAAGAGGTTCGATGAGTTTGGGATCTTTTTTAAGGCGAGCCACGGCATCCCGCATGGCCGCTAAGTCCACGAGGAGCGGGACGCCTGTAAAATCTTGAAGGACAATGCGGGCGACGGTGAAAGGGATCTCTTCTGTACCTGGTTTCTTGGCGTTCCAGCGGGCTAGATTCTCGACGTCCTTGGGGCGGGCCGTAAAGCCGTCGCAGTGGCGTAGAACCGACTCGAGAACGATCCGTAGTGAGATGGGGAGTTGGGAGAGGTCGACTTTCAGCTCTTGGCCGAGTTTCGGCAAGCTGTGGAACTGGAAAGATTTTCCCGATGAGGAGAAGGTGTGATGGGTGGCTTTGCGGAGGTCGGACATGAGGATACTTAATATAAACCAAAATCTGTTTTTGAGAAAGTCGGAAGACTTAAAAATTGGCAAAATTCGGGGGGTGCGGGCGGAGTGAAAAAATGGCAGAGTCTGGGGATGGCATGCCTAGTTCAAAAGTATGGGGGAACGTCTGTTGCCAATCTGGAAAGAATCCAGCGGGTGGCGGATCGTGTGGCTGAGTCTCGTCGTCAAGGAAACCGATTGGTGGTGGTGGTTTCGGCGATGAGCGGAGTGACGGATGGGTTGTTGCGGATGGCCCGGGATTTGCACAAAGAGCCGAGCGAACGGGAGATGGATCTACTGCTAGCGACAGGTGAGCAGACGACTACGGCCTTACTCGCGATCGCGCTTCAAGGGCGTGGAGTTGAGGCGGTGGCAATGACGGGAGCGCAGGCAGGAATTGTTACGGATGGGACGCATACGAAGGCGAGGATTGCGAATGTGACCCCTCAGGCGGTTCAGGCTCATCTTAAGGCGGGGCGTGTTGTGATCGTGGCTGGTTTTCAGGGGCAGACGATGCAGGGGCAAATTACGACGTTGGGGCGTGGGGGATCGGATCTGACGGCGATTGCGTTAGCGGCGGTACTCAAGGCCAAGAGGTGTGAAATTTATACGGATGTGGATGGGGTTTACACGGCGGATCCAAGGACCGAACCGAATGCGCGCAAGATTCAGGAAATTTCGTATGATGAGATGTTGGAGCTAGCCAGTACGGGGGCAAAGGTGATGCAGGCGCGTTCGGTTGAGTTTGCAAAGAAGTTCGGGGTGGTCTTTGAAGTAAGATCGAGTTTCAATGGGTCGAGAGGAACCCTAGTGAAAGAAGAAGCTAAATCGATGGAGCGGGTAGTGGTGCGTGGGGTGAGTTTGGAAAAGAGCCAAGCCAAAGTGACGTTGGTGGGTGTGGCAGATCGCCCTGGGGTAGCGGCCAAGCTTTTTACCGGAATCGCGAAGGCGGGAATCAATTTGGATATGATCGTTCAAAACGTTTCTCTGCCGACGGGTGGAAAAAAGAGTAAGGCACAAACGGATATCACCTTTACGGTGCCGCGGGAGGAGTTGGCCAAAACTCGCAAGTTTCTGGAGCCGTTTCGCCGCGAGGGTGGAGCCCGTCAAATTGTATTCCGGGAAGGGGTGGCCAAGCTCTCGGTGGTCGGAATCGGGATGCGAAGTCATAGCGGGGTGGCGGCACAGTTGTTTCGCGCATTGGCGAAAGCGGGGGTGAATATTCAGATGATTAGCACGAGTGAAATTAAGATCACGGTGGTTGTGGATGAGGCGCTGGGGGCTCGAGCGGTGAGGGCGGCTCACCGAGAGTTTCGGCTAGGGAGAAAGGGATGAGCGGAGATCGAATTGATCCGCGACCCTTTTGGATTCGGTGGCAGAGCTACGATTGGGCCTTCTTTTTACTTCAAATCTTTCTGGGGCTGCGTTTTTTGGCAGCAGGGTTAGGAAAATTTAATGGCCCGCAGGGATTGAGTTTTCAGCACTTCTATAGTCAGGTCATGCCTGCGTTGAGCCAGCCCTTTTTGGAAAAAAGCATTCTTCCTACGTGGTCGGTACAGCTGTATGTGGGTGGCTTGCCCTACATTGAGATCCTACTAGGTGCGGGAATTCTTGTGGCGGGAAAAAATCGTGGCCCGTTGGTTTTGGCGGGAATCCTTTATATATCGTTAGCGTTTGGGCAGATGCTGATTGGCGGGCACACAACGGTGGCTGACATAGGGATACATTTGGGTTTGGTGGTGGCGGCACTCCTGTTGGCAGGGGATGGCAAGCGAATCGCTAGTTAAAAGCTGGTAGCGGATGACACCGCTAGGACTCGAAGCTAGAACCAAGCCCGGCAGGAGTCGGGGCTGCTTTAGGTTTCAAACCAAGTTGAGGTTTGCCCCGGCTAGGACTCGAACCTAGGACCAAGTGATTAAGAGTCACCTGCTCTACCAACTGAGCTACCGAGGCGTAAGGGGTAAGAATATCGGAAAAGAGGCTATCCTGCAACGCCTTCAGAAACGGTGAGTTCGCGATTGAGGAGTTTGTGTGTGCAGGCATCCTCAAGGGGTGAAAAGGAACCGCTCGATTGAGGAGAGAATATATTTCTATGAGTTTTTGGGATGATTTTCGTAAATTTGCGATTCGAGGGAATGCGCTGGATTTGGCTGTGGGTGTGGTTGTGGGGGGTGCCTTCGGAAAAATTATTACTTCCTTGGTCAACGATATTGTTTTGCCCCCGATTGGTTTGCTGATGGGGAAAGTTGATTTCTCCAGCCTGTTTTTGGTTCTTGGAGCGGGATCGTACCCGACACTGGCTGAAGCAAAAAAAGCGGGTGCTCCTGTTCTTTGTTATGGAGCGTTTTTAAGTTCGGTTCTGGATTTTCTGATTGTGGCTTTTTGTATTTTTCTTGCTGTACGTTGGCTGGAGCGATTTCGATTGCTCCCATCGCTCATGATGGGAGATGCCCCGATGACTCGTTCTGAAAGGCTGTTGGAGGAGATCCGAGATGAGCTCCGAGATAAGAGGAGTGGAAGGTAAGGTTATGGAAAACCAAAACCAAACTCCGCAATCGGGACTGCAGATTTCGGGGAATATTGGATTGGATCAGGACGGAGTGATTCGGGCAACGGTCAAAGGAGATATTCGTTCAGTTAGTAAGCTTGTGATTGCGAAGGAGTCGGTTGTTTCTGGGGTGGTCCGGGCAAGGGATGTTCGTTTGGAGGGGCGAGTGGATGGTGGGATCGAGGGTTCTGGGCAGGTATGGTTGGTTTCGGGGTCGGTTTTACGAACGCGTTGTGCGGCCAAAGCATTGAGGATTGATCCCGGCACCGATTTCAATGGTGAACTGCAGGTGGGAGAGTAGTTCGTGACAATGGCAGTACCCAAGACTGAGGTTCGGTGTCCCGAGTGTGGGCATGCGCAGATGGAGTCGGAGAACTTTATCTCCACGGTATGCAGGAGCTGTAGCTTTTACTTTAAATCGTCCCTAGCCCGGCAGTCTAAAAAGAGAAAAGTGAATCGTGTTTCGATTCAGAAGAGAGAACTAACCTGTGCAGACTGTGGAGCGGTGCAGATGGTGGCAGAGGAGGCTCAGTCTTCCACCTGTTTGGAGTGTGGTCGGCATTTGGAGCTGGGGCATCGATTGATTGAGGGGGAGCATCTGGGGAACCTGAGTTTAGAGGGGGAATTACAGATTGGACCAAAAGGCAATTTTGGTGGTTCGAAAGCAAGAGCTGCACGGATTGTCTTACAAGGGAGGGCGAGTGGGCTTTTGGAGGCTGCGGAGTGGTTGAGAGTGGAGGGACAGGCAAAGATTCGATCGGGTGGAAAAGGCAACCAGCTTACGATTCTGGAGGGGGCAAGTCTGGAGGCAGGGGATCTTTTAAGTTTTGAAAGTGGAGAAGTGGATGGGGAGTTGAGGTGCGAAACTCTATCGATTGCAGGGATGCTCCGTGTGGGGCCACGGGGAAGAGTGGTTGCAGAGAAAATCGTTTTCGGAGAGTTGACCGTTGAATTGGGGGGCAGACTTTCCGGTTATGGAGAGGTCAAATCAAAGCCTGCCGAGGCTCGGAAAGAGCCCGCCAGTGAGGATGGGATTAGCGAGACTTCGCTGCAGAAGTAGCAGCTAGGCGACGGAAGACAGGGGCGAATTCGGGTGCAGAGGCTTTTCCTTCGATTGGATCAGAGCGGCCACGGAAAATTGCGGATTCAGCGACAATAAATTTTGCAGTCTGCACATCGCCAAAGAGCTCGGCTTTGTCGCACACTTCGATGGATTCGGAGGCGATGATGTTTCCCTGGACCTTGCCACGGATGATGACTTTGGCGGCTTGAATTTCGGCTTTGATCACGGCTTCCGAGCCAATTGTGAGAGTGCCTTGGGAGATAATTTCACCTTCAAAAGTACCGTTGAATTCGAGGGCGCCATCGAACGCGAGAGTGCCTTTGATCTCCACTTGATCGGTGATCATGGCTGTGCGAGGTGAGGATGAATCGATTCTGGACACATTTTCATTCTGGGTCTCAGGATAGCTGAATGTGGCATCCAATGTCTCGCCTTTACGACCATTATTTCTATTAAACATATTACTATCTTTTATGGAAAAAGTTTACTGCTGTAAAGGTTTTTTTGGGGCGACATTTTGGGATTCTTGACACTGGGTAAGCCTTTCTCCCAACCTCATTTACATGATTCATCACTTGAAGCTGATCCATTTAAAGCCCGGGTTACCCAAGGAGAAGGTTGAGGAGGTGATGGTGGAGAGCCGGATTCGAATTTTAAAAATTCAGGATGTGCTGAGTTTGGCTTGCGGAAAAAAAATTCCGGGCAAGGAGGAGACTCCTCACGATCTCTTTTTGGCTTTGGAGTTTGAGAACAGCCTTAAGCGTACGGCCGCGTTTGACCACCCGCTGTACCAGCAGTTTGAGGCTCAGGTGCTAAAACCGAATGCACAAAAAGTCGAGGTCTTGGAATTTGAGATGGATCCCGGAAAAGACGTGCGTTTTTCTTAAAGAAGAGAGGATTGCTGATCCGCGATGAAGAAGCGGGCAGTCGTGGGGGTGGGAGTGGCAGGGTTTCCTGAAAAAGCGGCGGGAAATACTTGGGCTTTTTTGCAGTGGGGTTTGGGATTGCGAGAGTTGGGTTGGGAGGTGTGGTTGGTCGAGTCACTCAAGGCCAAGGAGCTAAAAAACTCTAAAGGCGAGAATGTGCGCTTGGGCGGTAGTGTTAATTTGGCTCACTGGAATCGTATTTTAAAGGAGATCGCTTGGGATGATCGGGCGACTCTGCTGGTCGAAGGGGAACATGTCGAAGAGCAACCCCTACGGGATTTTGCCGCCGGAGCGGATCTTTTCCTGAATCTCTCGGGTCATTTTAAAAGGCCCGATTTGGTGGAGAAAGTAGCCAGCCGAGTGTATGTCGATTTGGATCCTGCGTTCACCCAGATCTGGGCGAAGGTCTATCAAAGCCCGATGAACTTTTCAGGGCACAATGCTTTTTGGAGCGTGGGATTGGGAATGGGGAGGGGGGCGGTGGTTCCGGATACAGGTCATGAATGGAAAGCGGTGGTTCCTCCCGTGAGTCGAAGGTACTGGTCGAAAGAGGCGGCAGGGCATTCGGTGGGAAGATCGGCGAATCTGGGACGGAATCGGTGGACAACAGTAGCGCACTGGTACGGGTATGCGGCGGTGGAGTGGGAGGGGAGGGAGTACAGTAACAAGGCTCCTGAGTTTGATAAATTGAGAGCCTGGCCGAAGCGGAGTGGTATTAGGCCACTAGTGGTGACCGATCTGGGAGCTGGGGAAGAAAGGGATTTGTTTGAAAAAGCGGGGTGGGAGTTTCACGAGCCGGGGCCTGTCTGTTCCGATTGGCAGGAGTATCGAAACTTTCTCGCTTCGAGTCGGGGCGAGTTCTCTCCGGCCAAAGGAGGTTATGTCACTGCGAAGACTGGTTGGTTTAGCGATCGAAGCGTGTTGTATCTGTCACTGGGACGACCTGTTTTACTTCAGGAGACAGGCTGGTCGAACTGGTTGCCAGAGGGGATGGGTTTGGTGGCTTTTGAGTCGCTAGATGAAGCGGTGGAAAAGGTGATGGAGATAGAGAAAGATTATGCGGCGCATTGTCGAGGAGCAGAAAAAATGGCGGAA
>JBBAWA010000028.1:0-5652 GCA_040397425.1 Methylacidiphilales bacterium
TTTGTTTGCGGACCTCATCAAGGCAAGGTGAAGGCGCTGTTCGATGATGCAGGCAACTCGATCAAAACAGCTGGCCCTTCTGTCCCCGCCCGAATCATTGGCTTGAGTGGTGCCCCCTCCCCTGGTGAAGAGGTGGTCGTGGTCGGATCGGAACGCGAGGCCCGCTCGATTGTTGAAGAGCGCCAAGAAGCCCAGCGCGTGACCCGCCTAGCCACAGGGCCCGGAGCCCCCACAGGGGTCACTCTTGAAAACCTTTTTGCCAGCATCGCGGATGGCCAGAAGAAGTGCTTACGAGTCGTCCTAAAGGGCGACGTGCAAGGCTCAGTCGAAGCCATTGTTGAGGCCATACGAAAAATTCAGAGCCAAAAGGTCACTTTGGATGTTGTTTTATCAACGATCGGCCCCATTTCAGAATCGGATATCCTATTAGCCAAGGCCTCGGGTGCAGTGGTGATCGGGTTCAACACCAAGACAGACAATTCCGCTGCCAATGCCGCCAAACGCGAAGGCGTTCAGATCAAACTTTTCAGCATTATTTACGAGCTTGTGGATCAGGTGAAAGAGGCCATGACAGGCCTTCTGGATCCCGAATTACGGGAGAGCCCGCTCGGCACCGCCTTGGTCAAAAAAGTGTTCGAACTTTCCAAGTTTATGGTGGCAGGCTCGCAGGTCCAAACAGGCCGAATCACCAAGAGCGGTCGTGCCCGCGTGATCCGCAAAAAACAACCGATTTACGACGGCGCCGTGGTTACCCTCAAACGATTCCAAGAGGATGTTCCCGAAGTGCGCCAAGGATTGGAGTGCGGAATTCGTCTAGGCAACTTCGACGAATACGAGGAGGGCGACATCATCGAATGTTACCAACTCGAAAAAGTCCCCCAAACTCTGTAACGAC
Source organism: Methylacidiphilales bacterium (assembly GCA_040397425.1). GTDB lineage: Bacteria > Verrucomicrobiota > Verrucomicrobiia > Methylacidiphilales > Verrucolacustridaceae > Verrucolacustris. The sequence continues at coordinate 896 of JBBAWA010000028.1, forward strand.
TTTATTCCTCCATAAATTGGGCTAGAGTCCATTTATGCCCAGTCGTCGTCTATTTCGGGTATCTGAATCCATTCGCTCGGTTCTCGCTCGCTTAGTTAGCCGCGAAAGAACACTAGAGGGAAAGCTCATCACCATCACGGGGGTAGAGGTCAGTGCCGACCTGCGCCATGCACAGATTTATGTGACTCACTTGGATGGATCTTCACCCGATGCAGACGTCATCCATACTCTCAACATGCTGAAGGAGCAGTGGCAGGGTGAGTTGAACAAGACCTTGCACATTAAATATACCCCCCGTCTGCACTTTCACGTCGATGAAGCTCAGCGCCGGGGCGACCGAATCCTTCAGATCATGACCGAAATCGAGCCTCCAAATCCCACAGAGTAAACCTCAAAACATAGCTCTCTAACTTTTCTTTCCTGGCCCCTTACCGCCGTCCCTCGGTTTTTCTCCTTTTGCTCCCCCATCGCTCTCATCTCCACCCTCCTCTTCCATCCCTTCCCCAGTCTCAAACTTCTTTTTCAATTCCTGCAAAAAAGGAGTCATGTCGGAAACTTTATCCCAGACACTTTTAGCCACGAAAATGGGTTTCTGCGTCTCCAACGCCACCGCAACACAATCACTTGGCCTTGCATCAATCTCCGTGATTGAGGTCCCCCCAGGCCCAACCTGCCGCAACGTCAGCCTCGCAAAATAGGTGTCATTTCTCAGATCATTAATGATCACCCGATCGACCGTGATCGAAAAACCCTGCAGAATCAGATGGATCAGGTCGTGAGTTAAAGGGCGCTCCCTCTTCTCTCCCTTCAGCAAAAGGGCAATCGATGTGCCCACTCCGTGATCAACGTGGATACTGAACGTTTTGCTTTCGTTTCCCAAAAAAACAGCCATGCCGTTTGCCGCAGGCATCAAACCCAGAATCTGAACGTGGATTGCATCCGTCACCTCTTCACCTTATCGACTACCTCCGCGGTCGCAAGTTACTGAAAAGGAGCGGGAATCGTTGCATTCTTCCGCTTTCGCCGTATATAAAGCATCCTGTGCCGGAACAATCTGAAGCTTGGTCGACGGATCGTGCCCTCAACACGTACGGAATTGCACGCTGGGGCGGTGGATATTTTGGAGTCAACTCGTCTGGAAATATGACCGTCCGGCCCCTCATCTCCGAGGGCGCTGAAATTGATCTCGTCAAAGTGGCCACTCGGGCGCGGGAGCGCGGCCTGAACTACCCTCTGCTTATTCGTTTTCATGATCTTCTTCGGCACCGCGTCCGGGCCATTAATGAAGCCTTTGCCGATGCCATCAAATCCGCCCGATACAAAGGGAGCTACCGTGGGGTGTTCCCGATCAAAGTGAATCAGATGCGGGAAGTTGTGGAGGAGATTCTCGATGCAGGAGAGCCGTTCCACTTCGGCCTTGAAGTGGGTAGCAAGCCCGAACTCTTTGCAGGCCTTGCCCACCACAGGAACCCCGAAAGTCTCCTCGTTTGCAACGGCTACAAAGATGCGGAATTCATTCGCACCGCCCTTCTAGGACGCAAATTGGGTAAAAAGGTGATCCTCGTGATCGAAAAACCCGAAGAGCTCCGACTCGCCGTTGAAACAGCCCGCTCGATGCAGGTCGATCTGCTGGTTGGAGTTCGTGTTCGCCTCTCCGCACGCGGGGTCGGAAAGTGGGCTCTCTCCGGAGGAGATGATGCCAAATTCGGATTATCAACCAGTGAACTGCTTGAAGCCATTGAGTATCTGCGCAAGGAGGGATGCCCCGAGGCCCTACAGATGCTCCACTTCCACGTAGGCTCGCAAATTCCTGATATCCTTGCCCTCCGCAGGGCCGTGCGCGAGGCGACACGCTTCTACGCCCAACTTCACCATCTCGGCCTTAAGCCCACCTATCTCGATGTCGGGGGCGGTTTGGCCATTGACTATGACGGATCCCGAAGTGATTCGGAAAGTTCCATGAATTACACCCTTGCAGAATACGCAAGAGACGTAGTCCGCTCCGTGGCCGAAGTTTGCCGGCAAGAAAAAGTACCCCACCCTACTCTGGTAAGTGAAAGCGGTCGTGCCACCGTGGCTCACCACTCGGTCCTCCTTGTTGAGGTATTTGGGACAATTGAGAAAACGCCCCGCCCTTTTGTTGAAGCCAAAGAGGGGGATCCAGAGTTTGTTCGCCAACTGTCCGATCTCGTCGTCAACCTGACACGAAAAAATCGACGCGAATCCCTTCACGACGGACTCACGGTCAAAGAAGAGGCTGCAGCCCGGTTTGATCTAGGACTTCTTGATCTTCCGACAAAAGCTCGTGTCGAGGACTCCTTTTGGCATCTCATTTCGAGAATTTCTGGCCTGTATCAAAACGGCAAGCCCCCACCCGAGGAGATCCGCAAGCTGAAAGAGCAACTGGGTCGGCAATACCTGTGTAACTTTAGCGTCTTCCAATCCCTGATCGATCACTGGGCTCTCAAACAACTCTTCCCGATTGTTCCTATTCATCGCCTCAATGAGGAACCCACACAGCAAGGTCGCTTGGTCGATATCACGTGTGACTCGGATGGAAAGATTGATCAGTTCGTGGATGGCAACGGCACGAGGAGCAACCTTCCCCTACATGATCTGAATGGGAAGCCGTACCTCCTCGGCTTTTTTCTTCTCGGTGCCTACCAAGATGTGATGGGAGATCTTCATAATCTGTTTGGATCTGTAAACGAAGCCCACGTCTATCTCGATCCAGATGAACCAGACGGCTTTTATATTGAGGAGACCATCCCAGGCTTCTCCATTGGACGCGTCCTTGGCAACGTTCAGTACGAGCCCAACCAACTTTCCCGCATGATTAAAGGCCAGGTGGACGAAGCGATTAAACAGGACAAAATGAAAGCCACTGAAGGTATGGATCTTCTGGAAAACTACGAAAAAGGCCTCTCCCACCCCACCTACTTAAGCCTCGAAACCCCCTAAATTAGCCCCCTTTTACGATTGGCAAGCCCTTGGGGCTGAGGTAGGTTTTGAATTTCATGGCTAAGAAGTCAAAATCCAAAAAGGGCTCTAAAAAGAGCTCGAAGAAAACGAAGGTTGTCGCCCGTTCCTCCTCAAAAAGGAAGAAATCTACGCCAACAAAGGTCGTTGCCCCCAAGAAGCCCTCCGGCCCCCCTTTCCCTATTAAAACACCTGCAAAAATGCTCCGTCCTTTCGAGGAAAACACCAAGCCTGCCAAACCACCTAAATTTTCGCCTGCTTTTCTTGAACGGCAAAAGGTCAAACTAACCGAGCTGCGAGACCATATTGTGGACCAGATGCAGGGTGTAACCAAAGACAGCCTTCGCGAGCGAGGTGAAGGGGGTGGGTCAGCCTTTGGAATGCACCAAGCCGATGCAGGCAGTGACGCTTATGAAAAAGATTTTGCCCTTAGCCTCCTTAGCCAAGAGCAGGACGCTCTTTATGAGATCGAGTCTGCCTTGAAACGGATTCAAGCCCACGTCTATGGAGTGTGCGAAATGTCAGGCCAACCCATTCCCGTGGCCCGGTTAGAGGCGATTCCCTTTGCCCGCTTCACCGTGGAATGCCAAACTCGCTTCGAGCAGGAAAACAAAGGTAAAAATCGTTGGGAACCTGCCCAACCTTTGATGGACTCAAACGAAACCTCTGATGAAGAGAGTGGAGAAGAGTCCGACGAAGAAGAGAAAGTAAAGTCTAAGGAGTAATACGTATGATCGTCAAAAAAGCCCGTCGCCCACGTCGAATGAATCGGTCCGCACCTCGTCGCAGGATCGACATCAACGGACAAGCCATCGATTTCCGAAATGTGGAACTTCTACGCAAGTTTATCACGGAAACAGGAAAAATCCTGCCCCGTAAGGTGACAGGAATGCCTGCGTACCTCCACCGCGAACTCAATACCGCAATCAAGAGGGCTCGTAACGTCCTCCTCCTCAAATGAGCCGCCGTTGCCAAATCACAGGTGCCGTGCCTTCGTTGGGCAGGAAAATTATTCGAAGCGGTAAGTCGAAAAAGTCGGGAGGTATCGGAACACACGTTACCGCCAATACCGCGCGCCGTTTCCGTCCAAATTTGCGGACCAAACGCATTTACGTCACCGAGCTTGGGCGCCATATCACCGTGAAACTCACCGCTCGTGCGATGAAGACGATCGATAAGAACGGCGCCTACTCGACCCTGAAACGCGCCGGACTGGTTTAATTCGCGGCCGAAATCCGCGGCGAGGTCAGGCTTGAGTGTTCTGCATCTCCTAGCTGCGCCCCCTCGTACTCCCTCCAGTAACGCATTCTGGAAAACCATTCAGGAGGAGTTGGTTTCAAAGAAACCTGTTTCCGTTTACCTTCTCCACGAGGGAGCATCCGCTCTGCTAGATCCACGCCTCCCAAAACTCGTGACTCAAGGGCTTCGCCTCTTTGCGTGTCCCCGTGCCGTAGAATCCTTTGCTCCCAAATCGAATACAGAAATTGTCCTCGGTGGCCCTGGTCTCCTCGCAGAGTTGATCGAACGATGTGCCTCTCTTCGAGCCTACAATCCCTCATGAAAAGAGTCGCCATTCTTTGCCAAACAGGCCCAGGGGGAAAACGCCGTCTTGCAGAAGAGGCCCTTCGTGTAGCCGCTGGATTGACAGCCACAGGTAGAGTCCGGATTGATCTCATCCTCTCTGCAACCGCCCTCGCCCTTCTCCAACCCGAACTGGGCGGTCCTGTAGGAACGTGGGAATCCCTTATCTCCGCCCAAACCCAAATCCTCGTTCCATC
>JBBAWA010000028.1:5752-15976 GCA_040397425.1 Methylacidiphilales bacterium
GACCAAGCTGTGTATCCCCCAATGTCCGACTTCCTTCGTGATCAAGGAGTCGTCTTTCATGAAGGGTATGCAGAAAAAAACCTCTCCCCAAAGCCCGACCTCGCCATTGTGGGTAACGCCCTCTCCCGCGGGAATCCCGAGTTGGAAGCCGTACTCAACCATCGCATTCCCTTTGTCTCCCTTCCTGAGCTCCTCCGCGGTTGGTTTCTTTATAAAACCCGGAATCTTGTGGTCTCAGGCACCCATGGAAAAACAACCACTTCGACGATGCTGGCTTTTCTGCTCGAAAAAGCGGGCCTTCACCCGAGCTGGTTTATCGGAGGAGTTCCCCTCGACCTTCCTGCAGGATGCCACCACGGAACAGGCCCCTTCTGGGTGTTGGAGGGGGATGAGTACGACACATCCTTTGCCGATAAACGAAGCAAGTTTCTCCAATACCTTCCCGAATTGGTAATTCTCAATAATGTGGAATTCGACCACGCCGACATCTACGCCGACCTTGCCGCCATTCAGAAATCCTTTCGCCAACTCCTCCAACAAGTCCCGCAAAACGGTTTAGCCCTCATCAATGCCGACGACCCAAACGCCCTCGCGGTAGCCAAGGACGCTCCTTGCGAGATTCTCGAAGTTGGTTCTGGCCCCCAGGCTGCTGCACGTTTTCATATTCTTAAAGAGGACTCCTCGGGCAGTCACTTTAAACTCCACGGTCACGAATTTCAGCTTAACCTCTCAGGACGTCACAACGTCCACAATGCCTCCATGGCTATTTGTGCTGCCCACACGCTCGGACTTTCGCTCGATCAATTAGCTTCTATTTTGCCGACCTTCCGGGGCGTTCGCCGTCGCCTTGAGGTTCGAGCCGAGGCAAAAGGCATCACAGTCGTAGACGACTTCGGTCACCACCCCTCCGCCCTGAGGGAATCGATCGCCGCCCTGCGAGCGAAATACCCAGGGCGTCGCTTATGGGCTCTCTTTGAACCCCGTTCTAACACCACCCGCCGAGGAATTTTTCAGAACGAGCTAGCCCAATCTCTTTCAGCTGCGGACGGGGTCTATATCACAGAAATTGCCCGGAAGGATCAGATCGATCCCCAGATGCGATTAGATCCAAAAAAGATATCTGACGACATTCGGAAAGCAGGCCGTGAATCCTTTTACCTACCCGGTCCGGATGAAATCCTTAAAGACCTTATCCCACGGCTAAAATCTGGTGATGTGGTCGCCGTTTTCACGAATGGCAACTTCGGTGGATTGGTGGGCAAACTTGCCGCCTCACTGACCAACTAATTAAGTCGTTGTTTCTGGAATCAAACTCTTTACATCTACACCGCGGAATTGAAACAGCTTAGCAATGGTCTCTTCGATTACATTGTTGGGACATGACGCACCCGCAGTAACCCCAATCTTCACTTTTCCTTTAGGCAACCACCCCTTCGTTCTCTTCTCCTTTTGGGCATGCTGGTCGTAGTGTTCAATCTCGTCCGTTGAAATCATCTTGGTGCAGTTTCGGATAAAATAGGTGGGTAACTTGGCTTCCCCCATTTCCGCCAAATGACTGGTGTTACTACTATTGTAACCGCCGACCACCAGAAGTAAGTCGGGCGGTTCGACCAGCAAATCCCGCAATGCGTCTTGCCTTTCCTGCGTCGCTCCACAAATCGTGTCGAAGAACCGAAAATGTTCCCCCATCTTTTTTTCACCGAACCGATCCTCAATCGCCTTCTTGATTCGCCTTTGCACTTCCTCCGTCTCCCCACGCATCATCGTTGTTTGATTCGCTACCCCCACAGCCTGCAAATGCTTCTCCGGATCAAATCCTGGCGAGTGAGCCCCTTCAAACTTATTCAAAAACTCGGCTTTGCTCCCACCATTTCGGATGTAATTACAAACGTAATCGGTCTCCTCGAGGTTATAAACCACAAGATAGTGTCCTAGTCCATCCGTGCTTAACGCCCGGGAACTTGTTGCCATCGTTTCCTCGTGGGAGGATTTTCCGTGAATGATCGATGTCACCCGCTCCTTGTTATACTGCCTGACACGTTTCCACACGCTCATCACGTCTCCGCAGGTCGTATCCACCGTCTGACATCCAATCTTCTTCAGCTCATCCATCGTCGCCACCTCTGCACCAAACGCAGGAACAATCACTACGTCCTCTGCTGTTAATCCGGTCAGATCGTAACCCTCCTTGTGCCGCTTGAGAGACTGAATCTTCATCTCCCTCAACTGCTCGTTCACCTCTGGATTATGAATAATTTCCCCCAACAAAAAGATTCTTTTGTCTTTAAAAACTTTTGCTGCTGCGTACGCCAAATCGATCGCCCGCTCCACCCCGTAACAGAAACCGAAAGCCTTCGCCAAAACCACAGTCATATCTGCGGCCTCCAGTGCCCGCCCCGTCGCCCGCACATACTCCACCGCCAAGCTGCGATAATGTTTCTGAACCTCCGCCGCCACCGCCTCCATGACCTCAGGAGTACGTAAATTAACCTTCTTCGTGAGAGGTGTTACCGCCGCTGTGCCTGAACTCATTGAATTAACTTACAGCGGGCAAGCAAGGGGTCGAGCCAAGACCACTCGAATCACTACTTCTTGCCCTTCAATGCTTTAGCGACGATCCACTCAAGTATTCCCTTCTGCGTATGGAGGCGGTTCTCTGCCTGATCAAATATATCCTCAGCCCGCTCCTCTAGAATTTCCGCGCTGATCTCTTTACCCCTGTAGGCGGGCAAGCAGTGTAAAACCAAAGCATTTTTCTTTGCCAACCCTACCAACTTCCGATCGATCTGATACGGCGCAAAAATTCTTTCCCGCTCGGCCGACTCTGACTCCTTACCCATGGACACCCACACATCCGTGTAAAGTACGTCCGCCCCTTTCGCCGCCTCCATCGGATCCTCGCTCCAACTCACATGCTTTCCCGTTCGAGGGGGCCGAAACTCTTTCGGCGCCCCACAAACCAAATGAAAATCAAAGATCTCCGCTGCCTCGGCCCAAGATCTCGGCACGTTGCACGCCGCATCACCGATGAAAGCAACTTTCTTACCCCGAATTGATCCCCGCTTCTCCTCAATGGTGAAAATATCGCTCAGAATTTGACAAGGATGCTCGTCGTCTGTGAGGGCATTGATCGTTGGGATTTTTGCAAACTCAGCAAACTCCTCAACATCCCCTTGAGCAAAGGTCCGAATCACCGCCCCATGCACCATCCTGCCCATCACCCTAGCCGTATCCCGAACCAGTTCCCCCCTCCCCAGTTGAATTTCTGCCGCACTCAGAAAGCTCGGCACCCCACCCAACTCCCGAATCGCAACCTCAAATGAAACCCGCGTCCTCGTCGAAGCTTTTGTAAAGATCAGGGCCCAGATCTGTCCTGCCATAGGACCTTTGGATGAACTTTTCTTTCCTCTGGCTTTTTTTGCCTTCGCAGCAAGTCGCAGAATCTCCCGACCCTCTGTCTCTCTCATTCCAGCCAATTTTAAAAGATGTCTCATAGGGTTGCCTCCACCTTTCGAACAGCTTCCTCAATCTCAGTCACACTTACATTGTACGGAGCCAAAAACCGAAGAACATCTGAACCTGCAGGCACGACGAGCAACCCCTGTTGGGCCAAAGCCTCCGCCACCTCCCCATGCGTCCTTTCCCTCACCGTCACCCCCACCATTCCTCCATATCCCCTCACCTCCCCTACCCAACCTCTTCCTGTGAGTTGGGCCAACCCCCTCTTCAACTCCTCTCCCCGTGCCGCAATATTCTCTGCCAGCTTCTCCTCCTCGATAATTTTCAAAATTTCGAGAGCTACCGCACAGGCCAAAGCCGTCCCCCCATACGTCGTCGCATGGCTTCCAGGTCCGAGCACATCTTTGAGTTTTTCGCCAAACCAGACCGCACCGATAGGAAATCCTGCCCCCAAGCTCTTGGCCATCGAAACCGCATCCGGCAAAAACTCTTCCCTCCTGCCCGCTTTCTCAAGGATCAACTCGTAGCTTTGGAAACGACCCGTCCGATAGTGCCCGCACTGAACGGAATCCATAAGCAAACTCACCCCTTTCTCCTTCGTCAACTTCCGCAATCCAAGCAGATAGTCCGCCGTGGCAGGAATCACCCCTCCCTCTCCTTGTATTCCCTCCACCATCACAGCAGCTGTCTTAGGGCCGATCGCCTTTTCCACAGCAGCCAGATCATTAAAGGGTACATAGACAAACCCGGGCATCACGGGACCAAATCCCTCCCGCAACCTCTCCTGACCCGACGCGGCAATCATCCCCAATGTTCTCCCATGAAATGAGTTTAAAGCGGTAATCACCTCATATCTCACCTCCCCCGAGCCCGCTTTTCTCGCTGCCTTCACCATTCCCTCATTCGCCTCAGCCCCGCTGTTACAAAAAAACATCTTTCCTGGGCCCGTCCTCTCGACCAAAGCAGTCGCCAAATCCGCCTGTTTCGGATGGAAAAATATATTCGAAACATGCACCAGTTCCTCCCCCTGCCTCCGCATAACTTCCGCCAACCTGGGGTGCGCATGCCCCAAACAGTTCACCGCAATACCACTTCCAAAGTCTAAATACTCTTTTCCATCTGCATCCCAGACTCTCGACCCCTTGCCCCGAACCAAAACGGGTGCTGTAGCCGATCTTTTATACGAAGGAACCACATGCTGGGCGTACTGCGCCCGCACCGTCGCCGACTCAATTTTTGGCTCTTTCTTCAAGCGCCGATAGTAATCCCAAAAGCCTTTTCGGCCAATCCCTGCTTACTTTGCAGCCCAGCGCAGGAGAGACTCCGTTTGCTCCCAACCCATACACGCATCCGTAATCGAAATACCGTATTGAAGTCCTTTTGGCCCCTCCACTGGAATATCCTGTCGACCCTCACGCAAATGGCTCTCCAGCATCAAACCTAAAATCCCAGGGCTGCCCCCTTTTTTCTGCTCGACCACACTTTTCCACGCCGTCTCCTGCTTGGTTGCCTCTTTTCCTGAATTCGCATGACTACAATCCACCATTAATCTTTCAGGTAACTTATGCTTCTTGAGAGACACCCTTGCCGCTTCCAAACTTGAGGGGTCATAGTTGGTCTTATCCCGCCCCCCGCGAAGAACTAGGTGGGTCGATCGGTTTCCAATCGTTCGGATCACACTCGTGGCTCCCTCCGCATCGATTCCAACAAAGGCATGAGGGGCTTGAGCCGACAACATCGCATCTACCGCAACTTGCAGGCTTCCATCCGTTCCGTTTTTAAAGCCGACAGGCATAGATAGCCCACTCGCCATTTCACGATGCGTCTGACTCTCCGTCGTCCTCGCTCCAATGGCCGCCCACGTGACCAGATCCGCCAAATATTGCGGGACTACAGGGTCCAAGAACTCGGTCCCAGCAGGCACTCCCATTTCGTTGATCTCAGACAAAAGCCTACGACCCGCCTTTAATCCGCCCTCTAGATCCAACGTTCCATCCAAACCTGGATCATTGATCAATCCCTTCCAGCCGACTGTTGTACGTGGCTTCTCAAAATAAACCCGCATAACAAGAAGAAGCCGATCCCCCAACTCCTCTCTCATCTTATGAATTCGCCCTGCGTACTCCAAAGCTGCTTTTCGATCGTGAATGGAACATGGCCCTAAAATCACCAAAGGACGCGTATCCTTTCCCTCCATCACAGCCTCCACCTCTTGACGAGATTCCCGAACTGTCTTTTCCGAAATCGATCCAAGCGGAATTTCCCGCCGCAACTGAGCAGGGGAGATCAGAGGCCTCACTTCCCGAACACGAAGGTTCATCAGCTTGGGCGCTTCGACCGATTTGGCACTCGTTGACATCGTTACAATATAGTCCATTCACTCCCTTTTGGAAAACCGATTCCAATCTGGCTTTTTTAGGCCATCTCCCCAATATCTTCCGTTTATGTTAAAGCGAATCGGCGTAATCACGTCAGGAGGCGACTCCCCTGGAATGAATCCAGCCATCCGGTCCATCGTGCGTACGGGGGTCAATCTGGGCATTGAAGTGGTTGGAATCCAAAACGGTTACCAAGGCATTTTCGACAAGGAGTTCATGCCCTTGGGCGTCATTGAGGTCAGCGGCCGGATTCGCGACGCGGGAACGATTCTTTCGACCAGCCGATGCCTCCACTTCAAGGAAGAAAAGTCCCAGATCGAAGCCATCCAGATTCTGAAAAAAGAAAATATCCAGGCCTTGCTCGTTCTTGGGGGTGACGGCTCCCTCGCAGGAGCCGCCGCCCTGTCCAAACTCGGGTTTCGTGTTCTGGGCCTACCCTGCTCGATCGATAACGACCTCTCGGGAACAGAGATGTCGATCGGGGTCGACTCCTGCCTGAACACCGTTGTGCATCTGATCGACATGATCAAAGCCACCGCGGCTTCCCACAACCGCTGCTTCGTTATCGAAGTCATGGGACGCAATCACGGCTACCTCGCCCTGATGAGCGCCATTGCCTCTGGCTCCCAAATCGCCGTCATCCCCGAGTTTCGATACGACATGGATAAGATTATTGAAAATCTCACTCGCCGGCGTCTTCGTCGCCACAACAATAGCGTTGTGGTCGTAGCCGAAGGCGCATGTTCGGGCCAAGATTTTATGAATCGCCTTCTGGATGCAGGAAAAAACAAGTTAGACCAAGAGGTCCGTCTTACGGTTCTCGGCCACCTTCAACGCGGCTCCCCGCCCACATTTTCAGACCGCTTTTTAGCAACCCGCATGGGTGAATTCGCCGTTCTTGCCATGAATCAAGGGGAACACGGTTCGATGGTAGGACTTTTAAGGAATCGCATGAACCTAACCGATCTTCAGGAAATCAAAGGCCACCGCCCCCCCTTACCCGCAGATGCAATCCGCCTCGCCCGCAATCTTGGCATGGAAGTCGGCGTCCCATCCGAAACATAACTCCTCACTTAGATGATTTGATCGGGGCAGAGATCACTTTAAACGTCCCATTATTTCGCCCTCTTAAAAGCAACTCGCACCGAAGGAAAAACGACCTATGACTTGCTCAATGGACGTTTTTCAAGTCGATCAACAGCTCGTCTCTGCCCCGCTTCAGAACATAGCCCACGAGGTCCATCGGGCTCTGGACAAGATGGAAAAAGAACCACCCCAAGGCGAGGTAGCCATTACCGCGGGGAGTCGGGGAATTTCCAATCTGGTGGCCATTACCAAGGCCGCAGGGGACTGGCTTCGCGCACACGGCGCTAAACCCTTCCTCGTCCCCGCGATGGGATCCCATAACGGTGCCACTGCAGTTAGCCAACAGAAGATGGTCGAGTCTCTCGGCCTCACCCCAGCTGCCACGGGACTCGAAATCCGCTCCAGTATGGATTGCGTCAAACTCGGAACGGTTGATTCAGGGGATGTATGGATGGATCGGCACTGCTACGAATCCGCAGGCGTACTTGTCCTAAACCGAATCAAACTTCACACCTGCTTTTCTGGACCTGTTCAAAGCGGTCTCTCGAAAATGATGGTTGTAGGGATGGGAAAGATTCGCTCCGCCGAAACCTTCCACTCCGCCCGACCCGACCGAATGCCTCGCATCTTAGAGGAGATGGGATCCCTTCTCGTCCAGTCCGGAAAGATCTTTGCTGGCCTCGCCCTACTCGAGGACGGGTTCGATGCCACCGCCGAAATCCACGCCCTTTCAGGCGAGAACATACTGAAAGAGGAGCCCGCCCTTCTGCAACGACACCGCCACTATTTCCCTTCCTTACCCATAGATGAGCTCAACGTCCTGATCGTCGATGAAATCGGGAAAACCTTCAGTGGAACGGGTATGGACACCAATGTCATCGGTCGCCGCGGAGTCCATGGCTTTGAGGATCTAACCCGACCCCGAATTAACACCATCGCCACTCTGGGCCTCGCCCCCCAAGCTCAAGGCAATGCCCTCGGGGTTGGTCTTTCCGATTTTATTACACGCCGACTCCGCGATTCGATTGACGAGAAGAAAACCTTTATCAACGCCTTCACCACTGGTGACATGCAGCGCATGGCCATTCCCTGCACCCTCAAGGATGATGAAGAGCTCATCGGGAAAATTAGTGAACGTTTTGGAAATAGCCGCTGGATGTTGATTCCAAACACGCTGCACCTAGAAAAGATTTTTGTGAGCGAGGATCTAGCCAAAGAACTTCAGGGACACCCGCGCTGCCGTGTCTCTTCCACACCAACCCGCCTATCTTTTTCGAATGGCCGGTTGTCCCTCTTTCGTTAAAGGATCCGTTCCCTCCCTACTTCCTCAGCTTCGCCACCATCCCTTCCCAATCTGGTTCCGGAGTGAGATGACACCAAGAGAATCTTAACGCCCCCACAATCTCATCCTTTTCGAGACCCATCGCCTTCAAGACATGACTCGGTTGATAGCTGGCCGATGTGCAAGCAGAACCATTTGAAACAGCCACCAGATCGCGGATTCTGACCATCGCTTCTTCTGCACTGATCCCAGGGAAAGAAATATTGGCTGTATGCGGAAGTATCTGTCCCTCCTCGCCATGAATCTTGGGATTCAACGGAGCGATCGCCCGGAGAAACTTTTTTCGAAAATCGCGACACTTCTTTTCCCGAGCCCCGTGCTCCTTCTCCCCCAATTCTGCGGCCAGACCCAAACCAGCTACCAAAGGAACCGGCAAAGTCCCGGGCCTCAGCCCCTGCTCCTGCCCCCCTCCATATACCAAGGGCATCAGCGGGGTCTTCTGTTTTTTTCGATGCCGAACAATCAATACCCCCACACCCTTCGGGCCGTAAATCTTGTGACCGCTTGCACTGATCAGATCGATCCGATGATTCTTCAAGGGTTCAACCAGTTTCCCAAAGGTTTGCGCGGCATCCGCGTGAAACCAGGCTGGATGATCCGCCAACCCCTCGGCCACTTCCGCAATCGGTTGAATTACCCCAGTTTCATTGTTCGCGTGCATTAGGGAAACGAGCAGCGTCGAAGGCCGGACACGTTGCAAAAGTTTTGCTGCATCAACTCGCCCGCTCTTCTCTGGCGCCACCCAATCCACCTCAAACCCGTCTTTCGCAAGCATCTCGATCGGCTCCAAAACCGCCTTGTGCTCAATCCGGCTGCTGACGATATGGGTTTTGCCGTGACTCCGCCCCCAATGTGCCAACCCCAGAATCGCCAAGTTGTTACTTTCCGTCGCCCCACTAGTGAAAATCACCTCCTCACTCTTTGAATCCATCAACCTAGCAATCCGATCCCTAGCTTGGTTGACCGCTGTCTTGGCGCGCTCACCAAAAGCATGGGTTCGACTCCCCTCGTTCCCATACTCCTCTTCAAAAAAGTGCCGAATCAACTTCCCCACTTCCGGCTCGAGTGGAGTCGTTGCATTACAGTCCATGTAGACGGGATGTGCGTGGGACATAAAGGGGTAAGAATGCCTGAAAATTCCAACCTTTCCAACACCCCTTTGTGACATCAAGCAGGGTTTGTCTCCACCCCTTTTCCTGTCATAGAATCACTTCCCTCGCCGGAGTAGCTCAGTGGTAGAGCATCTGTTTCGTAAACAGAGGGTCACGGGTTCAATCCCCGTCTCCGGCTCGTTTTTTTAAAGCCCACCTCTCGCAAGAACTTTCTCTGCCACCTCAATTCCACTTTTCCAGACCGATTCAACTCTCGAATCTGTAACCGAATCCCCACACAAATAAAGCCCATCCGCCAATGCAGAAGGCTGCTGTGCACCACGACCCCTTCTTGCATAACGCCAGCGATGCCCAAAAGTTGCGCCTCTCTTATCCGGACTCATCCCCCAACTCTTCTCCAATCGTTCCGAAAGATCGCTCAACCAATCTGCAGGTTCTTTTTCTAAATATTTCTGACTGTAGGCCGTGGATGCCTGAATCACATACACACTTTTCCCGTCTTGGATTCGACCCTCCTTCGCATTCTCACAGCCCACCCAAGCCAAAGGCTCATGGCCCGTTGAATCCAAAGTCGCATACTTCGATCCGTCCCACGGGATCAAATATTCGAGGCAGGCTGTAAGGTTAGGCTCAAAGGCAACCTGGCTCCCTATCATTCCAAAGAGAGCCGCACTCTGTGGCCATGGAGCACAACTCACGACCGCATGATACTCCTCCCCCAACACCTTCCATCTCTTCCCCTCTTGAACTACACGTGCCGCTTCGCACTCCTTCCTCACATCCAACCCTTCGGCCAAAAGGGAACCCAGCCGATTGTTGCCATTCGCCAAATAAAATCTTTCTTCCC
>JBBAWA010000029.1:0-3961 GCA_040397425.1 Methylacidiphilales bacterium
CCCTGAACTTCCGGGCATACGAGACCGACCGCTTTGGCGGCGCCTGTGGTGGAGGGGATGATGTTAATGGCGGCCGAGCGGCCACCTTTCCAATCTTTTCGCGAAGGGCCATCGACGGTTTTTTGTGTGGCTGTGTAGCTGTGCACAGTGGTCATCAGGCCTTCCTCAACGCCGAAACCTTCTTTCAGGAGAACATGAACGAGTGGGGCTAAGCAGTTGGTGGTGCAGGAGGCATTGGAAATAATGTGGTGCTTCGCGTTGTCGTACTTGGTGTGGTTCACGCCCATCACGACGGTGATATCCTCGCCTTTTGCGGGGGCGGAAATGATGACTTTCTTGCAACCCGCGGTGATGTGCCCCTTGGCTTTATCCGCTTCGGTAAAGAGACCTGTAGATTCAATTACGTAGTCGATCCCGAGGTCTTTCCAGGGAAGTGCAGTGGGACCTTCTTTGACTGCGAGACATTTGATTTTGTGGCCATCCACGATGAGGAGATCATCTTCGGCGACGGAGGGGGAAGATTTCGCGCTGGAGACGTCGAGGTGAAAGCGCCCTTGGGTGGAGTCGTATTTGACGAGGTAGGCCAGATTGTCGGCAGGTACCAAGTCGTTAATCGCCACCACATCAAATTTCTTTCCTAGAAGCCCTTGTTGGCAGAGAGCCCTAAAAACGAGGCGGCCGATCCGACCGAACCCATTGATTGCAATTTTTTTATTCGCCATGAGGCGTCAAAAGTAGCGAAGGGAGGGAGGAGCGTCAACGAGCGTCTGAAGCAGCTAGAAATGTTACCGTACTCCGACCGTAGGTTCGGCGCCAGACCTCGCGTAGAGGCTCTTGCGGGGACCAAACGGATGAGGTGTGGTGTTCCCAAATGATGCGGCCTGAGGGAGCGAGAAGACGTTCGAGTCCTTGAATTACCTTCCAGCGAGATAGCTCGGCTCCGGTCTGGTCGTAGGGTGGATCAAGAAAGATGAGGTCGTACTGACCTGTGGCTTGAGGCAACCAGTTTTCAACGGGTGAGGTGAGTACGGGAAAGGAGTAGTCGAGGGAGATAAGATTTTGATGCAAGGCCTCTGCAGTACGGGAATTCTGCTCGATGAATAGGGCTGATTTTGCGCCCCGACTCAAAGCCTCGATTCCGTAGGCTCCTGTTCCCGCAAAGAGATCTAGGACTCGGGCATCCGGCACAAGGGCTCCTAGGGCGGAGAAAACAGCGGCACGAACGCGGTCTTGCGCGGGGCGCAATCCGGGTAACGGGGGAACAGCAAGGCGCCGGCTTCTATGGATTCCCGCAGTAATTCTGAGAAAACCACCCCCTCGGCGAGAATGACACGGGGCTTTTTCTTCCCTATCACCTAAAGATGGCTTCCGGCTCACAACCTAAGTTATGCATCATCTTGAACCCTGCCGCCAAGGGGGATCAGGCGAGAAAAACATTAAGCCAAATGGTCAAACTGGTGCCTGAGGCAAAAGTGTATCTGACCGAAGGTCCTGGGCATGGTGAAAAACTGGCGCGGGAGGTAGTTGGAAAAGGCTATCGAACCATCGTCGCTGCGGGAGGGGACGGAACGGTAAATGAGGTTTTGAACGGGATTGATCCAAAAATCTGCACGTTGGGGGTTTTGCCCGTGGGAACGATGAATGTTTTGGCCCTCGAGCTCGGGATTCCGCCCAACTTAGAGAGGGCGCTTGAGGTGATTCGGGCGGGAAAAAGAAAGCGGTTGGATATGGGGTTGGCAAATCGAAGACGTTTTATTCAGTTGGCTGGAGTTGGGTTGGATGCGGAGACAGTCCGGCGGACTCATCCCGATGCAAAAAAAGCGTGGGGTCCATGGAGCTATCTCTTAACGGCTGCGCAGCTGATGGTGGCGCCCGCACCCGTCTTACGAGTGAAAGTTCCTGGAAAAAAGGAGATCCGTGGGGCGATGGTGCTGATTGGAAACGGCAGGCATTACGGAGGACCGTTTCAATTCTTTCCCAAGGCTGAAATGGCGGATGGGAAGTTAGATGTTTGTGTTTTCCCTAAATCCGGGCCGTTGGATCTTTTGTGGTATTTGCAGGCAGTTTTATTGGGAGGGCCAAACTCTTTGCCTGAGGTTACCTACTGGCAGGTTCCTGCCTTACGTGTCGAGGCGGAGAAGTCGGTAGCACTGGAGGTCGATGGTGAGTATTGCGGGAAAACTCCTGTGGATTTCCAGATTGTTCCGAAGGGTCTTGAGGTGATTGTGCCGTGAAGAGTGCGGCGGAGGTTTTTCGCTTAGAGAAAAGGGATGGGGACGCGAGGGCGGGAGTCGTTTTTACCGAGCACGGAGAAGTGCAAACTCCTGTTTTTATG
Source organism: Methylacidiphilales bacterium (assembly GCA_040397425.1). Classification (GTDB taxonomy): domain Bacteria; phylum Verrucomicrobiota; class Verrucomicrobiia; order Methylacidiphilales; family Verrucolacustridaceae; genus Verrucolacustris. The sequence continues at coordinate 2,336 of JBBAWA010000029.1, forward strand.
CCTGTGGGGACTCAGGCATCTGTGAAGGGGGTGAGTCCGGATGAACTTCTGGAGATGCAGGCGCAAATCATTTTAGGAAACACCTACCATCTGGTTGTTCGGCCGGGTTTGGAAGTCATGTCGCAGATGGGGGGGCTTCATAAGTTCATGCGATGGCAGGGCCCGATTTTGACGGATAGCGGAGGCTTTCAGGTTTTTAGTTTAGCGAAGATTCGGGAGGTGCGTGAGGAAGGGGTCTGGTTTTCGAGTCATGTGGATGGAAAGAAGTTGTTTCTCGGGCCCAAGGAGGCGATTCGTGCACAGGTGACGCTGGGGTCGGACATTATGATGGCATTTGACGAGTGTCCGCCATGGCCGTGTTCGCGGGAGGTTCTCGAAAAGAGTCTGGAGCGGACTTTGCGGTGGGCAAAGATTTGTCGAGAAGAGCAGCTGGCAACGAAGACAAAGAACCTGCTGTTTGGAATCGTGCAGGGAGGGGATCAGGCGGATTTAAGGAAAAAAAGTTGTCTAGCTTTGCGGGAGATCGGGTTTGATGGATATGCAATCGGCGGGGTGAGTGTGGGAGAACCCGAAAAGGAGATGATGGCCGCAATTGATTCAAGTGCCCCGCATCTGCCAGTAGATCGACCCCGTTATGTCATGGGGCTGGGGCATCCTGACCAGATGGTGCGAATGATCGCGAAGGGGGTGGATATGTTTGACTGTGTTCTTCCCACTCGGGTGGCTCGCAATGGGACGGCATGTACCACGACAGGGCCTGTGTCTGTGAGGAAGTCGACATGGACCCGCGATGAGGGTCCGATTGTGGAGGGTTGTGGCTGTTATACTTGTCTGCGCTTCAGTCGTGCCTATATCCAACATTTGATCAAGGCGGAAGAACTGCTGGGATTACGATTGATTTCCCTGCACAATCTCTTCTTCAATCTTGAGACACTCCGGCAAGCTCGGAGGGCGATCCTAGAGGGTCGCTGGCAAAGTTGGTCCCGCGAATTCTTGGAGCGGTATCAGCGGGGTGGAACATCCAAGGAAGAGGAGAGTACCGATGATGTTTGATTTGAATTGGGTGGGGCAGATTCCCCTTATGATGGCTCCACCTCCAGCGGATGGCAGTGGCCCGCCTGCTTGGGTGCAAATCCTGCCTTTGGGGATCCTTTTTGTTTTGATGTACTTTGTTTTGCTTCGTCCTCAGATGAAGAGACAGAAGGAGACCGAAAAGCTCATTCAGTCCGTGAAGACTGGGGATCGGGTGCTGGCTGCAGGTGGAATCTACGGAACGGTGGCCAATTTGAAGGACACCATCGTGATTCTTAAAGTGGCGGACAATGTGAAGCTTGAAGTCTTGCGTTCGAGCATTACCTCAGTCGAAAAAGCATCGGAGGAGAAACCGGCCAGCTAGGCCTCTTTGGTTATGATCGGCATTCAGTTTGGCTTAAGTCTGGTTTTCTTTGTTCTCTTTATCGGGTACTTCCTGACCACGGAGACTCGGAAACGCATGCGGCTGAGCGTTTTTCTAACCCTCACTCTTACGGCGTTGTGCCTGACCTCCCTCTTTGCAAAGGATGAAACAGGCGCGTGGAAGGTTAAGATTAAGCCCGGATTGGATCTCCGAGGTGGAACGCAGTTCCT
>JBBAWA010000029.1:4061-8254 GCA_040397425.1 Methylacidiphilales bacterium
AATGCATTTCGAAGTGTCGATCAGTTGGGGCGCGCAGTTGTTATTATTGAATTCAATCCTGAGGGGAGAAAAAAATTTGGGAACCTGACCGAGCAGAATATTGGTCGGCGTCTTGCAGTAATTTTGGATGGCGAGGTGTACTCCGCTCCTGTGATTCGGAGTGCGATCTACGGCAGTTGCGAGATCTCTGGCGGCAATATGTCCTCTGTCGAGGCGGAGGAACTGGCCAGCGTTCTTAAGAATCCCCTTGAGAATCCTGTGTCGATTATTGATGAACGTGGGGTGGATCCGAGCCTCGGGGCGAGTTCGGTCGAGAGCGGGTTTCGGGCTGGTTGGGTCAGTCTTGTTGCTGTTGGCCTATTCGTTCTTCTGTACTACCGATGGTTGGGTTTGGTTTCGGTATTTGGGTTGGCCTTGAACATTTTGATTCTCTTGGGTCTGTTGGCTCAATTTGGTTTTACCCTGACCTTGCCGGGATTGGCTGGCTTGATTTTGACGATCGGTATTGGGGTGGACGCAAACGTTTTAGTCTTTGAGCGAATTCGTGAAGAGTTGGTGCATCATCGCACGGCGTTGGAGGCTGTGGGATCTGGTTTCCAGCGTGCGTTCAGCTCTATTTTAGACGCCAATGTTACAACGGTCATTGCGGCCGCGATTCTCTTTTGGCAGGGGTCGGGCCCTGTTCAGGGCTTCGCAACTGTTCTTTGTTTGGGAATTTTTTCCAGCATGTTTGCCGCATTGATCATTAGTCGCACGGGTGCGGAGTGGCTGGCGGAAAAGGGGGGTAAAGGATCGCTGCATATGATGCGGCTTTTCGAAAACTGTAAGATCAATTTTCTAGGTCTTCGCGGACCGGCCTTTATTTTGTCGGGTCTTCTTCTTGGTGCGGGGCTGGTGACTGTTGTGATCAAGGGCGAAAAAGTTTTAGGAGTTGATTTTACAGGCGGTGACCTTGTGACATTTAGTTTCCAGGAAAAAGTGGATGATGGAAAAATTCGTGCTTCATTAGGTTCGATTGCCGAGGTGGTTCAGTATCAGCGCAGTCCTGTGGGTGGGCAGGAGGTGCTCTCGTTGCGCACTGCATTTGGGATGGGGGAGAAAGCCGGTGAGACCCTCGCGAAGGACTTTCCTCAGGCCAAGTTCCAACAATTGCAGTTGGATAAGGTGGCTGGAGTGGTTGGAAATGAGTTAAAACAGAAAGCTCTGATCGCTCTTATTCTGGGAATGATTGCGATCTTCTTTTACACCACATGGAGGTTTGAGACTTCCTTTGCGATCGGGGCCATCGTGGCTCTCCTGCACGACGTCTTGATTAGCCTAGGAGTCTTCGCCTTGCTGGGCAGAGAACTATCCCTGCCGATGGTGGGCGCCATCTTGGCGGTTGCAGGGTATTCGATTAATGACACGATTGTTATCTTTGATCGTATCCGCGAGTTTTTCCGTGGAGGAGTCGGTGCGGATCGTGCGGGAGTGATGAATTTGGCAATCAATCAGACCCTGAGTAGGACCCTTTTAACTTCGGGAACAACTTTCTTGGCCGTTCTTGTGCTCTTTTTACTGGGGGGAAGGGTGATAAATGATTTCTCGCTCATCCTACTGATTGGGATCGTAGTGGGAACTTATAGCTCGATTTTTATCGCCAGTCCGATCGTTCTGCTGTTCGGTCGAAAACGCAGTTAGACGGACTTGCTAACGGTCTGTGAGACCGTATTGGAATAGGATGCGTTGGTCTGATTCTCATTTAGTCCTGCCATCGGAATGTGGAGGGGAGGAGCTGATCTCCCGCTTTCTTTCCTTCCGAGGTTTCTCAGTCGGTGTGGATCAGGAAAACTTTTTGCGTCCCCGGCTTGCGAGTTTAGCGGCACCCGAGGAGTTGCCGGGGATTTCGGACGGGGTGGAGTTCTTGTCGGAAGCCATTCAGGGGAAGAAGCGGATTCTTATCTTTTCCGACTACGATGTGGACGGGATTGTCAGCGCCACACTGATGAAACTATTTTTACAGTCTCAAGGGTCGGGGGAGATTCGAACCTTTTTGCCTGATCGTCAAAAAGAGGGTTACGGATTAACGATGGGAGCGTTGGATCGTGCCTTGGGTCAAGGCTTCGTCCCTGAGGTTTTTCTTGCCCTAGATTGCGGAACAAACAGTTTTGGCGAAGTTGAGAAACTGAAGCAGGCCGGAGTACGCGTTTTAATCGTCGACCATCATCAACTCAGCGAACCTCAACCGAAAGCGGACGTGATGGTGAATCCGCAGCGTGGGTCGGTGGGGCATCACTTTTGTACGGCAGGATTAGTTTTTAAGCTTTGTCATGCCTACCAAAGGGCAAAAGGTGGTCGGGAGAAGTTTGATTTACGGAATGTTATGGATCTTGTGGCATTGGCTACGGTTGCTGACCTTGTGCCACTTCTGAATGACAATCGAATCTTTGTTCAGGAGGGGTTGAGGCGGTTGGCGAAAACAGTTCATCCGGGTTTAAAGAGATTGATGGAGGTAAGTGGAGTGGGACAGAGGGTTCCCACCTCCTTTACGCTTGGATTTCAGCTGGGTCCGAGAATCAATGCAGGAGGGCGCGTGGGAGACGCGAGCTCTGGATTGGAGCTACTTCTAAGTCATGATCCCACAGAAACGGCGCGTTTAGCGCGTGAGTTGGATCTGCAGAATCGTAAAAGACAGGAGTTGGAGGCGGTTGCCTTGGGGGAGGCTGAGGAGCAGGTGGAATCTCTGCCCAAAGGATTAGCGAATGTGGTGGCGAGTGATCGTTGGCATCCTGGAGTTGTCGGAATTGTTGCGGCTCGTCTTGTTCGCAAGTTTCATCGACCCAGCTTTACGATTGCACTCAATTCGGAGGGGGAAGGGAGGGGGAGTGGTCGGGGCTTACCTGGTTTGTCATTAATGGATGCGCTGCGTGCCTGCTCTTCCTGTCTAAAGGGTTTTGGGGGGCATGATGCAGCGGCGGGAATTGTGATTGAAGCAGGACAAGTTGCTGAGTTTAGAAAACTGCTTCAGGCATGGCTTGAGACTCACGTGCTACCCGACATCTTTGAAAAAACCCTTCCCATTGATATTCAGCTGTGTCCTTCTCACTTAACTCCTGAGATGGCTAGGGCTTTGGCTGAGCTAGCCCCCTTTGGGAAAGGGAATCCCGAGCCGACTTTGCGAGTCGACGGGGTTCAAGTCGTCGGAACACCAAGAGTCTTTGCCGAGCGACATCTTAAGTTCCGAGCTCAAGCAGGAGACAAGAAGTTTGAAGTGATCGGCTTTGATTTTGCAAAGAGAGTTCCAACCCAAAAAGTATTCGATTTGGCGGGAATTTGGGAATGGGATGACTATACGGATGGACCCCGGTGGCGAATGACGGACTGGCAGTAAGTGCCGAGGTCGCTCGCGCGACACGAGCTGCAACCCTTCTGGCTACGAAACTTGGGTTTGAGCGGCCTGAGGAGTTAGTGGGGTATTTACCTAGGAGACACGAAGATCGGCGCCAAGGTTGGGCACCGTCCATGGGATTGCCTGAAGGCCCAGTTCACTTTCAAGGGGTTGTTATTCGTTCAAAACTGAACCGTTGGAGGGGGCGACGCTGCAGTGTGGAGGTGGATCTGAATGTAGTGGCACACGGCCTCGAAACTGGGGATCGGGTACGAATGATTTACTATCACCTACCTTTTCTGGCGCGGGCATTCCCTGAGGGAAAACGAGTGGCTGTCTACGGTAGGCTTGAGGAGAAAGCGGGGGTATTGAGAATCACCCATCCCGAGACTGAGACGATTGAAGAGGGTAAGGAGGAGAGTATTCATTTGGATCGGGTAGTTCCTGTTTACCCACTGATTGCCGGGCTGAACCAGAGACGAGTTCGTTCTACGATTTACCACTATCTAAAAAATTGTTGGCCTCAAGTGGAGGAAGCATTTCCACAATGCGAAGGGATGCCCAATCGAGAGGAGTCTTTTCGTGCTTACCATTTTCCATCTTCCTTGCGGGAGGTGGAGATTTCGCGACGACGGTTGGCTTGGGAGGAGCTTGTAGCGGCGCAGTTCGGAGTTCGTGTCAGGAGAGCGGCTCGGGAGGCAATTCAGGTGGAGAGGCCCGAGAAGGTTCGGGATTTGATTGGGCCTTGGTATGAGAAGTTGCCTTTTCAGATGACGCAGGGTCAGAAAGATGTCTGTAAAGAAATTGATAAAGATTTGAGTTTGGG
>JBBAWA010000029.1:8354-13346 GCA_040397425.1 Methylacidiphilales bacterium
CAGCGCTTTGGGGTAAAACAGAGAGCTGCTTTCTTGGCTAAAGGAGAGCGACCTGACCTGCTCGTGCTTACGGCAACTCCTATTCCGAGAACCTACGATTTGCTGATCCACGGCGATTTAGATATCTCTTACTTGCGCGAGATGCCGCCTGGGCGAGGGGAGGTGCGAACATTTGTTAGAGATGGCACTGCTGAGGAAAAGATCTGGGCTCATATCAAGGATCGAGTTCAGGCTGGAGATAGGGCCTATGTGGTGGTCCCAAGATTGGGGGACGAGGTAGAAGACCCATCCGAGGAGGCTTCTGTGCGAAAGACCTACGAGCATTTATCGAAACGGTTTGGAGTTAAAAATGTTGCTCTTTTACATGGAAAAATGAAAGAGGCTGAGAAGGTAGAAATTCTGGACCAGTTTCGAAAGGGCGCGATTTCTGTTTTGGTAGCCACCACTGTTGTTGAGGTGGGGGTGGATGTTCCGGAGGCCAGTTTGATGGTAATCGATCATGCAGATCGTTTGGGATTGTCGCAGTTGCATCAATTAAGGGGAAGGATTGGGCGCGGAGGAAAAAGTGGGATGTGCATTTTGATTCAGAGAGCCGGTGGTGTGGAAGCGAAAGAGAGGTTGGATTTTCTGGCTGAGAACCGGGATGGTTTTTTGGTTGCGGAGAAGGATTTCGAAATTCGTGGACCAGGGGACACCCTTGGGGATGAGCAGAGCGGGGCTCCACGGTATCGACACGCTCGACTTCCTGCCGACCTGCCCTTGCTGGGTGTGGCGACTCAGGAGGCGGAGGGTCTTTGGGCGGGGGGCTGGGAGAGGTGGTCGGGGTTAGTTGAGGCAGAGAAAAAAGCACGGGCAGATTTTGCTGCCAATTAGTTTGTCTCTTACGCGGACTGGAATCGGGGAGTGTGGGGGTTTACCCTTATTGGATGAGCCAAGGGGGTGGAAAAAATTCGCAGGAGTTATTTCGAAAAGCCAAAAAGGTAACCCCTGGTGGTGTGCACTCTCCTGTGAGGGCTTTTCGTGCGGTCGGCGGTGAACCTTTCTTTGTCGCCTCTGCGAAGGGCGCAATCCTTCGAGATGTGGATGGGAGGGAGTATGTGGATTATGTCGGAAGTTGGGGTCCTGCGATTTTAGGACACGCTCATCCAGAGGTTGTGGATGCGATTCGGAATGCGGCGGGTAGGGGCATCAGTTATGGCACTCCTCATGAAGGCGAGGTGATTTTAGCTTCAAAAATCTGTCGGCATATTCCGAGTGTGGAGAAAGTACGGTTTTGTAGTAGTGGAACTGAGGCGACGATGTCGTGTGTTCGATTGGCAAGGGGGTTCACGGGGCGCAAGAAGATCATTAAGTTTTCGGGGTGCTATCATGGTCATAGTGATGCGCTCCTCGTGGCTGCGGGATCGGGTCCGCTGACCCTAGGGCGACCTGATAGCGCGGGAGTTACCCCCGGGGCAGTTCAGGACACGTTGATTTTGCCTTTCCATGATCGTGAGGCTGTAAATGCATGCATAGAAAAGCATGGGGACGACTTGGCGGCTATTTTGCTTGAGCCGATTCCTGCAAATGTGGGGCTCATTTTGCCTGAAAAGGGTTATTTGGAGTTTCTTCGGGAGAATACAAAAAAGTGTGGAGCTCTGCTTATTTTTGACGAGGTGATGACTGGATTTCGCTTGGGTCTAGGTGGAGCCCAAGGATTGCTTGGAATACGCCCTGATCTTTCGGCTTTTGGGAAAGTGATTGGTGGAGGAATGCCTGTAGGAGCCTTTGGTGGACGTGCTGAAATCATGGATCAACTAGCTCCAGACGGTCCCGTGTATCAAGCTGGGACCTTATCGGGGCATCCTCTTGCTATGACTGCTGGTATCGCTCAACTCGATGTTCTCGAAAGAGGCGGTGTTTATGAGAAGTTGGAGCAGATTGGGATGTCACTCGAAGCTATCGTCAAGGGGGCGTTGGAGCATGCGGGTCTGAACTATCCTTGGGCACGAATCGGATCGATGACATGCCTGTTCTTCCGAGGGGTCGGTGGAAGAGTTCGGGATTTAAAAGATGCACAGGAGTGTGATCGAGATGCTTACGCCTCCTTTTTTCATGCCTGCCTAGAGAAAGGGGTTTACCTTCCACCCTCCCAATTTGAGAGCTGGTTTATCTCTGCTTCCCATGGAGATCAGGAGTTGGAGAAAACACGTGTAGCGATGCAGAGTGCGCTTCATCGGAAGGCTTGAGGGGGAGCTTGGGGTAAGGCAGGGTGATTGGGATGAGAGAGTTAGGCACATCTCTGACTGATTTTTTTGACCTTACAGGGCAGGGGCATGAGGAGCTGTTTGCAGGCTCTAAGGAGGCTTGGGATATTCTTCCCAAAATTGCTGCTTACTTAAAAAAGAATCTGCCTAAGGGGTCGAAAGGTAAACTTGTGGGGGCTCCGATTCTTGGGAAAGACGTCTATTTGGGGGAGGGGACAGTTGTTGAGCCAGGTGCTTATATTCGGGGACCTGCATGGATTGGTAAAAATTGTGAAATTCGCCATGGAGCCTATTTGCGGGAAAATGTGATTGCTGGGGACGGATGCGTTTTAGGGAATAGTTCTGAGTTCAAGAACTGTGTTCTTCTGGCAGGCGCCCATGCCCCACACTTCAACTACGTGGGGGATTCAATTCTGGGAAGGGACGTGAATCTGGGAGCTGGAGTTATTTTGTCCAACTACCGTTTAGATGGTCAGGTTATTCGTGTTCAAAAAAAGGGACAACTGATCGAAACGGGATTGCGAAAGTTTGGTGCGATTGTGGGGGATCGTGCCTCAGTCGGCTGCAATGCTGTGCTCAATCCAGGCAGCTTGGTTGCTCCTGACGCTAAAATCTTGCCGGGAACAATTTGGACAGGATCGAAAAAGTAAAAGGTAGGTTAGGCGTAAGGGGCGCCCACAAAGCTGTGGAAGGGGGCTGCCGAAAAAGAGCGTTCGATCAATCCGTCAAAAATTGCGGGAACGGCATCCGCGGTTTGCGGGTGGAGATCGTGAAGAAGAATGATGGAGCCTGCCTGGCTGGCAGAAAGAACCCGCTGGGCAATCGCTGAACTACCGGGTTGAGACCAATCCTTGGGATCAACTGACCAGTAGGCCACGCCGAGTCCTAGTTTCGAGGCGATCGAGCCCTGCTCCCTGCGGAACGCTCCGTACGGGGGGCGAAACCAAACAGGTGTGACGCCTGTGGTACGTGTGATCGATTCCTGGGTTCGTGCGAGCTGTTGTTCTACGGCGGAATCGGACATGCCAGCAAGACGGGGATGAGTGTAGGAGTGGTTTGCTACATCATGGCCCTCGTCCGCAATACGACGTGCGAGTTGCGGATATGCGTCAACTTTTGCCCCAATCAAAAAGAATGTGGCGTGCAGATTGCGTTTTGAAAGTTCCGTCAGGACACGTTCGGTAACACCAGGACTAGGACCATCATCAAATGTTAGCGCAACGCGGTTACCGAACCCAGGACCGCTATTGATAAAGGCCGGGTTTACTTCACATTCGCCCGGCTGAACGGGAATGCCTCCCTGTGAGAAGGCAGGAGTTGCATATGCCGCCCCTGCAAGCCCGAGCAGGCGTAAGAATTCGGTGCGCCTCATTGAGTTTCACTTTAGCACGAAGAAAGGCATCATCCAAGGCTGTTTCCATGAAGATCTGTGATTTGACTCAAATGTACTCCTCTCAAGGAGGTGGGGTGCGTTCTTATCTTTTGGCGAAGCGTAAGTTTCTAAGGGAAAACACTCCGCACGATCACATCATGATTGTACCAGGAAGCAGGACCGAGCAGGTAGAGGGGGGGCGGAGCCAAGTTTGGACTGTCCGGGGGCCGCTCGTGAATCAAACTTCGCGGTATCGGTGGATGCTCGATCTGCCTGCTCTACTGAAAATTCTTTATGCCCAGCGACCTGATGTTGTTGAGGCAGGTGATCCCTATCATGCCGCGATGGTTGCCCGAAACTGGGCAAACCGACGTGGATCCAAGTTCTACATGTTCTATCACTCCCACTTTCCGGATGCGATTCTTCGGACAGTTCTTAAGTTCGCGGGTCCATGGGCTCGCTCTGTCACAGAGCAGTTGGCTGGGGATTATCTTCGTCACCTTGCAACAGGCGGCCGAGGAGTATTTGTGGGAAGTCAGAACCTGATTCAGATTATGAGGGGCTGGGGAGTTCCTAGATTGATCCACCTTCCTTTGGGGGTGGATACAAAAACCTTTTATCCTGTTCAATTGGAAAAGAAGCAGGAGTTAAGAAAGAAACTTGGATTACCTTCGAACTCTAAAGTGCTTCTCTATGTGGGGCGGTTTTCTCCAGATAAAGACACAGCACTTTTACTCAGAATGTGGAAAAGAGTTGAGGAGCTTGAGGGTGGCGATTGGGTTGGGGTGATGGTGGGAGACGGACAAATGAAGCCTGAGGTCGAAGACTTTGTGAGGAGGCATCCGCGGATCCGAGTTGTGCCATTCCTTAAGGAGTCCGCGCAGTTGGCTGAGTTGTATCAGGCGTCAGATCTTCTGATTCACCCTGGACGATGGGAAACGTTTGGTCTGGTTCTTTTGGAGGCTCAAGCCTGTGCGCTTCCGGTGATTGCCTTTCGGGGTGGACCCATGGATGAGCAGGCTTATCAACTCAAGGATTGGGTTATCGACAGGAGTTCTAATTCGCTGGCTTTGGGAGTCGTCAAGAGGATGCACTCTTTACCTGATCCTGACCGCCACTCCCTGAGCGGGTTTATTCAGGGAAAGTTCAGTTGGGAGAAAACCTTTACTCAACAGTTGTCCGAATACGAGGCCAAGGGGTGAGTATGTTGATTCGCTACTATCGAGCTGAAGATCGAGATCAGGTCCGTCATATTTGTGCGGAGACAGGATTCTTAGGGGACCCCATTGATCCTCTTTTTCAGGATCGGGAACTCTTCGCTGATTTCTTAACCGCGCCGTACACGGATGCAGAGCCTGAGAACTGTTTGGTTTT
>JBBAWA010000029.1:13446-15039 GCA_040397425.1 Methylacidiphilales bacterium
ATGAGTGTGGGAAAAAGATTGTTCGACACGTTTCTGGATCGAATGGGGGAGTTGGGTGAAAAAAATGTTTTCGGTCAGGTTGTGGTCAAGGATGAGCGAAGAAGCGCCCGAATGTTTGCCTACTATGGGTTTAAACTTGCGGATAGAAAGGAAGTCACGAAATTTAAGGATCAGCGGAAGGAGCCTGTTTATCTTTGTAATTTAGTTCAGGAGCGGGATCGAACTCCTCCGCCACGTGCTCCCAGGCTTCTTCTCTCCCTGCACGACTGTCATCCGGGATCCATTCATCAGATTCAGGAGCAGCTTGAGTTTTGTCTTTCAAGGTGTCCAGGGCACGCGTCCATCTTGGTCGTTCCGCAGTATCATCACGGGGTCCGGGTAGAAGATTCCAATGAGAGCCTTGCTTTGTTGAATCGCTGGAACAAAGAGGGGCACGATTTAGCGATCCATGGTTTGTATCACGACCGCGAGGACCTTCCCAACAGGTCTTGGTTGTGGACGAAGTTTTATTCCGAAAATGAGGCTGAGTTCTTTGACTTACCGATACAGGAAGCGATCGAACGATTGGGTAAGGCCCGTGCTATTTGGGAGCGTCAGGGGTGGAGGGCTAGTGGGTTTGTAGCTCCAGGTTGGCTTTACTCTGCATCTCTTGAGAGAGAGTTGGGCAGGATGAGTTTTACCTATACCTGCACGCTAAGAGATTTGATTTTTCTACCGTCTGGAAAGAAGGAGAGGGCGTGGGCAGGTACCTACAGCCTTCGATCAGGATGGAGGCGAGCTCTGGCAAGGGGGTGGCATCCGCTTTGGAAGAAGGTGTGGGGCGGGAGTTCAGTTGTGCGACTTAGCCTCCATCCTCGCGATTTGGAGGTGGCTTTCGTGCGCAAACAGTTGGCCGTTTTTCTCGATGAGCTAGCCGCGCGTGGGTATGGTAGCTACTCCTACGCCGACCATGTCCAAAGCTGATCTTCATCTTCACTCTCGATATTCAGACCGCCCTTCGGAGTGGATTCTGCGGAAGCTGGGAATTCCAGACAGCTTATCTGACCCTAAAAAACTGTATGAAAAACTGCGTTCCTCAGGTTTCGATTATTTCACCCTTACAGATCACAACACCTTAGGTGCAGCCAAAGAGTTGCGGGGTTTGGAGGGCTTTATTCCTGGCATGGAGATAACAACTTATTTTCCGGAGGATCGTTGCAAAGTGCATCTTCTGGCTTGGAACCTGAGCGACGGTCAGGCGGATCAGATTGAAAAACTACGAAGCAATATCTTTGAGTTAAGTCTTTTCCTTCGAAGGGAGGAAATCGTGCATGCCGTTGCGCATCCTCTTTTACATATGGATGGAAAGATGAAACCAGAACACTTTGAAAAATTGGTTCTACTCTTTCAAGTCTTTGAAAAGACCAACGGTCTCCGAGCTTCGTTGGGGCAGGAAATTGCTTATGCCTGCTGTGAGTCTTTAACGGAGATAAAAATTCATGAACTAGCAGAACGACACAAGATTGAGCCTGTGGGCGCGAGGCCATGGAAAAAATCGTGGATCGGCGGTTCCAATGATCACTGCGGTCTTTATGCGGGGCGAGTCTGGACAGA
>JBBAWA010000030.1:0-14274 GCA_040397425.1 Methylacidiphilales bacterium
GACCTCACGGTCGGGGCAAGCGACTTTAGCCCCAAGCGCAGCGGGGTAGCCGTAGCCCATCGCGCCCAAACCTGCGGAGGTTAGGAAGCTGCGGGGGTGATGAAAGTCGTAGAACTGTCCTGCCCACATCTGGTGCTGGCCGACGCCCGTGGTGATGATGGCCTCGCCTTTGGTTAGGCGGCATAGCTCCTCGATGACCTGCTGGGGCATGATTCGGCCAGGGATAGGTTTGTAGGAGAAGGGATATTTTTTGCGCCAGGTGTCGATCTGTTCGCGCCACTTTTGGAATCGTTTGGGCAGATGGGAGTGGGAGCGACGGGACAGGATCTGATTGAGATTTTTCAAGGCAAGCCGCACATCGGCCAGGATGGGAAGGTGGACGACCTTATTTTTATTGAGCTCGGATGCATCCACATCGATGTGAACGATGGTGGCTTTTTTTGCGAACTCAGAAACTTTTCCGGTGACACGGTCGTCAAAGCGAACTCCAAACGCGAGGAGTAGATCGCAATCATCGACTGCGTAGTTGGCATAGACGGTTCCGTGCATGCCGAGCCATTTGAGAGATTGAGGATCGGTTTCAGGAAAACCTCCGACACCCATGAGAGTGGTCGTCACAGGGATTCCTGTGCTTCGGGCGAATTTCAGGAGATCGGCTTCGGCCTCCGAGGTGATGATTCCGCCTCCGACGTATAAAACGGGCCGGTCGGCTTTTTCGATCAGGCCTAGGATTTCATTGAGAGCCACTTCGTCTGGCGCAGGTAGGGGACGAAATCCGGGAATATCCATTGTGGCGGGCCAGGTCACCTGAGCCGTAGCTTTTTGCACGTCTTTAGGAATATCGATCACTACGGGGCCTGGGCGACCCGAGGTAGCGATGTGGAAGGCTTCTGCGACAATGCGGGGGATGTCGCCGGGATGCATGACGAGGTAGCTATGTTTGACGATGGGCAGGGTGACGCCGAATACATCGGTTTCCTGAAAGGCGCCTCGGCCGATCGCGGTTGTGGGGACTTGGCCCGTGATGGCAACCATCGGAACGGAGTCCATAAAGGCATCGGCGATGCCCGTGACAAGATTGGTGGCTCCGGGGCCTGAGGTAGCCATGACGACGCCGACTTTTCCGGTCGCGCGAGCGTAGCCCTCTGCCATGAAGGCCCCGCCTTGCTCGTGGCGGGGGAGAATGGTGCGGATTTTTTTAGAACGTGTCAGGGATTGGTGGAGCATCATGCTGGCACCGCCGGGGTAGGCGAAGATGGTGTCCACGCCTGCGTATTCGAGAGCTTGGACAAGGAGATCGCATCCCATGGTGGGGGGCGACAGCTTGGATCGACCTTGGGAAGGTTTCTTCGAGGGAGACTTGGATTTCAATTTGCTCATCAAAATAAACCATAGTCGGTCAAAATGGCAAATTCTAGCGAAATTATTGATTTCTATATTGACCAGTCTGACCAGTCGAATAGTATAAATTAATGAAATCGGTGCCTGCTTATGAGGCGAAGTCAAAATTTTCCGAGTATTTGAGGGCAGCCTCAGAGGGGGAGACTTTTGTAATCACGCGCAATGGGCAGCGGATGGCGGAGTTGAGGCCTTGTCAGGGGCCTGAGTTGCGAAGAAAGAGGGGGATGATGAGGGAGAAGTTTGCGGCTTTAGGTGAGAAGTTTAGTCGCCCGCTGGAGGAGTTTTCTGCACCCGCATGAAACTGCTGATTGATACGGCGGCGTTAATCTGGTTTTTGCGTAAGGACGAGGAGATTTCAGCTCGTGCGGCGGGTGCGATTGAGGACTCGCGAAATCAGGTTTATGTGAGTGCGGCCGCGTTGTGGGAGATTTCAGTTAAGGCTGCGACGGGGGCGTTGGTGGCTCCTGATGGCTTGGGGGAGACATTAAGTCAGGATTTAGAGGAAGCGGGGTTTCGAATTCTTCCGATTGAGGGTAGGCATGCGGAGGAGGTGTATCGGCTTCCTCGGGTCCATCCAGATCCGTTTGATCGGTTAATGATTGCGCAGTGTCGATGTGAAAAGATGACGGCGGTGACGAATGATGTGACGTGGTCGGATCGGCGGTACGAGATCGCGACGGTATGGAAGTAAACGGCTCTCCTACGCTCCTAGCCCGCTTCGCGGAGTAGCTACGAAGGGTTGGTAGTTAGATGTGTTTGGAATCGGCGTGGTCTTTGACTGTGTAGCCGGATTCCTGGCGTTTGTGATTCACCTCGTTTTTCTTCACGTAGCCTTGATAGATGTCCTCGGCGGTCATGCCGAGGGTCTGGGCCAGTGAGACGAGGAAGTGAAAGAGATCAACCACTTCGACGCGGGCGTTTTGTTCGTCGATCTTTTGATATTTGGCCCACCATTTCCAAGGGAAACTATCGATCAGCTCAGCGAGTTCTTGAGACATGGCGCGGGTATAGTTGAGAGCCCACTTGGTTTTTTCGTCTGGGGAGAGGTTAGCAAGATCGACCCCGATCTTTTTGTTGAGAAGGTCCTGCATACGGAAGATTTCGTCTAATTTGTCGGGTGATGACATAGAGTAGGGGTAGCGGGTAGGAGCGGAAGAGGGAGACTTTTTTACAGAAAAACAGAGTTGGATGTGAAGAAATCGGCAAGCAGGTTGGACGGAGGGTAGGGGAAAGGGTAACAAGGAAGGATGCGTGATGTGGTAATTTTAGGAAGTGGATGTGCGGGTTGGACGGCCGCTCTTTATCTGGCACGGGCAAATTTAAAGCCCTTGGTTTTGACGGGAACACAGATGGGGGGATTGCTGACCACAACGTCGATTGTGGAAAATTATCCTGGGTTTCCCCAAGGAGTGGATGGGACGGCCTTAATGGTCCAGATGATGGAGCAGGCGCAAAAGTTTGGAGCCGAGGTGGAGTTTGGGGTGGTGGCGGATCAGGTTACTTTGGGAAAAGGAAAGCAGCAGATTTGTGCCGGAAAAAAAATCATTGAGACGAAAGCTTTGATTGTTTCCACGGGAGCGGGGCATCGTCATTTAGATGTTCCGGGGGAAAAGGAGTTGGAGACAAAGGGAGTGACGTACTGCGCGACGTGTGACGGGGCTTTGCCGATGTTTCGCAATCAGCCTGTGGTGGTGGTGGGAGGAGGAGATTCGGCGTGTGAGGAGGCGACATTTTTAACGCGATTTGCATCGAAGGTTTATCTGGTGCATCGCAGGGGAGAGTTGCGGGCCTCGAAGATCATGGCGGAGCGGGCTTTGGGAAATCCAAAGATTCAGCCTGTTTGGAATTCCGTGGTGGAGAGTGTAGAGGGAGTGAAGGAGGGTAAAGTGACAGGAGTCAGGTTGAAGGATGCTGGAACTGGAAAGAGTTCGGTTCTCGCATGCGCGGGTGTTTTTATTGCGGTCGGACATGTTCCCAACACGCAGATTTTTAAGGGGCAACTCAATATGGATGAGGCGGGTTATTTACAGTTGGCGACGGGGAGTCGGACGAATGTGGAGGGGGTTTTTGGGGCGGGGGATTGTGCGGACAAGGTGTACCGGCAGGCCATCACTGCAGCGGGGATGGGGTGTATGGCCGCGATTGACGCGGAGCGCTACTTAGCTGGAGGTTGAGCGGCGGCCGGAGGGGCGGTGGGGACGGGTGCAGCGGAGTTGGGCGGCGGGGGGAGGCTCTCGAGGAGGGAGCGAGCTTCTGGGAGAAAGGCACTTCCTGTTTTTGCGGCAATGATATCGGTGAGGACTTGGCGGGCGGCCTCGGGTCGATTTTCCTGAATCTGGATGCGCGCGAGGCCAACGGCGGATCCGGTACGGAAAGCGTCAGCAGGTTGGGTCGTCATGATTCGAAGGAAAAGGGTTTGGGCTGCGGCGCGGTCTCCGCTGGCGGCGAGTTGGTTCGCTTGGGCGAAGCGGGCGGCAGAAGCGAGGGGGTGGGAGGGGAAGTCGCGGGTAAACTTTTCATAGAGGGATGCGGCTTCGCGGAACTCTTTTTTTGAGGTGGAGGTGGAGGCTGATTCTAGAATGGCGAGGGCGGTGGCAGGTTGACCGGGGTAGTCGCGGATGAGCTGAGCCCAGGTCTCAGGCCCTGGTTTGGTCTCGAGCAGGAGATTTGATTCGGATCTGGCTTTTTCCGATTTGGAGTATTGCCAGAGGAGAAGGGCGATGCCGGCGAGTAGGGCAAGGGTGATCGGGATGAGGATGCGGGGTTGAAGCCAGGGAGGGATCTGGGCAGGGAGGAGGCGGGGCTCCTCTGATGGGACGGTGGTGGGGGACGACATGAGGCGATGAGGATGGGAAAAGGCAGGCTTGAGGGCAAGTCAGTACCTTCATGGGGGGTGAATTTTTGGGGTCATTCAAGATGCAAATAGGTGTTGACGTTGTGGTTAGATGTGGGTAAAAATGGGTAATCGAGGTGAAATCTGTTTATTCGTGGTGAACAAATACATATGACGATGAAAGAGGCATATACGGATCGGTTTGAGTTTTCCTTGGACGACAAGGGAAGGCTTTCCGTGCCCGTGGAGTGGCGGGGGGAAGCATTCGAAAAGCGATTTTTGGTCATGCCCTCGTCCGACGGTTGTTTGCGAATTTACCCTGCGAGTTTTCTTGGAAGAGAGATGGAAAAGTTATCCAGCCTCGGAGCGACTTCTGCCGATGCGCGTCGGAAAAGTTTGGAAAAACTGGCGAGTGTAATTCAGGCGGCTGAGCCGGATCAGCAGGGAAGAATCATGATCCGCGAAAAATTTAGGCAACACGCGGGGTTGGGTCGGCAAGCGGTTTTAGTGGGAAGGTTGGATCATTTTGAAGTTTGGGACCCGAAGAAGTGGAAAAAAATTGCCCCGCCTGCCACGACATTCGAAGAAGTGGCCAAGGAGGTGGGACTATGATGATCGATTCGATCGCTTTTGTGCCTCGCCATATTTCGACGGGAGTCTGCCTTCCTCACTCTCCGAAACTTTTCCACGGTACCGCAGTTCATCGTCGCCTCAAAAGTGGCCGATGGCTCTCGCGGTGTCGGGAACTCCTCCGAATTACCGGGGGAAGAAAAACAACCGACTCTCGCAACTGATTCCGTAGGACGCGCCCGGGAGGCACGTTCCAGCGGATCGGTTCGGGCGTCCCAGGAGGTGAGGATATGGACTGGAAGCAGATGATGAGGGGAAAACTCGCATGCGGCTTTTCTTGCCGCCGAGACGCTTCCGGAAGAGTTGAGGGTCACGGGGTGGTGAAGCTTCCGAAACGCAATGCGTATGAAATCATCGGCCTCCGGAGACCCGTACGACGGGAAATCCTCCGGTTGCGTCCCACCCCCTAAGGCGTGGAACACGTCCCTGTTCTTTTGGAGGAGATCTTGACCATGTTGCAACCGGCTCCTGGACGCACGATGTATGACGCGACGTTTGGGCGCGGGGGTCATACTCGTGCCTTTCTGAAGCAGGGAGCCCGAGTGGTAGCTCTGGATGTGGATCCCGCTGCCGAAGCAGAGGCAGAGAAATTGACGGCTGAGGTGGGTGCAGATCGGTTTCGATTCCACCGTGTGAATTTCAGTGATTTAGCCAGCGTGGCGGAGAAAGAGGGGGCTGCAGATGGCCTTTTGCTCGATCTGGGAATTTCCTCTCCGCAAGTGGATCAAGCCGAGAGAGGATTTAGTTTTCAGCAGAGTGGTCCGCTGGATATGCGTATGGATCCGACTCGTGGCACGACGGCGGCTGATATGGTGAACCATCTTTCCGAGCCAGAGTTGAGAAACCTTTTGCGGGATGGCGGAGAGGATCGGGATCCAGGAAAAATCGCGCGGGCGATTGTGAGAGCCCGACCTTTGGTAACGACGGCGGACTTGGCCACAGCGGTATGCCGAGCGACACGACCTGCCCGACAGGGGATCAAGCATCCTGCGACAAGAACGTTTCTGGCTCTTCGCAGGGCAGTGAATCGGGAGGGAGAAGTGTTGGATCGTGCTTTAGCGGCGGTTCCGAAAGTTTTGCGAGCAGGGGGAAGGATGGCGGTCTTGACGTATCACTCGGCGGAGGATCGGGTGGTGAAACATTGGATTCGAGATCATGCGGAGGAGGAAAAGCGGGAGATGGGAATGGCTTTTGGGCAGCCCAATCCTGAGCGTTGGGTGAAAGCGTTGGGCGAAAGCGTGCCAACGGAGGAGGAGATTGTGAAAAATCCTCGTGCGCGAAGTGCGCGATTGCGCGGGGCAGAGCGATTGGGGGAGGTGAAGTCGTGAGCCGTAATCAGATTCGCAGAACGAATCAGGTGGGAGGAACGCAGTTGGCTCGTTTTCTTTTGGCGGCGGGTCTGGCGACCTCCTTGGTCGTGGCTTTTGTTCTTTTGCATGTCTCGAACATTCGGGCTGCTGCAGAGTTGAAAAAATTGGAGACGGCCAGGGCTAGGCAGGAGGATGTTCTAAAATCGGCGCGTCTCTTGTCCGAAAAGTTGCGATCTCCCAAGTATTTGACGGAGCAGGCGGCGCATATGAATTTAGGTTTGGTCAGCGTGAGTGAGTTAGAAATGTATGAGGCCCCTGTTCGGAAAACTTGGCAAGCGACGGATTTAGCAAAAGAGGAGGCAAGGTGAACCCACGCCGGCGAATCATGGCGGTGTCGTTCGTTTTCGCTTTTTGCTTAACGGTTGTGTCGTGCAAGTTGATTTGGATTCAGTTGGTCAAGCAGGAGAGTTATCGGGCAGAAGCGATTCGCTGTCATACCCGCGGGGAACCCGTGCCAGCCCAGCGAGGCTCCATTTTGGATGTGAGTGGTCGGGTGCTCGCACAGAGCATGCCGCTCATTGAGGTTCATTTGGATGGGAAGATTCTTGCGCAGGAGCCTAAGGAGCTGCCTGTGATTGCTTCGATTTTGGGAGTTTCTGCCGAGTGGTTGAAAGGCCAAGTAGATCCCGAGAATCGTTATCTAAAAGTTGCGGAAGGAATCAGTGTGGAGACGGAAGGGAAATTAAAAGCCAGCAAGTTGCGTTCCGTCATTACGGAAAGAAAAACGGCACGAAATTATCCGAACGGGTCGGAGACGGCACAAATTTTAGGGTATGTGAATTCGATGGAAGTGACGCCTGTGGGAATGGCTAAGCCACTGACGGTGGAGGTGGGGGAGGCGGGTGTTGAGAAATCGATGGATCGGTACTTGCGAGGAGTGGCTGGTGAGAGACGAATTATTCAAGACGTGAGACGCAGAGAAATTCCCTACTTCCGTCTGAGTGATCGTCCCGCACGGGATGGATATCATGTCGTTTTGACTGTTGATCAGGGAATCCAGCACGTTGTGGAGCGGGAGGCCGATGCCTTGGTGGAAAAGTATCAGCCTGAGACTTTGCAGATTGTCGTACTTCGTCCGAGTACGGGGGAAATTTTGGCGATGGTGAGTCGGCCCACGTTCGATCCCAACCAAAGAGCTACGTACGAGTCATGGGCCGTAAAAAATCGAATTCTCGCAGACACCTACGAGCCTGGATCCACCTTTAAAATTGTGACGGTTGCAGCCGCACTGAACGAGAAAGTGGCCGATCTGAACAGCACTTTCTTTTGTGAAAATGGAGAGATGTTTTATGGGGGATCGTCACTGACAGATCATGAGGATTATGGAATGCTGACATTGCGTGAGGTGGTAGCCAAATCGAGCAATATCGGAATGGCGAAGTTGGCGATTCAGTTAGGGGAGGAGAAGGTGCATGAGTACGCAAGGTTGTTTGGGTTTGGTCAAAAAACGCAACGGGGGGAGGGAGCGCTGCCTGGGGAGGAGGGAGGTTTGCTGAGGCCGATCCGAAGGTGGAGCAAGCTTTCGATCACGCGTATTCCAATGGGATACGAAGTGGCCGCTACAAATTTGCAAATGGCGTTGGCGTACGGTGCGATCGCCAACGGGGGTAAAAGGATGGAGCCACGCATCATCAAGGCCGTGGTGGATCGTGACAATCGGGTCGTGTTGCAGTTCCTCCCTAAAGTGGTTTGCCAGGCCATTCAGCCCGAGGCGGCAGCAAAAATGGTGGAAGCTTTACGGGGTGTGGTTTCGGATCAGGGTACGGCCGAAGGGGCGCAGGTCCCTGGGTATGAAGTGGCGGGAAAAACAGGAACTGCACGAAAAGTGGTTCAAGGAGATTACGCAAAGGACAAGTACCGAGCGTCCTTCATCGGATTTCTTCCAGCCGAAAAACCTGAATTTCTCGTTTCCATCATGGTGGATGAGCCGAAAGGGAAAGTTTATTACGGAGGATTGGTGGCCGGTCCTGCTTTTAAAAATATCGCGACCCAGGTAGCGGAGCAGTTGCACTTAAATCGAGGGGCTGTGGTGGCACGCCGATCCTCACCATGAAGCTGACAGACGTGATGAAAGGAGTTGAGGTGAAGGAGTGGCAGGGAGGGCAAGAGGCGGATGTGTCGAGCTTGGCGTACGAATCGCAAAAGGTGCGAAAGGGTTCCATTTTTTGTACATGGAAGGGTGAAAAAAGTGATGGGCACGCTTATGTACCTGATGCGCTTCAGCGCGGTGCAGTGGCCGTAGTGGCTGAGCATAAAGCGAAAGAAGCGAACGTTCCAAGAATCCGGGTGGAGAGCGGACGGAGAGCCTTGGGAAGGATGGCGGCTAATTTTTATGGAAACCCATCCAAAGAGCTTCGTGTGTTGGGTTTGACGGGGACGAATGGAAAGACCTCCACGGCGTTACTTGTGCAATCGCTGTTTCAAGGTTGTGGATTGAGTTGTGGGTATCTTGGGACGATTGGAAATGATTTAGGCAGGGGGATTCAGCCGGCGAAACAAACAACTCCAGAAGCTTTGGATCTGCAGGCGATGTTGGCTGAGATGCGGGAGAATGGGTGTCGTGCGGCATCGATGGAGGTGAGTTCCCATGCATTAGAGCAGGGTCGGACAGAGGGAGTTCATTTTGCGGGCGCCATTTTCACAAATTTGGGAAGAGATCATTTGGATTATCACAAAACGATGGCGGCGTATGAGAATGCAAAGGGGAAGTTATTTGAGGGACTTACGGAGGGGGCTTTTGCGGCGATTCATCAGGAGGATCCTGCTGGGGTAAGGATGGAAGCACGGTGTCGTCCAGGAGTTCGAGTCGTTACGTACGGTATCGATCGGGGCGATGTGCATACGAAGAATTTGCGAATGGGGATGGAGGGAAGTTCGTTTCTTCTTTGCACGCCCGAGGGGGAGGTGCCAGCGACCCTTCCGTGGTTGGGGCGCTTCAATGTATCAAATGCCTTGGCTGCTGCTGCGGCTGCGATGCAGGCTGGCTTTTCAGCTGAAAAGGTTGCGGCGGGTTTGGGGCGCGCACCTGCGGTCCCTGGGCGTATGGAGAAAGTGGCCCATGCGGGTGAAATTTCCGTTCTGATTGATTACGCCCATACAGAGGATGCGGTGGGGGCTGCTTTGAGTACGTTAAAACCTTTCACCCGAGGATCGTTGTGGGTGGTGTTGGGGGCGGGAGGGGATCGGGATCCGGGGAAGCGACCAGCCATGGCAGCGATGGCAGCCCGGTGGGCAGACCGGATCGTGCTGACTTCCGATAACCCGAGGAGTGAGGATCCGAAAAAGATTTTGAAAGAAATGGCGGCAGGGTTGCCCAAGGGTGCTTCTGTCCAAGTTTTGGAAAATCGCGTCGAAGCGATTCGAGCGGCGGTGTTGTCTGCAGCTGCAGGAGATGTGGTGTTGGTCGCTGGCAAAGGGCATGAGGAGTATCAGGAAATTCGTGGGGAGAAATTACCTTTTTCCGATCGGCGCGAAGTGGAGCGGGCTTTGGCGGAGAGGAGTCGATCATGAAATCCCTCTCTTTATCCACCTTGACAGAGTTGGCGGGAGCGGAGTTGATTGCAGGAAATGGAGAGAGAGTGGCTACGGGCGTGGGGATTGATTCGAGAACGATCCAGCCTGGTGAACTTTTTGTGGCGATTCGTGGGGAAAAGCAGGATGGGCATGCGCATGTACTAGAAGCGGCGGAGAAAGGTGCGATTGCGGCTCTCGTTGAAAAACCTGTGACCGTGAAAGTAGCACATGGATTTTCAATCCTTCGTGTCCCGAATACTCAAATCGCGCTCCAGAAGATGGCAAAAGGGTACCGACGCCTTCTCTCGGTGCGTGTTGCGTCGATCACAGGGAGTTCGGGCAAAAGCAGCACCAAGGAAATGTTGGCCGCAGTGCTTGAAACAACGGGTCGCACCCATCGGACGAAGGGAAATTTGAATAATCACTTTGGGGTCCCGCTCACCTTGTTGGGAATCGGGGCTGAAGATCGTTGGGCGGTGGTTGAGTTAGCAATGAATTCTCCTGGAGAGATTGGCGCTTTGGCTGAACTGGCGGGCCCTGAAGTGGGTGTGGTTACGAATATTGGGTGGGCGCATATCGAAGGAATGGGCTCAAAAGAGGAAACGGCAAAGGAGAAGGGCGCGTTGTATCGGGCCCTTCCGGCGGATGGGCTTGCCATCAGCAATGCGGATGATCCTTTGGAAAAGATTACTTTGGAAGGGTGTCGGGCGAGAGTGGTGCGGGTCGGAAGATCTGCGGGAGCGGATTATCGAATGGGAGAGGTCACATGTGAGGGAAATTCAACACGATTTGTTTGTGAAGGCCCGAGAGGAAAAATGGCCGTCCGAATTTCTGTTCCAGGTGCGCATATGGCAATGAATGCGGCCCAAGCATGGGCGGCTGGGGTGGAGCTAGGAGCGGAGCCCAAGGCGGCGGCCACAGCATTGGAGAAGGTTCAGCTACCTCCAGGCAGGGTGAAGTTGGAAACGTATGGGGAGGGGTGGCTTTTGGATGACAGTTACAATGCCAATCCGGACAGCTTGCTGGCTGGACTGCAAACTCTTGAGGATCTTCCTGGGAAAGGAAGGAATGTAGCTTTGCTTGGAGCGATGGCGGAGTTGGGGACCTTTTGTGAAATGTTGCATGAAGAGTCGGGTGCTGCAGTCGCACGACGAAAGATTGAAGTCTGTCTTGTGGTTGGAGCGGATGGAAAGTTTCTTGTTGAAGGTGCCCAGCGAGTACGACCTGGGGATTGGGTCCGTTGGTTTTCTAAAAAAGAGGAACTTCTACAAGCCTATCGAGAGATGGAGCAACCGGGGGATCGAATTCTGGTGAAAGGAAGTCGGCGAGAAGGAATGGAGACGGTGGCGGCACAACTTCGGGGAGCGAAATAGTTATGCTGTACTATTTAAGCCTTCTGACTGACTGGTTTGGACCTTTGAACGTCTTTCAGTATGTGACGTTTCGAACGGTAAGTGCGGCGATGACCTCCTTTGGTTTCTGTTTGTGGATTGGGCCTGCGGTGATTGATGCGCTGCATCGGCTTAACTTGGGTCAACCCTTGAGAAAAAAGTCCGAGGTGCATCGGCTCGCGGATTTACACGAAAGCAAGCAGGGAACACCGACGATGGGTGGAGTCTTAATTTTGTTTTCCCTGACTTTAACCTGTGTGCTTTGGGGGCGTCCCACGAGTCCGTATCTGTGGCTCGCGTTGGGAAGTACCCTTGCTTTGGGAACGCTGGGATTTTGTGATGATTACGCGAAGGTACGAAAGAAGAGTTCGGGTGGATTGGGGGGGAGGCAGAAGTTATTTGTGCAAGCGCTCGTCGCGGGGGGGGTGGCGGGTGTTCTCATGTTGATGCCGCAGGCGAGAGAGGCAGCTCTGAAATTGCAAATTCCTTTTGTTCGTGAGGATTTCTTTATGCTCCAGCTCCCAGTTTGGGGTGCGATTCTCTTCTTCATCTTCATTATTGTTGGAAGTTCGAACGCAGTGAATCTAACAGATGGGTTAGATGGATTGGCCTCAGGGTGTATTTTAACCGTAGCGCTTGTGTTGGGGTTGTTTGCCTATCTTTCCAGCCACGCAAAATTGGCTTCGTATCTATTTTTGCCTCGGCTTCCCGGTGGAGAGGAGTTGGTGATTTTTTGTGCGGCTCTCTTTGGATCGTCCTTGGGATTTCTATGGTTCAACTGTCATCCCGCAAAAGTTTTTATGGGAGATACGGGGTCCTTGGCATTGGGGGGTGCGGTAGGGGTTGTGGCGATTTGTATTAATCAAGAGCTTCTGCTGGCCGTGATCGGGGGTGTTTTTGTTATGGAGGCCCTGTCCGTGATTTTACAGGTCGCTTCATTCCGTCTGACCGGGAAACGAATTTTTGCCATGTCACCGATTCATCACCATTTCGAGCTCCGAGGTTGGAGTGAAACGGCAGTGGTGACCCGGTTTTGGATTCTGAGTGCGGTCTTCGCTTTGGCGGGACTGGCTTCCCTGAAGTTGCGGTGAAAGGAGCTATGGAATCATGGATTGGAAAAAAGGTCATCGTATTGGGAATCGGTCGCAGCGGTCAGGCTGCGGCGGGGTGGCTACTGTCTCAACGTGCGGAGGTAACGATGTTTGACGAGAGCAAAACCTTGGTGGCAAAAGCTTCTGCGCAAGATTGGAAGAGCCGTGGAGTGAGCATGGTTTTAGGATCGGAAAAACTTCCTCATACCCGTTTTGATTGCGCAATTCTAAGTCCTGGGATCGATCCGAAGCGTCCCGTCGTCGTTCAGCTTCTTTCCGACCGAGTTCCGATGATCGGTGAATTTGAACTGGGTTGGCGTGCTTGTCGCTGCCCGATCATTGGCGTCACGGGTACCAACGGGAAAAGCACAACGACGGAGTTGATTGCTGCTGTTCTCCAAGCAGCTGGTAAAAAAACGGTTGCCTGTGGGAACTTGGGCCAACCCCTGAGCGAGGTGGCTCCCATCAGCGGTGGGTTGGACGTTGTGGTTGCTGAGGTTAGCTCTTTTCAGCTTGAGAGGATTGAGACTTTTCGTCCGCATATTGCAGTTTACCTGAACCTAACTCCGGATCATCTCGATCGATACAAGGACATGGAGGAGTACGGGAGTGCAAAGAATCGAATCTTTGAAAATCAGACAAGTGAGGATTGTGCTGTTGTTCAGAAAGGGCTTCCCCTTCCTGCTCGGAAAGCGAGAACGGTGACCTTCTCCGCTGTTGATTCCTCTGCAGATTACACCCTGCGTGAGGGTTGGTTGTGTGCAGATGAGGACCGAGTCATTCGCCAAGAAGAGACCCAGTTGCACGGACCTCATAATGCAGAAAATCTTTTAGCAACCCTTGCCGTGGCGGATGCGGAAAAAATCCCAAGGGATATCGTTCAAAAGGCATTGATTGCGTACCGGCCGCTTCCGCACCGATGTGAGGTGATTCGGGTCAGGGACGGGGTGACCTGGGTGAATGATTCTAAGGCTACCAATCTGGATGCGATGGAGCGTGCTGTGATGGGAGTCAAGGGATCGGTCATCCTGATTGCAGGGGGAAAAGACAAGGGTTTCGATTTTACCCAAAGCCGTGTGTGTCTGGCGGGTAAAGTGCGAGGGGCTTTTCTGATTGGGGAAATGGCTGGGAAAATCGAAAAAGCCTGGGCGGGGGCGGTTCCGTCCCGAAAGGTGGGGGATTTGAAGGAGGCTGTGCAGCGGGCATCCGAAATGGCGGTCAAAGGGGAAACGGTTTTATTAAGCCCAGGGTGCTCCAGTTACGACATGTTTAAGAACTTCGAGGAAAGAGGGGAGAACTATAGGCAGTGCGTTATTGCGCTGCCGGAGGAGAAACAAAGAAATGAGTGATGAACTGCTGGAATACTCAGCCCAACGAAACCAAATATCCGCAAGTAGCGGCGAAGCAGGCGAACGCCCGGCGAAGAGTGGAGGCCTAAACCGTCTTTCCACGATCTTTCTCGTGGTGTTGGGTCTGCACGTCGTCGTGATTGTGGGTATCAGCGCGTACCACCTGCTTCGGGGGAATCCTGAAACGGGAATGAGTACGGTAAATGAAGTCGCACCAAGCCCCACACCCGAAACGGCTGCCACCCATGAAGCTCCTGCGCAACCTGCGGCGGAAGTAACAAGCAGCATGCCTAGCCCTGACGATAAGGTTTGGCAAACCGCTGCTCCTGTAGCGACGGAAGCACCAGCTCCCGCTCCTGCAGTTCCCATGGTGGAAAGAAGCCATGTGGTGGTGAAGGGGGATACCTTAGCGAAAATTGCAAAGGCAAACGGAGTTACAAGTTCGGCTCTTGCACAAGCCAACGGAATCAAAGGCTCGATGGTCAAGCTAGGTCAGAAGCTAATGATTCCTGAAAGTGCAGGTGCAGGGACCGTGAAAACTGTGGAGCCTAAAGCAACGACTCCAGCCAAGGCGGTTGTGGCAGCGGCAGCGAAGCAGGAATCTAGTCCTGCCGGCACCTACACAGTCGGCGCGGGCGATACCCTTGCAAAAATTGCAAAAAAGTTCGGAACGAAGGCTGATACCCTCGCGAAGCT
>JBBAWA010000030.1:14284-14663 GCA_040397425.1 Methylacidiphilales bacterium
AACTCCATCACCGATCCTAAAAAACTTAAGATCGGAATGAAGATTCAGGTTCCTGGGGAAGCCTCGGCCAAGGCGGAGGTTCCATCATCGAACCAATCTGCTGCCGGTCCGACTGACATGGCGATGTTGCCGAAAGCATCGACGAACTAACCATGGGACGAAACTCCGCGCATATCCTTGTTGCCTGTGTAGCGGCACTGGTCGGCCTTGGGTTGACCATGCTCGCCAGCGTAGGTGCGTTTTCCCCCGATAACCGGGGCCAAACCCTTTTTTTCCTCCAAAGGCAAGGGCTCTGGCTGGTGGTGGGAACGGGGATATGCGTGGGGTTGAGTCGCTGCGACGCAAAATCGATCCTGAAATACGCTGGATGGATATTCGG
>JBBAWA010000031.1:0-4596 GCA_040397425.1 Methylacidiphilales bacterium
AGGCTGGTACCTACCCTCGACACCGAGTGTGCGGAGAATATTTAAGCGGACGCGGACTTGCCGTAATCCAATCCCTAGGGATTCGTGGAAAGCTAAACAGCTTAGGTGCAGTGGAATCTTCCGACGTGATTCTCGCATCAGGTCCCTCCCTTCTCTCTAGACGTCAACTTCCTCAACCAGCCCTCTGCCTTTCCCGCTTTGAGATGGATCAGTTTCTCCTTCATGAACTCAAACAGACAGGAGCTAATATTCAAACAGGGCAACGCATTGCCTACGAACCTTCTGAGGGAGTTGTTCTGGCCACGGGTCGCCAACCCTCTGCTATCGAACATGGTTGGCGCTGGTTCGGCCTCAAAGCCCATGCTCGGAATGTAAAGTTAGAAGCAGGGCTGGAGATGCACCTATCCAAACAGGGTTACATCGGCCTCTGCCGGATTGAAGATGATCAAGTCAACGTTTGTGGCCTCTTTCGTTCCCGATCTCCCGTTCCCAACCTCTCGACCAGCTGGAAACAGTGGCTCTCTGGCCAGCCTGAATCTCTCTTATTACACCGATTAAAGAGTGCTGTGTGGGATGACTCCTCTTTCAGCTCCATTGCCGCACTCTCTCTCAACCCTAAAAAAGCCTCTTCCCACTCCGGCCTTCGGATTGGGGATGCTCTCACCATGATCCCCCCCGTGACTGGAAATGGCATGTCGATGGCCATAGAAAGTGCGGACCTCTCCATACAACCCTTAGTAGATTGGTCCCGAGGAAGGCTTGGATGGAGCAGCACTACAAAAAAAGTTGCCACTCTTCTCGATCAAACCTTTGCCCCACGATTGCGCCACGCACGTTGGCTTCAACATGCGATGTTCGATCCCATAGCCCAAAGCCTTGTCTGGAATCTATCCCGCCTGATCCCGTCATTTCCATCTCTTCTCTTCCGGATGACACGTTAATTTTCTTTCGCCTTACACCCCTATTTGACTGATAATTCAGGGGTGGACCTGAACAAGCTTACAGAAAATGCTCAAAAAGCTGTCGCATCCGCCCAAGCCGTTGCCGCCCAGCAAGGCCACCAAGCAGTTGAAGTCGAGCACCTCCTTCACTCTCTCGCTACCCAGCAGGATGGTCTGATTCCGCGCCTGATCGAAAAGCTGGGGGCACAACCCGCACGATTTGCAGAGCGACTCGAATCGGAAATCAGTCGCCTTCCGAAAGTTTCAGGTCCGGGAGTCACCCCAGGAAGCACCATGATCACTCCTCGACTCCAATCCCTTCTGGGACGAGCCGCGGAGGAAGCTTCGAAACTTAAGGATGAGTACATCAGCGTCGAACACCTCCTCCTCGCCGCCATCAAGGAGGATTCCCACACGGGTGCTGCCAAGGTCCTCAAAGAGTTCGGTATTACGAAGGACAAACTCCTTGCAGCCCTTCAAACGGTTCGTGGAGGTCAACGCGTTACCTCTGCCAACCCCGAGGCCACATATGAATCCCTTGAAAAATATGGGCGCGACCTCACCCGCCTTGCCCGTCAGGGCAAACTGGATCCCGTCATCGGGCGCGATCAAGAAATCCGCCGCACCGTTCAGGTCCTATCGCGTCGCACGAAAAACAACCCCGTTCTCATCGGAGAACCCGGCGTCGGAAAAACTGCCATTGTCGAGGGTCTAGCCCGCCGAATCGTTGCAGGAGACGTCCCCGAAAGCCTAAAGGAAAAGAAAATTGTCGCTCTCGACCTTGGAGCGCTTGTCGCAGGAGCTAAGTTTCGTGGCGAATTCGAAGAACGCCTCAAGGCAGTCCTCAATGAAGTGGTCAAAGCCGAGGGAGGAATCGTTCTCTTCATCGACGAGATCCACACCATCGTGGGAGCAGGAAAAGCCGAAGGCTCCATGGATGCAGGCAACATGCTCAAACCCATGCTCGCTCGGGGTGAACTTCACTGCATCGGGGCTACAACTCTGGACGAATACCGCAAATACATTGAGAAGGATGCCGCCCTCGAACGTCGATTCCAACCCGTCATGGTGGAAGAACCTTCCGTCGAGGATACGGTCTCGATCCTCCGCGGCCTTCGAGAACGGTATGAGGTTCACCACGGAGTTCGAATTCAAGATGCCGCCTTAGTAGCAGCAGCCACCCTCTCTAACCGGTACATCACCGATCGTTTTCTTCCCGACAAGGCAATCGATCTCATCGACGAAGCCGCCGCCAAGCTCCGTACTGAAATTGAGTCGATGCCGGAAGAACTGGAAAATCTGCAACGCCGCATTCTCCAACTTGAAATCGAACGGGAAGCGTTAAAAAAGGAGAAAGATACGGCCTCCAAGGAGAGGTTGAAGGTTCTCGAAAAAGAATTGGCCGACTTGAAAGCCAAACGGGATGCACTTCATGCCAGATGGCAGGCGGAACGAGGAGGAGTGGAATCCTCCCGAAAGATCCGTGAGGAGATCGACAAGATCCGCCAACAGATCGAAACAGCCCAACGCGCGTATGACCTGAACAAGGTTGCTGAGCTCCAATACGGAAAACTCCCCGAACTTGAAAAAAAGCTGAAAGATTCGGAAGTCGCCGCCGAAAGTAAGGACAAGGAAAAGGATGCCAAGCCCCGCCTCGTCCGTGAAGAGGTCACTGCCGAAGAAGTCGGTCAGGTCGTCGCACGCTGGACTGGAATCCCCGTTTCCCGCCTTCTGGAAGGAGAAAAGGACAAGCTTCTCCGTCTCGACAAGATTCTCCACGAACGGGTCATCGGTCAGGACGAAGCCGTCCAAGCCGTGGCCGACGCCGTAGTCCGCGCCCGCTCGGGACTGAAGGATCCAAAACGCCCTATCGGCTCCTTTCTTTTCCTAGGACCTACCGGGGTCGGAAAAACCGAACTCGCCAAAGCCCTGGCCTCAACCCTTTTTGATAGCGAAGATGCGGTCATTCGGATCGACATGTCTGAATATATGGAAAAGCACGCCGTCTCACGCCTCATCGGAGCGCCTCCCGGCTATGTGGGTTACGAAGAGGGCGGACAGCTCACTGAGGCGGTACGACGTCGCCCTTACTGCGTGATTCTCTTCGACGAAATCGAGAAGGCACATCCGGATGTCTTTAATACCTTCCTGCAGATTTTGGATGATGGTCGCTTGACCGACAGCCAAGGTCGAACCGTCGATTTCAAAAATACCCTCATCATCATGACCTCGAACATCGGCTCCCCCCTGCTTATGGAGGGCCTCGACACAAAGGGAGAAATCACAGAAAAAGCCCGTAAAGCCGTCATGGGAGAGCTTCGAAAACATTTTCGCCCTGAATTCTTAAATCGGGTCGATGAAATTGTCCTCTTCAAGCCCCTTACGTTGGCAGAGATCAAAAAGATTGTGGATCTTCTGCTTAATCTCCTCCGCCAGCGCTTGGCCGAACGGTGCTTGACGCTCGAACTATCCGATGCCGCCCGCGAACATATCGCTCGCGAGGGCTACGATCCTGTCTACGGAGCCCGACCCCTGAAGCGCTATCTCCAACGCGAAGTGGAAACCCGCCTATCCCGAAAACTTCTTCAAGGAGACATCCCTGACGGCTCCGCCCTCACCCTCGCCTACAAGGATGGGCAGCTGGACATTCAGGTCAGTTCCCCCAAGAAATAGCTGCTATGCCCTCTTTCGACGTAGTATCCGAAATCGATATGGCCGAAATGGCTAATGCCCTGCTCATGGCACGTAAAGAGCTGGCGAGCCGTTTTGACTTCAAGGGAGTCGAATGGGAAATCGCAGAGGAAAAGGACAAACTCATCTTTTCAGCAAACGACCAGTTCAAGTTGGATGCACTCCGGGAGATCGTTATCGGCAAGCTGGCGAAACGGGGGATACCCCTCAAAAACTTGGAGACAAAAGACGCAGAACTCTCCTCCGTAGGTCGTGCCCGTCAAGAGATGCACTTGAAACAAGGTCTTTCTGGCGAAAATGCAAAATCGGTTAGCCAGTCGGTCCGCTCTTCCGGCCTAAAACTTCAGGCGGCTATCGAAGGGGGGAAAGTACGCGTTTCTGGGAAGAATCGAGATGACCTCCAAGCAGCGATTGCCCATTTGCGTGGTCTCGACTTCCCCGTCTCTCTCTCCTTTAATAACTTTCGTGATTAAAACCATTCTTTTGGCACTCCTCCTGAGTTGCTTGTCCACATACGCAGCTGACGAAACCGTCAAAACCGCTCAAGCCGCTACTCCAAGCACGATCGTCTGGCCGACCCAGATGGCGTCCAAGATTTACATCCTCCCTGTAAAAATC
Organism: Methylacidiphilales bacterium; assembly: GCA_040397425.1. GTDB lineage: Bacteria > Verrucomicrobiota > Verrucomicrobiia > Methylacidiphilales > Verrucolacustridaceae > Verrucolacustris. The sequence goes on from JBBAWA010000031.1 coordinate 4,251, forward strand.
GACCCTGCAGCCATTGCCGATGCCAAAAAGAAAAATGAGGCTGGAATTTCCATTCTGCCTGCTGACGATGAGGAGACGAAAACAAAACTAGCTGACCTGAAAACCGACCTGACGGCTGCTATCCTTGAAAAAATGAAGGACGCTGAACTCCCTGCCCAGATCTGGACCAGCTCCTCCCCTGTTCCCACCGATGGATGGAAGCTGGAGGGTAACGTCGTCAACCTTGACCCAGGGAAAAAGGTCCTTGGAACTGACAATCCCGTCGTCGGTATCGTCATCTCGGTAGCCGACGCCAACCATCCCATGACCGAACCTTTCCTCGTCTATAACAGTTCTGCCAAAGCCA
>JBBAWA010000031.1:4696-12089 GCA_040397425.1 Methylacidiphilales bacterium
TATAACAGTTCTGCCAAAGCCAAGATGTCTCCAGGACCCGGACTCAGCCCCTTTGCCAAAATCGGCAATATGATTGCCAAAGGGACTGGGCTTCAGGAATCCATGCAGATCGGTCGCCTGGCCGATAGCGTCACCGAAAAATTCGGCGAAGCCATGGAAAAGCATGGCCTGAAGAAAAAAGACGACTAATTGGGTTTCTTCGGCAGTCCCAATCTAGGCCCTTGCTTGGGACTCCAAGGATTTTTTTGAAATTCGCCGGACGACAAAACGCTTTTTATCTCCTTCGCTAATTCGGAAATCACTTCTAGTCGAATTCCCTCCCACTCTTCTCCGTATCCGGCCAGATTCTTTTCCGCCAACCCAAGAAGCCGATAAGCGGGAGCAAGACGCTGCTGGTGCACCCGGTGACCGGGATGCTCGAAATGCTTTCGCATATGGACAAAAGCACCCGCCAACTGGATCAAGCCCTGATAAAAGGCCGCCCCTCGAGCCTGCCGGCCTTCCTCCAGCCAAAGGGACTCGAGAACATCATGGGCTTCGTAGTAATCCTCTCGGTTAAAATGATGAAAATAGGCGGCATATCGCACATCCCACCCCAGAGGGTTGATCCCCTCCCATAATTCTGAAATCCGGCTTGCTTTTGCTGACATAGCCCCACCCTACCACCACTTTTTTTTTTGCGAAGCACTTGCCGAACCCGTGTGGTTGATTAGCTTCCGCCAATGGGAGCGACCCCAGATCGAGCCAGCGCTGCAGCCAAGATTTTGGCCCAACCGTCCGACTTCAAGGTGTGTGAGGGGTGCGGAAGTATTGTGCTGAAAAAAGCCCTTCTTTGCCCCAATTGCCACGCCTATCGCTTCGATGAATCGGTTTCCCGTGTCCAGCAGCAGGCCGAGGTTCTCGGCTCACGGGATGCTGCTTCCGTTACGAAAGACGACTACAACTAGTCTCTCGGCTCGTTCTGCCGACGCTGGTCCGCTACAATTTTTATCATGAAACTGACCCTAGGCCATAGCCCCGACGCGGACGACGCGTTCATGTTTTACGCCATGGCCAAAAACCTAGTGAATCTCCGCGGCCATGAATTCACCCATATTCTGCAGGACATCGAAACCCTCAACCGGCGCTGTCAGGCGAATGAACTGGATATTTCGGCGGTTTCCTTCCACGCCTACACACGGATTGCCGACCAATACGCACTTCTTCCCTGTGGTGCCAGTTTTGGAGACGGCTACGGCCCCTGTCTGGTCGCAAAAAAGAAGATCGACCGGGAGACGATGAAAAGGATGCGGATCGGCATCCCCGGGCTACTGACCAGCGCCTATCTCACCCTTCAACTCTATCTCGGCCTTCCCCACGGCTCTTTTGAGGCAGTGAATCTACCCTTCGATAAGATTCAGGAGGAGATTCTTGCAGGGCGAGTCGATGCAGGCGTAATCATCCACGAGGGCCAACTCACCTATCAAGATGAGGGATTTAAGCTTTGCGAAGACCTGGGAACTTGGTGGGCTAAGGACACCGGCGGACTTCCCTTGCCGCTGGGTGGAAATGTGGTCCGACGAGATCTAGGTCCGGAGGTGATTGCCTGCGTCAGGGAGACTCTCCGGGAAAGCGTTCATTACGCCTTAGAACATCGCCAGGCAGGAGTTCGTCACGCCTTACCCCTAAGCCGTGGAATGGACGAGAAACGCACCGACAAATTCATCGGCATGTATGTAAACGATCTGACTCTCGATTTCGGCGATCGTGGCCGGGCGGGCCTAAAAGAGTTCTTTGGCCGCGCCCACAAATTCGGCCTGATCCCTAAAATTCCATGCTTCGGTTCGTAGACTGATCAGTAACTAGCGTAACACCACGCCCCGCTCTGAAGTCTTCAAAAACTCAATCAGCTCCTTTACTTCGTCAGTCTTTGCCCCCTTCTCAATCAAATACTCCCTTGCTTGGGAAAGATTGTATTTTGGGTTCAACAAAACCTTCAGCGCGTCTTTCAAACCACGGATCGACTCCTCGGAGAACCCCTTCCTTTGCAATCCGGTCAGATTCACTGCCCGCGTCACTGCAGGATTTCCGTCTGCGATCATGTACGGCAGAACATCCTGCACAACTTTAGTGCATCCCCCAATCATCGCATGCCGCCCAATCCTGCAAAACTGGTGAACGGCAGATAATCCCCCGACCACCGCAAAGTCCCCCACGATCACGTGCCCCGCCAAGGTCCCGTTGTTAGAAAAGATACAGTCGTTTCCAACCACGCAATTGTGCGCGATGTGTGCGTATGCCAGAAAATGATTCCGGCTTCCAATGAGGGTCTTCTCCTCAGGTCCCGTTCCACGATTGACGGTTACAAATTCCCGAAAGTTATTTTCGTCCCCTACCTCCAAATACGTAGGTTCGCCTTTGTACTTTAAATCCTGCGTCTTGCCCCCAATCGAGCAGAAGGGATGAAATATATTCTTTTTTCCAAACCAACTCGGACCTTCCAAATTCACATGGTGCCGCAACACACAACCCTCACCCAACTCCACCCCTTCACCCACGACACAGTAAGGCCCAATCTCTACGGAACTGGGCACCTTCGCTTTTGGATGAACCACAGAGGTGGAGTGAACCGGCACAATCCCTCCTCAGCGATCAATAATCGCGAACATAAGCTCTGCCTCTGAAACCACCTCACCATTTACCAGACACTGACCTTCCGCCTTTCCAATCTTGCCCCTCGATTTCGTCAACTCTACCTGCATCGTAAGCATGTCTCCCGGCAGGACCGGTTTGCGAAACTTAGCCTTATCAACGCTCATAAAATAACCGAGCTTTCCCGCATTTTCCGTGTTCCGTAGCAGGAGGATACTCGCAACTTGCGCCATCGCCTCAATCTGGAGAACACCAGGCATGATCGGATGCCCGGGGAAATGTCCCTGAAAATAAGGTTCATTGATGGTCACCGTCTTCAAACCCACCGCCTTGGTGTCCCCTTCAAAACGCAAAATCCGGTCGACCATCAGGAATGGATAACGATGGGGCAAAATCTTCATGACATCGTTCGTATCCATGGCCCGTTCCCCGACAGGGATGTTTTCCACAGGCATCAACGACGACTGATAGGCCCGATACGCTTTGTAGAGAGCCTTGGCAAATAGCAGATTAAGCCCGTGACTCGTTTTTGCCGCCAAGATATGAGCCCGGATCGGCACTGGAAAAAGCGCCAGATCCCCAATGATATCGAGAATCTTGTGACGAACGAACTCGTCGGGATAACGAAGAGGCTCTTTGCTCATTACCGATTCACCTCGGATCACGATCGCGTTCTCCAGACTTCCCCCCTTAATAAGACCCTTGGCCAAAAGCGGTTCGACCTCCTCGTAAAATACAAACGTTCGTGCCCGTCCAATCTCCTTGGCGTAATTCGCGGCCCCGATTTCTAAACTCAAAAACTGCGTGTGATGATGGGTGTGATTTGCATTCGTGCAGGAAACCTTGAATCCATCGTGAGGCAAAGCCGCCATGTAGCCCCCGTCAGGAGTCGTCACATAGACAGGCTCCCGGATCTCAAAGACCGATCTTGGGGCTTCCAACTCCTTGCGACCTGCCTTCGCCAACATCTCCAAAAAAGGAGCTGCACTTCCATCCCCGATCGGTGGCTCATTCGCATCCAACTCAATCAAGGCATTATCAATTTCCAATCCGCGTAAAGCCGAAAGCAAATGCTCGACGGTACTGACCTTAACACTGCCTTCAGCCAGTGTGGTGGCCCGCTCCACCTGCTTTACTTTTTCCAAGAAGGCCGGAATGGTGGGTTGGTCCGCCAAATCCATCCTACGGAACTGATACCCAGATCCAGCTCCAGCTGGCTTTACGGTCAATCGCACCTTGGAGCCGCTATGCAGGGAAATCCCTGTCATGCTCGCCTCCTGAAGAACCGTAGTTTCTCTAGCCGTGCCCATCCCGACTTTCTACACATTTTCCACCCCTGAGTCACCCCTCGTTCTTCCCTACTTTCGCCACCCCTTCCCCCCTCTGGTAGTCTCCTCCTATTGAGCCAAACACTTCAAGATGAAGGGATTCTCTTCCATATCCGCCGCCAAGGTGAAACCAGCCTTCTGGCGGTATGGTTGACCCGACACCACGGGATTCTTCGTACCCTGGCCCGCGGAGCCGCAAAACCAGGTAGCCCACTCAAAGGTCATCTCGACCTCTTTCATGAGTGCGAAATCACTTGGGACCTCTCCCGGCGAACCACACTCCATCACCTCAAAGAAGCCCGCCTCCGGGAAACCCACTCGGGCCTGCGGCAATCCTACTCGCGCCTACTCGCAGCCACCTACTTCTCGCAACAGATCGAAAGCATCGCCGAACCGGATGCACATTTGGAATCTCTTCATCATCTTCTCCAAACCGCGCTTCAGTGGCTTGGCAAAAAAGATCCCCACTCCCGCCTTGTGGAACGATTCGAGCGAGCTCTTCTCAAAACCCTCGGCCTTGATGATTCACGGCGAACCGCTCGATCGCTCCTCGATGATCTTTCTCACCGCCGCCCAAAATCCTATGCAGCTCTAATGCGTATGATTCGAGACTAAACAGGCACAGGAACGCCACCCGCAGGTGCATCCACCCATTTTCCGTGTTCGCGAATTAAATCCTTCAAACGATCCACTGCCTCGGCCTCTGGAATATTGAACTTCACGGGAGTCTTCCCAACATAGAGGTTGATCTTACCTGGCGCCCCTCCCACATAACCAAAATCGGCATCCGCCATCTCTCCAGGCCCATTCACAATACATCCCATGACGGCAATCTTAACGCCCTTGAGATGAAGCGTAGCAGCCTTGATCTTGGCCGTCGTGCTCTGGAGATCAAAAAGAGTTCTCCCGCACGAAGGACACGCCACGTAATCCGTTTTAAAGATCCTACTTCCAGCCGCTTGTAAGATATTGAACCCAAGCCGCAGACAGGCGCCAGGAGCAGGCTCTCCCCTAACCAAAATCGCATCGCCGATCCCATCACACAGTAACGCTCCCAAATGAACCGAAGCTCGAATCAAACCGCTCAATCCCCCTTCCGATGCACTCGGATGCAGTGTGTCTTTCAATAAAATTGGATGGCGTGCCGGAATTCGAGCAGCCAACAGACGGGTAGCCGAAACAACATTTAAATCTAAACCATCTTTTACACTCACAAGAACCGGATCCTTCTTCTCTTCAAGGCTCTTCACCTCAGCTTCACTTCGTGGATCGATCTCCACAATGGCAGTTTTTTCATGAATCAGCTCGGGCGCTAAATCTCCGAGCTGTGCCAATCGGGGTCGTAATGCCTCCTCAACTTTCGCGGACACCATAACCCTTGGCGGCTCTTCCCCGCCGATCTTCACCCCACCCACTACAACCTTTGTTGTGACACGCTTGTTGTAACTGAAAGGGTCGTACGAAAGCTTCACCTCGGAATCAAAACTCCCTTTGGCCCGCTCTTCCAAATACTTAACTAACGCGCGACCGACTGGAATCTCATGCACGCTGTCCTCGGTCAGACTCACCCGAATGGTGTCGCCCAACCCATCCAACAAAAGAGATCCAATACCAATCGCGCTCTTGATTCGTCCGTCCTCTCCGTCCCCCGCCTCCGTCACGCCCAAGTGCAACGGGTAGTTCCAATCCGCACCCTCCTTCTCCAAAGCCACCGTTAATAATCGATACGCCTCAATCATAACCTTGGGATTGGATGACTTCATCGAAAAGAGGAAGTTGTGGAAATTCAGCTTTCGTGCGATTCGCGCAAACTCTAATGCACTTTCGACCATTCCATGTGGCGTATCCCCATACCGGTTCATAACTCGATCTGAAAGAGATCCATGATTTGTTCCGATCCGAATCGCAATCTTTCGCTCCAGGCACAACTTAACTAACGGCACAAAGGTCTCCTCAATCCGTGCTAACTCCTCCCCATACTGGTCATCCGTATACTCCCGAACGGCAAACTTCTTCTTATCGGCAAAATTACCCGGATTGATACGAACTTTTTCGACCCACTGTGCGGCTTCCATTGCAGCGTCCGGCTTAAAGTGAATATCCGCCACAATCGGGACATGACACCCCGCCGCCACAAGCTCTTGTTTAATTTTCTGAAGATTGGCTGCGTCTTTGACAGTCGGAGCTGTGATACGGACGATTTCGCAACCCACCTTCACAAGGTCTAAGGTCTGCTTGACCGAAGCGGCCGTATCCATCGTGTCACAGGTAATCATACTCTGAACACGGATCGGATTGGCTCCTCCAATTCCCACTTGGCCTACCTTGACCTCGCGTGTTGCGCGACGTGTATATCGATACGGGCTACTACAATAAGTTTTCATTTTGCTTTTTTCTCAAACACAGGCATTTCAGCACTTTCCACGGGTTTCTCGATACGTTTTTTTAGCCTCATCGAGTCATGATATGTCACCAAAAGAAAAAAACCTGCCAAAAGCACAACAAAACATGTCTGGATTCTAACAATCGTCTTGGCCTCGATCTGCCGGCGCCGTATGGCCTCAAGCAATGAAAACACGATATGCCCTCCATCCAAGACCGGAATAGGCAGTAAGTTCATGACTGCTAAATTCACATTCAAAATCACGCTGAAATAGAGAACCAATCTCGGATCAGTTCGAAGCAAGGATACCAATCGATCAAATATTCCGAGGGGACCGCTTAGATGTTGCAAGCCAACACTCGAAGCAGGGGTCACCAAGGCTCGAAGGGTTCGCCACACCAAACCCGCAGCCGAACTCACCTGCTCTTGCGGCGTTGGATGCGTGATCTTGATCTCCGAGCTCCTCCAAACTACTCCAATCATTTTATCCTTACGATTGGTGGCTTTTTCAGGTTGCACCTTGACCTGAACCTCCTCCCCTGTGGGGCGACGGATTCCCAACTGCAAAACCTCCCGCCCATCTTCCACAGCCGCTTTGACCGCAGCTGGACTCCAGATCTTTTCTCCCCCTAATGAAATCATGAGATCCCCCGGTCGAATTCCTGCCCTCTCCGCTGGGCCACCCTCAATCACCTCTTCCACCCAAGCGCTCTGAGCTGGATACATCTCAAATCCCAACCTCCGCAATCCCTCCATCTCAACCGTTCGCTCGGGTAAAATTCTGGCCGTGACGATCTCTTTTCCATTTCGGTCGAGTTCGATAAGAATCTCCCGATCGGTTCCCAAAAGAATACTCTCTACGACCGCTCCTGGCCGACCCGCCCACCTCTCTGGCCTCTGATGATCAATCGCTAAAATTACATCCCCTGGAAGAATTCCTGCCTTGGCAGCAGGGGTACCAGGCTCAACCCACCCGATCGTGGTCGTCCGATACGTCATATTCGTCGGCACACCAAAGATCCATACCCCCACAGCACAAAGCACCCCCAAA
>JBBAWA010000031.1:12189-14579 GCA_040397425.1 Methylacidiphilales bacterium
AGGATTGTCCCGGCCACAGTCACAATCTCCATCCAGGGAAGCCCTGCCAAGAAACTCATTTTTGCTTCTCCAGCCTGGCCTTTGCCTCACCCCTAGCCCAACGATCCGCATCAATAATGGCCTCCAGGCTGGGCTCCTTCTCCGTCCGGTGCTTTTTCATCACTTCCTCCACCATGCCCCAAATCCTCGGAAATGAAATACGCTCGGCAAGAAATGCCTCCACCGCCACCTCATTCGCCGCATTCAACACCCCAGGCAATGTCCCCCCCTGCTCCCCCGCCTCACGAGCCAAGCGAAGTGCAGGAAACCTCTTCTCATCCGGCTGTTCGAAAGTCAACGTGCCCAGTTTTGCCAAATCCAAAGGAGGCAATCCACTCGGCATTCTCTCGGGATACGTCACCGCGTACTGAATTGGAAAACACATGTCGGTCACGCTCAACTGCGCCAAAACCGATCCATCAATAAATTCGACCATTGAATGAACGATGCTTTGCGGGTGCACCACCACATCGACTTGCCTCATCGGCAACCCAAAAAGCCAGTGGGCTTCGATCATTTCTAAGCCTTTGTTAAACATGGTGGCCGAATCGATTGTTATCTTTTGCCCCATCGACCATGTGGGATGTTTTAACGCCTGCGCCAAGGTCACCTTCTCCATTGCCTGCGCACTGCTTTGCCGAAAAGGCCCACCCGATGCCGTTAAAATGACTTTCCTCACTTCTTTATCATTCGCTCCGACCAGACACTGGAAAATGGCGTTGTGCTCACTGTCCACAGGCAACACCTGCTTCTTTCTTTTTTTTGCCTCAGCCATAACAGCCGACCCTGCCAAAACCAAAATCTCCTTACTCGCAACAGCCAGATCTTTTCCGCTTCGCAACGCCGCCAGAGCTGGCGCCAAACCCGCCGTTCCCACAATGGCCACTAAAACCATGTCCGCCTCGGTTTCCTCCACCATACGCGCCAATCCCTCAGGCCCAGGATAAAATTGCGTCCCCTGAGGCAAGCGCGACTTCACCTTATCTGCCGCCTGCAGGTCGGATACAGCCAAAGCCTTAACCCCAAACTCCTTCGCCTGCTCCAGCATTCGGTCAGTGCTCTTCGCCACCCCCAATCCAACAAGTTTCATCTTTTCCGGAAGAGCCCGAGCTACTTTGCAGGTGCTCTCCCCAATTGACCCACTGGATCCTAAAAGAATAACCTTTTTCATACTCTCCCCGCTAAAACGATATACCCGTAGAAAACGGGAAGACTAAAAAGCAAGCTATCCACCAAGTCCAATGCCCCACCAATTCCAGGCAGAAAATGACCCGAATCCTTTACTTGGGCGTCCCTTTTTACTACCGACTCACCCAAATCCCCAATCACACTCGCTCCCGCTAACCCCAACCCCAAAATCCAAGCATGAATTCCACCCAAGTTACCCAAAGCATCAGGAAAGAGAGCCGGCAGACTTATACTGGTCACCACGGCAAGGATAACTCCTCCCGCCAACCCCTCCCACGTTTTCTTGGGGCTAATCACGGGACTCATCTTGTGCCGACCAAAAAGCTTTCCTGCAATATAAGCTCCCACATCGGTAAATTTAGTCACAGCCACCGCATACGTCAGAAGCGCGATCCCATTTCCCTGACTTCCAGTGTAGAGAATTTTTGTCGCATAATTTAAGAGATAGGGAACATAGAAAAAACCGAATAAAGTCAAAGCCATCGCCTCAGTAGCCCCCTCCACCTTCGGGTGAAACACCCGCCGTGTAAGCGCTCCTAGAATCACCAAAAGAACCAGTACTGCCTCCCCGGAAAATGCCGCGGGAAATCCACCCGAGGGCGACACCACTGAGAAAAATGTTGCGGCATAAAGTAGTCCGCCCGCCAAAAGACCCGTTTTCAAGAAAACCGTTCGGCCTGCGCTTCTTTGGGAAAGATAGAATTCTCTTTGCGCCGCCAATCCGACAATCGCAATCAGAAGAAACACCCCATTGGTGTAACGAAGGGTTACCAAGGCCAAAATGATGCCCCAAAGAAGAAGCGAAGAGAAAAGTCGAGCTCCGAGCATGCTAAATCCCTCCAAATCTCCGCTCACGACCCGCGTAATCTGCTAAAGCTTTTGCGAACTCCTCTTTCCCGAAATCAGGCCAAAGAACAGGCGTCACATAAATTTCAGCATACGAAATCTGCCAAAGCATAAAATTACTAATCCGCATCTCTCCACTGGTCCGAATAAGAAAGTCAGGATCAGGAATTCCATGCGTGTAGAGGTGAGCGGAGACCGTCTCTTCCCGAATTTGTTCAGGATCCAACTTTCCGTCTTTTACTTCACGACCTATCGCCTGCATTGCCTCAGTAATCTCAGCCCGTGATCCGTAACTGAGCGCGAGGATTAAATCCAAC
>JBBAWA010000032.1:0-1076 GCA_040397425.1 Methylacidiphilales bacterium
GTGCATCTGGCGATCCAGCAAGGTGAGGTGGCAGGCAAAAATGTGGCACAACTTCTTAAGGGTGGGGATCTCCGGGAAAAGATGGATTATCGGATGAAGCTGGAGGTGATCTTTACCTCTCCCGAGGCAGCTGGGGTTGGGTATTCGGAAAGGGAGTGTCGTGAGAGGGGGTGGGAGATCGTGACGGCAAGTTATCCTTTTGCCGATCATGGTAAGTCGATTGTGATGGGGGAGTTGAACGGCTTTGTGAAACTGATCGCATTAAAGCAAAGAGGCGAAATTGTTGGGGCGGAGGTGGTCGGGCCGCATGCCTCGGATCTGATTCATGAGCCGATGGCTGTGATGCGGTATCGGGGGACTGCCAAAGAGATGGCCGAGATGCCACACTATCACCCGACCTTATCTGAGATCTGGACCTATCCGGCAGAGGAGATAGCAGAAAAAATATTGGTTTAGGAGGCCAGCTCTTCGACCGTTGGGCAGGAGCAGACGAGGTTTCGGTCGCCGTGGACGGCATCAATTCGGGATACGGTTGGCCAGTATTTCCACGAACGAGTCCAAGGGGCTGGATATGCCGCTTTTTCGCGCGAGTAGGGGCGATTCCAGTTGTCCGATGTGACATCGCCCGCAGGATGAGGAGCGAGTTTCAGGGGGTTACGATTGCGATCCATTTTTCCTGACTCAATTTCAGCGATCTCTTCTCGGATTGAGATCATGGCATCGGCAAATCGATCCAGTTCCTCACGGGATTCAGATTCGGTAGGTTCAATCATTAGAGTTCCTCCCACGGGCCAAGACATCGTCGGGGCATGAAATCCATAATCCATCAGCCGTTTGGCTACGTCCTCTACCTCAATACCTGCCGAGGCTTTGAAGGGTCGAAAATCGAGGATGAACTCGTGAGCAACCCAGCCTCCTGCACCCCGATAAAGAATCGGGTAGTGGTTGGAGAGGCGTTTGGCGAGATAGTTGGCGTTTAGGATGGCGACCTCAGTACAGCGAGCGAGGCCCTTACCCCCAACCATTGCGAGAAACATCCAAGGAATGACCAGGATACTCGCACTGCCGTAAGGGGC
>JBBAWA010000032.1:1176-14529 GCA_040397425.1 Methylacidiphilales bacterium
GCATCAAGGTCTGTGAGATCCACGTTGCCTTGGTTGTCGCAAGCCACAGGAACAACTCGAAAACCAACGAGGACTGCACTGGCGGGGTTCGTTCCATGGGCAGAGACTGGAATTAGGCAGATGTCCCTCTGGGTATCGCCACGGGATTGATGCCAAGCACGGATCGAGAGAAGACCAGCATACTCACCTTGCGAGCCTGCATTTGGTTGGAGGGAGACGTGTGGAAGGCCCGTGATTTCGCCCAGCCATGTTTCCAGGTCGTGGATCATCTTGAGGTAGCCAGGGTTTTGTTCGGTGGGGGCGTATGGGTGTGGGTCAGCCACGGTCGACCAACCCAGAGGTGTGAGTTCGGAAGCGGCGTTGAGTTTCATCGTGCAGGAACCGAGAGGGACCATGGACTGAGCTGGGGTGAGATCTTTTGCTGCGAGGCGCCGAATATAGCGGAGGAGTTCGTTCTCGTTCGCGTGGGATGTGAAAATCGGGTGACGGAGCGTTGGTGTCTTGCGAATTAGCTCCGACGCTAGCGGCTTAAATTCGTTTGAGGGCTGGGGGAGTTTGGCCGATCCGAAAAAGGATAAGAGACGATCGACTTCGGCCTCATCGGTCCGTTCATCTAAGGTGATTCCCAGGTCGCCATTGGGGAAGAGGCGGAAGTTTGTTTGGGCTTTTGCAGCTTGGGTGAATGCGGATTGAAGAGCTGCGGGAGAGCCTTGGATACGGAGGGTGTCGAAGTAGAGGGGGTGAAGGATTGAGAATCCACGGAGTTTAAGGCCAGCAGCAAGACGTTGGGCATGTTGGTGGATGCGGAGCGCGATTTGGTGAAGGCCTTTTGGGCCGTGGTGAATCGCGTACATTGAGGCGAGGGTCGCTAGCAGGGCTTGGGCGGTGCAGATATTGCTGGTGGCTCGGTCTCGCCGAATGTGTTGTTCGCGTGTTTGAAGGGAGAGGCGATAAGCGGTGCGGCCCTCGGAATCTTTGGATACGCCGATAAGACGTCCGGGAAGGAGCCTTTGGTGGGTGAGTCGAGTTGCAAAGTAGGCTGCATGTGGGCCCCCGAAACCGATCGGAACACCGAAGCGCTGGGTGCTCCCTACGGCAACGTCGGCCCCTAGTTCGCCTGGAGGGGTGAAGAGAAGGAGAGCGAGGGGATCCGAGACTAGGATCGAGAGGGCGCCTGCCTTCTTGAGCTGCTGAATAAAAGGTTGGGGGTCGGCCAAGCGACCATCGCTTTCTGGGTAAGCCACGACACCTGCAAAAAGGTAAGCGGCTTCCTTTTCTGGAAAAGATTCCGATGTGATCACCTTCCAGCCTAAGGCTGCGGCGCGGGTCGTGATGACGGAGGCTGTCGAGGGGTGGAGGCCAGGGGTTAGCCAGATTGTTTTCCGCGTTTTGTCAGAAACAGCAGCTTGGGCTAGGGAAGCGGCTTCTGCGGCAGCGGTACCTTCGTCGAGAAGAGAGGCATTTGCGATCTCCATGCCGGTGAGTTCGAGAATCATGGTTTGATAGTTGAGGAGGGCCTCCAAGCGGCCCTGAGAGATCTCGGGTTGATAGGGGGTGTAAGAGGAGTACCAACCGGGGTCTTCCATGATGGCTCGACGCAGGACAGGAGGTGTAATGGTTCCGTGATATCCAAGGCCAATGAGAGAGCGGAACGGGAGATTTTTTGATAGCATTTCCTCAAGTACGGCAAGAGCGCGTGTTTCGGAGCGGGCAGGGGGGAGGTGAGGGGGCTGAGCAGAGGCTAGTCCTTGGGGTAGGGTTGCCCGAACAAGCTCCTCCAGGGAGGTGAGCCCGAGGGTCTCAAGCATCTGCTTTTCTGTGATTTTATTGGGCCCGAGATGGCGGGACAGGAAAGAGAGATCGTCAGGAGAAGTGGATAGGGTGGGTGTCCGATTTGGACTTTTTTGAGTTGTTAAAGAGTGGGTAGGAAGTGAAGCGGGCACTTTCTAAAAGTAGTAGGCAGTAAAACGTTGGCAAGTGGTTGGGGAAAGTTGGTCAAAAGGGAATGGGAATAGATAGTCTAAGGCTGTGCACGACCATGGAACACCGAACTGTGGATTGGACCTTCTCGCCCATGAGTTAGGGGAGTCAGCGGACCTGCGTGCAGTTTCCGTGTCTTTTCATGAAGGTCAGATTGATTATGCGACGGCTGCCTCAGGAGCGGGAGAAAAGGGAGCCGTCCAGCTGGCTGAGGCGGTCAGACGATTACGTGGGGAAAGCGTCTGCCGATGGGAGTTGGGGGATTCAAGGTGTGGAAAGTGCGGAAGAGTGCTTCAAGGGGATTGGGGGGAAGGAGTTCAGATGAGAAGAGAGAGCGAGAAGATAATTTTGGAAAGAGAGAGTTGTCCTACGGCACCCAAGTTATGGTTTTGGAGAGTCCTCAGTGGGGTGAAGTTAGATGTTCGGCATCTGCCTTCGGTTGTGGGAGCGGGTAAAAAGTGGAAAGTTCCGCTAAGCTTGGCGCTGGTGTGCGGAGGTGCTGCTTTGGCCGGTTGGTGGGCAGGTGGGTGGATCGAAACGCTCTTATTCGTGGTGGCTTATCTTGCAGGGGGATGGAAAACGGCTGAGGAGGTTTGGCATAAAATTAAATCGGGCGTGTTGGATATTCACTTCTTGATGTTGGCAGTTGCGGTGGGGGCGGCGTGTGTGGGGCATTGGGATGAGGGAGCTCTTCTTCTGTTTCTTTTTTCGTTGAGTGGGGCCTTAGAGGAATTGGCGGCGTATCGGACGGAGCGAGAGTTGGCAGGTCTTTTTCGTGCAGCACCGCGAGAGGCAATTCGAATTCTTGAGGATGGAACGGAGGAGAAAGTAGCGGTGGATTTGCTGGAGCCTGGAATGAGAGTGAGAGTTCGACCCGGCGATGGTTTTCCAGTCGATGCGGAGGTCATTGAGGGAAGGAGTGGTGCGGATGAGTCGAGTTTGACGGGAGAGTCCGCGGCCGTGTCCAAGGAGATTGGCTCCATTGTTTTAGCTGGAACACTAAACCTATGGGGTCGGGTAGACCTGAGAGTTCTGCGAAGGGCGAAAGAGAGTGCGTTAGAGGGTATTTTGAGGCTGATTCGGGAGGCCCAGGAACAGAAAGCACCTTCGCAAAGGTTTACAGATCGTTTTGGTACGCGTTACACCCAATCCATTCTGGCTTTAAGTGCGATTATGTTTTTTGTTTGGTGGGGTCTTGCGGGATGGGGCAAGGCGGATGTGCGCCCTGCTTTTTACAAAACAATGACCTTATTAGTGGTGGCGTCTCCCTGTGCGTTGGTGCTTTCCATACCCTCAGCAATTTTGGCAGGTATTGCTGCAGGGGCACGGCGAGGGATTCTATTTCGAGGTGGAAGTCCGATCGAGCGGTTAGGAGGTGTGACGCGAGTGGCTTTAGATAAGACGGGGACATTAACGACGGGAGAGATGAAAGTGCGGGCCGTAGAAGTTGTGGACGGCAAGGAGGATGATTTATTGCGGTACGCGGCTGGATTGGGTGTGCAGTCCCTCCACCCTGTATCCGTGGCGATTGTTCGCGAGGCGCGTCGGCGAGGATTTCAGATTCCCGAAGTGCAGGACTTTTCTTCCGCGACTGGAGGTGGGTTAAAAGGAAAGACGGAAAGTGGAGACGAGAGTCGGTTAGGTAGAAGGAGCTTTTTTGATGGGGCTCCGTGGGTGGATTCCTTGCCTGCACCCCAGCCTGGTGTAACGGAGGTCTTTTTCGGTGCGGGAAGTCTGCGTGGAAGAATCTTACTGGAAGATGAGATTCGGCAATCGAGTCGGCCTTTACTGGAGTGGTTAGTTGCCCAAGAATTGAAAGTGACCATGCTGACGGGGGATCGGGAGGCGGCAGCTCGACTGGTGGCGGAGCAGGTGGGGCTCAAAGATTACAGGTTCGGCATGCATCCTGAGGACAAGGTTGAGGCAATTCGGGAGTGGTCACGGCAGGGGGATAAAGTGGCGATGGTAGGAGATGGGGTGAATGATGCGCCCAGTTTAGCCGCAGCTGAGATCGGAGTAGCGATGGGAGCGAGGGGAACGGGTGCGGCTCTTGCAGAATCGGATATTATTTTAATGCGAGATCGACTAGAGAGTTTTGCAGAGGCTTACGATTTAAGTCGGAGAACGCGCAGGATCATCACCCAGAATCTGGTTCTCTCTCTTGGCACAATTGTCCTTCTTGTGGGTGCTGCTTTGGGGGCGTCGATCCCTTTGACTTTAGGCGTGGCAGGTCATGAGGGCAGCACTGTGATTGTTGTTCTGAATAGCCTGCGTCTACTGGCATCGCGTAGAGGATTTGTCGGATTGCACAAAGTAGGGGATTAGGTGTAGGAATAGAAGATGCGTTGGCGTGCGATTTTACTCTTTGGGGCGCCTGGTTCCGGGAAGGGGACGCAGGGGAAGGTGTTGGGGACGATACCTGCCTTTTGTCATATTTCCTGTGGAGATGTTTTTCGCGGGATGGATCTACGAACTAAGGTTGGCCAAGCCTTTTTAAGGTACTCGAGTGCTGGGCAACTTGTCCCTGATGATGTGACTGTCGATCTGTGGCGCCAGCATATGGCGCACTTGGTTACCCTTGGAAAATTCAAGCCTGAGATTGATCATTTGGTGTTGGATGGGATTCCCCGAAATGTGGAGCAGGCAAAACTTCTTGTGAATGACCTAACCGTGGAAGCCTTATTTCATCTGGTTTGTCATGACCAGAAGAAGCTGGAAGATCGTCTCAAAAGAAGAGCTCTGAGGGATAATCGTTTGGACGATGCAAGTGATGCGGTAATTCACGACAGGCTTCTAACATATGAAAAAGAGACCAAGCCCGTTTTGGAGTATTACGGGGAAAAAACGGTCAAGGAGATCGATGCGGAACAATTTCCCTTTGAGGTTACGCGGGATATTCTGAATCAAGTTCAAACGACGAAGGTGAGTCGTTCGAAAAAAGCCTTATCCAACTTGGGCGTGTAGCGAGTGCGGATTGTCTTCGCTGGCACAGGAGAATTTGGGATTCCTTGTTTGGAGGCGTTGGTCGCTTCGGACGACCATTTTGTTCTCTCTGTAATCACTCAACCGGATCGTCCTGCTGGACGGGCTCAGAAGCTGCTTGCTTCCCCTATTAAGGAGTGTGCTTTACGGCATCAATTGACCGTATTTCAGCCTGAGGATGTGAATTCGGCCACTTCTTTAAGCCAAATTCGTTATCAGAAGCCCGATTTAATGGTGGTCGTTGCATACGGTCAGATCTTAAAAAAGCCGATTTTAGAGCTACCTGAATTGGGTTGCTGGAATGTGCACGGGTCGCTTTTGCCGAAATATAGGGGAGCCTCCCCGATTGCAGCCGCAGTACGGGATTTACAGAAGCGAACTGGGGTAACGATCATGCAGATGAACGAAGGGCTAGATACCGGGGACATCTTGGGAAAAGTGGCTACACGAATCCGCCCTGGTGAGACAACAGGTCTTCTACACGATCGTTTGGCAAAAAAAGCCGGTCCCCTGCTTTTGTATCTTTTAGAGCGAGCCAAAACGGGGAAATTGAAGAGCGCGAGGCAGAACTCCCAAGAGGCCTCGTTGGCTCCCCGGATGAAAAAAGAGGATGGCAAGATCGATTGGGCTAAGAATCCTGAGGAGATCGATGCACACATTCGAGCCATGCAGCCTTGGCCGGGTGCATACGCCTGGGTTCCTGATGGAACGGACCAAAAAATGTTGAAAATCTTTTCCGTAATTCTTTCGAAGAGGGCGAAAGGCAAGCCTGGTGAAATTGTTGAAATTAATTCTCATGGAATTCTTGTGGCGGCGAAGAAAGGGGGAGTTCTTTTACGGGAAGTGCAGTTGGAGGGTCGGAAACGGATGACTGCGGTGGAGTACTCCCGTGGGGCTGGAATCGTGGCTGGCCTGCAGTTGGCCTAGCCTATTTATTTTTAATCCACCGTTCCTTTTGTAGCGCGAGGCGACGGTTTACCAGTTCGAGCGGGCTTGGATTCTTTCCTGACGCGTACAGCTCGGCTCTTTTTAAAATGGATCGCACGTAGGATCGGGTGGTTGGAAAATCAATCGAATTAATGAAGTCCTTAGCGTTTAGAGTTTCATTTTGTTTGGCCCAGCGACGGGCATGGGTGATTCCGGCGTTGTATTCGGCCAAAGCAAAGACCTCGGGCCTGTCCGCATTCGACCAGCGCTTAATGGCGCGAGTCAGATACCAGGTACCTGCCGCAAGGTTGGTTTGTGGATCAAAGAGATCGGTATTTTGAAAGGATCGCTGCCGAGTTGCTTGAGCCCAATCCTGAGCAGCTCCGGGGGTCACCTGCATGAGTCCGCGCTCGCCCGAGGTGCCTACGGCCTTAGGGTTGAAATCGCTCTCTCTCCACACTACGGCTCGAACCAAGGAGATGGGGAGGCCATGGCGATTGGCCGCTTGGACGATAAGAGGTTCGAGTTCTTGCGAGCGACGAATCTCTCCAAGCCAAGAGAAAGTGATGAGTGTAAGTGGGGCGAAAATCACGATGAGGGCAGCAAGAATCCGCGGACGAGCGAGAAGCATCGGATTGATGGTATCCAATTTGATTTAAAAGGGAAGGCGGGCAAAACTTGCCAGATTGATGAAAAGAGAGCAGAGCCTAGGGGTGAAAGAGTCTGAATTTGTGCGAGTCGCACCCGAATTGGGTTTGGATCGGCTTTTTGACTACAGTATTCCAGAGCGTTTAAGGGGTAAAATTGGTTTAGGTCAGCGTTTACGGGTCCCTTGGGGGAAGAAGAGTATTATGGCGTATGCGGTGGAGTTTCCCGCTCGGCCTGAAGTGGAGCAGGTGAAGGATGTGGAGGAGATCACCGGCGAGAGGCCTTTGATTCCGGCTGGACTGTGCCGATTGGCACGCTGGATGGCGGATTATTATGCGTGTGATCTTGGGGCGGCTCTACGGGCAATTTTACCTGGGCCTGTCCGATCCCATGAAGGTGGGGGTAAGATGGCGTGGTGGATTTCTCCTGTGGAAGGTCGGGGGGAGATTGCCAAACAGATCCTTCGGGGTGCAAAAGCGCAGGAGAAAGCTTGGGCTCACCTGACTCGTTGTGGGGGCGGGTGGCAAAATACCTTGGTGAAGGAGTCTGGTGTGGGAACCGCGGTATGGAGGGCGCTTGTCGACCGGGGTTTGGCGGAACGATCTGAAAAAAGGTGGGTACGTACTGAGGATGCACCTGAGACGGGTTGGGCTGGAACCGAAACAAGGCCTGATTTAGCGCAGGAGCAGGTCGAGGCAATGAACGCGTGGGAAGAGGAGAGAAAAAAAGAGGGTGGGGGGTTACCGATTCTGTTGGAGGGCGTTACGGGAAGTGGAAAGACCGAGATTTATCTGAGGGCAATGGAAACAACGTTAAAAGAGGGAAAAAACGTGATCATTCTGGTTCCTGAAATTTCCCTAACACCTCAGACCGTTGCCAGATTTCGAGGACGACTTGTAGGTCAAAAGATTCGTCTCGCAGTATTGCATAGCGGGCAGACGGTGGCAGAGAGGCGGGAGTCTTGGCATGAAATTCGTGAAGGTAGGGTTCGGGTAGTAATCGGGGCCCGTTCTGCTCTTTTTGCGCCTTTGGAAGATCTGGGGCTGATTGTCGTAGATGAGGAGCACGATGGGGGTTACAAACAGGCTGAATCTCCGCGGTACCAAGCGAGAGATCTGGCAGTTGTTCGGGGACAGATGGAAGGGGCGCCGGTGATTCTTGGGAGTGCGACTCCCTGTTTGGAGAGCGGTTGGAATGGGGATCGCGGCAAATATCGTCGCGTTCGACTGACCCAAAGAGTGGATGGGGCGCGATTACCGAAAGTTCATGTTGTGGATTTACGAAAAGAGAAATCCACTCGCCGAAAGGGTCCGGTTCTGTTGTCTGCAGATCTAATTACAGCCCTTCGGGGACGTTTTCAGAAAGGGGAGCAGAGTCTGGTTCTCTTAAATCGGCGGGGGTATGCCCCGAGCGTTCAGTGTCCACACTGTGGAAAAGTAGAGGAGTGTGAACGGTGTGCAGTTCCAATGACCTACCATCGGCGGGACGCGAAAATGCGGTGCCATTTCTGCGATGCGGATCGATCCTCGCCTACCCAGTGTCGGGAGTGTGGTTCTCCGGTCTTGCAGTATACGGGGGCAGGAACAGAACGCTTGGAAGAGGCAGTGCTTGAGGCCATTCCAGGAGTCCGGCTTACTCGGATGGACTCGGATAGTATGAAAGTCCGGGGGGCTCATGCGATTGCTTTGGCTGACTTTCGAGAGGGAAGAACAGATATTTTGGTCGGAACCCAGATGATTGCGAAGGGGCTTCATTTTCCCAAAGTGACTTGCGTGGGAGTTGTGGGAATCGACGGGGCTCTGAATTTGCCCGACTTTCGTGCTTCGGAGCGCGTTTTTCAGCTTTTGGTTCAGGTAGCGGGTCGGGCAGGAAGGGGAGAGGTGGCTGGGGAGGTGTTTGTACAGACGTACACTCCGTTTCATCCAGCGATTCAGTTCGCGAGGCATCATGATGTCACTGGTTTTCGGGAGCAGGAGTTGGAGTATCGAAAGGCACACGGATATCCCCCTTTTCGCAGAGCGATACTGATTTCGTTTTCTGGAACGAGCGAAGCTCAGGCCCTTGCTTCGGCTGAGCATGTGGTAAAAAAGCTCCGTGGAGTGTGGGGAGATAAAGCAGAGGTTCCGGACGCTAGCCCCGCTCCCATTGCGCGTGTAGAGGGACGATTTCGTTTCCATATATTCCTTCTGGTGGAGCAGGTGGGAGCGGTTTTAGCTGATTTAAAGAGGGAAGTCTTAGCTCCGAAGTGGCCTTCCTCTTTGCAGGTTTCCGTGGACGTTGATCCGCAGGATCTTCTTTGATCGAATCCGAATTCTCAGTCTGGTATAAACAATAAAGATGGATTCCCTCTACCTCACAACGGCGATTGATTATGCCAATGCCCAGCCTCATCTGGGTCATGCGTATGAGAAGGTTCTGACGGATACCTTGGCTCGTTATGCAAGGAGGCAGGGCCGTAAGGTTCGTTTTTTAAGCGGTTTGGATGAGCACGGGCAGAAAGTTCAGCAGAGTGCCGCAAAAGCAGGCAAGAGTCCTCAGGAGTTTGTCGACGGCATCAGTGTTTATTTTCTAGATCTATGGAAGGGTCTACGGGTTGAGCCAGATGATTATTTGCGGACAACTGAATCCAGACACAAAAAGTTGGTCCAAGAGGTTTTGGCGCTTCTCTATGCCAAGGGAGATATTGTTAAAGGGACGTTTCATGGATTTTATAGTGTCCGGGCTGAGCAGTTTCTGACCGAGAAAGAGAGGCAGGCCGACGGCAGTTGGCCTGAAATCTTTGGGGAAGTGGTGGAGCTGACGGAGGAGAACTATTTCTTCAAACTTTCCAAACATCAGGATTGGTTAAAGGAGCTGTATCAAAAGAATCCTGAAATCATTTTTCCGGAGTTTCGGGCGAAGGAAATCTTGGGTGCCTTGGAAAAGCCTTTGCCTGACCTCTGTATTTCGCGTCCGAAAACGAGATTGGCCTGGGGAATCCCGCTTCCCTTTGATGAGAATCAGGTGACGTATGTCTGGTTTGATGCCTTATTGAACTATGTGACAGGTGCCGGGAAAGGTGAGGGGAAGTTGGATGACTGGGTGCCGGCGGTTCACGTAATCGGTAAGGACATCATGGTGCCGGCTCACGGGATTTATTGGCCCTGTATGTTGCGTGCTCTCGGATTGCCTATCTTTCAGAAATTGTTGGTGCACGGATTCTGGACTAGGAAGAGCGAGAAGCTTAGTAAATCAACGGGCAATGTGGTGGATCCAAAACTTCTTGCGGAAAAGTACGGGGCCGATTCGTTTCGGTACTATGTTTTACGCGAGATGGCTTTGGGGCACGATGCGGATTTTGAAGAGGCCTCCTTGGCGGCGCGACGCAAAGGGGAGTTGGCCCATGAGTTGGGAAATCTGCTTCAGAGGGCAGGATCGATGATTGGACGTTATTGCGATGGAAAGATCCCTGATGCGCCGACTCCGGATGCGGTTTCCGTGGCTTTTCGGGCGACGGTGTTGGGTGCCCTGAGAAAGTGGGATGATTTGATGAAGGCGAATCAGATTCATTTGGCATTGGGTGAACTGTGGAAGGCGGTGCAGGCAGGAAATCAGATGATCGAGAGCAGAGCGCCGTGGAAATTGGCAAAAGACCCCGCCTTGGCTGGGGAGTTGCGAGCCACTTTGGCCGATGCGATGGCGGTGTTGGAGTTGGTCTTGCAGGAGGTGGAGTGTGTGATTCCTACCACGGCACAGGCAGGGTTAAGGCAACTTGGACTCGAAGGGCGTGTCGAGGCCCGGGCAAAAGATTGGCCTCAGTGGCCGAGCGGTCAGACGGGTCGGCCATTAGGTAAAATCGAGCCGCTTTTCCCGCTTCTGGATGAGGAAAAAACAAAGGGATAGGGGATGACACGGCAGGCGGTTGCACGCGGTCTTGCGGTGAGGCATCTTGGAGATTCGAAGGAAACAAACTTATGAGCAAAAAAGAGTACATTCATCCTGAAGCCTTGGTCGAAACCGACTGGTTGGCCCAACATCTGAATGATCCAGGAATCCGAGTGGTGGAAAGTAACGAGGATGTGCTGCTTTACGATACCGGGCACATTCCTGGAGCGGTTCATATCGATTGGCGGCGGGATCTGCAGGATGCCTTGGTACGGGACTACATAAGCCCACAGGCCTTTGCAGAGCTTTGTGGGCGGAATGGAATTACACCCGATACCACAGTGATCTTTTATGGGGATAAGTCGAACTGGTGGTCATGTTATGCTCTTTGGGCTTTTCGCCTTTTTGGTCATACGAAGGTGAGAATTTTGAACGGGGGTCGGGATAAGTGGGTAGGGGAGAAGAGAGGCTTAACACGCGAAAAAGTAAAAGTTCCTTCCACGAACTATCCGGTGCCCCCACGCAGGTTGGATTCTGAGATTCGGGCTTTTTACGAAGATGCTTTGACTTTTAGTCAGAAAAAACTGCCACTGATCGATGTTCGTTCCCCCGGAGAGTTCAAGGGTGATGTCACCCATATGCCCGAATATCCGCAGGAGGGAGTTCTCCGGGGTGGTCACATTCCTGGTGCGAAGAGTGTTCCTTGGAAAACTGCGGTTAAGGAGGATGGAACCTTCAAGTCCGCGGAGGAGTTGGAAAAAATCTATGTTGAGGGTTGTTCTTTGTCTCCTGAAACGGAAGTGATTGCTTACTGTCGAATTGGAGAGCGGTCGAGCCACACCTGGTTTGTCCTGAGTTATCTATTGGGCAGGAAAAAAGTGCGAAACTACGACGGATCGTGGACGGAGTGGGGAAACCGAGTACGTGCCCCAATCGAGCGATCGAACTAGATTAAGGGTTTCCGCTGGGCGGAGTAGTAGGGGCTGGAGGTGTTACCGAGCTAGGGGAGACTGGTTGATAGTCCGTCATCTGACTCACCTGTTTTTGTGCCATTCGGTAACCCATGATGTTTAAGTCGAAGCTCATAAAGAAGCCCGAGGGAACAGGAATATTGATGGAAGATAATTCAGATGTTTCGTAATTGAAATCCATGCCCTTCATTGTCGCTAAGAACCAAGCCACATCGACTTCCTCGGTTAACTTCCCTTTTGTTTGAATGATGCTGAAATCGTTTTGATCGATCCAGATCGTCCCGCCGACCTTGTTGATGACCTTCTCTTCGCGAGAATTAAAAGGTTGGTCGGGTTTAGGTGAGAACTTGATCACGAAGCAGGGGCGATTCCTGAGCGTCTGATCCGGCATGCGGACATATTTAAAGCGGGGGGCGATTTTCCCCATGTCGAGCATGGCGTTCACTTTTTTTGCGTCTTCCACATCTTTGTTGGAGTCGTCGTCATCGTCGTCCGACTTCTTTTGTTTTGATTGAAGTCCGCGTCCACCGGTTGCACCTGCGTAGGTTGTTTTTTGAGGTGAACTGTCGGTGTCTTTCGAGTCGTCGTTAAAGTCGGCACTAAAGGTGATGTCTTTGCCCGGTTTAATTTTCGCGGTGACGGTCTTGGTTTTATCCGGGATGACCTTGTTGTCATCATCGAGACGTTGGGTAACCAGTTTCAGTTGGTAGGTGAATTCTTCGCGGAGTTCTCGTAGTTCTTCATCCCTCCGAATGGCATTTTGGATGATCTGGTCTACGGAAAGTTTCGAGTTCTCAACATTCGTCGTCACAGGGGCGGAAACTGCGGGGGTTGATGGGGTAGGGGTTGGCTCGTTTGCAGGAACCGCTTTTGCGACGCGCTCGTTATTCACCTCTTCGTCTAAAGTGGTTTGGAAGTCAGGGCTAAGCTTTGGGTCGCGGGAGTTGACTTGGGCAAGGAGGGGACTCGCCAAGAGGCTGTACCCAAGAATGAGAAGGTTGTGTTTGCGCAAATGCATAGTTTCCCTATCTACCCTATTTATGTCGCACATCAAATTATATATCCCTGGACCCGTCGAAATATCTGCCCCTGTTCTTAAGGCGTTCTCCACCCCAATGATCGGTCATCGAGGGAAAGGCTTCCAAGATCTCTACGCCAGAGTGCAACCTTCTCTGCGTCAACTCTTTCAAACTCAACAACCGGTCTTTTTAGGGACAGGTTCAGCGTGGTCCGTGATGGAAGCGGCGTTGAGGAATCTGGTCCAAAAGAAGGTGTTGGTTTGTATGAACGGGGCTTTTTCCGATAAGTGGTTCGATGTGGCCCAGAAGTGTGGAAAAGATGCGGGCAAAGTCCAAGTGGAGTGGGGCATGGCGATCAAGCCTGAGATGATTGAGAAAGAGCTTTCGAAGGGCGGGTATGATGCACTGACTTTAATTCATCACGAGACTTCCACGGGAGTTTTGAGCCCTCTAGCTGCGATTGCGAAGCTGGTGCGGAGTAAGTTTCCCGAGGTGTTGCTCATTACAGATACGGTTTCTTCGTTTAGCGTGATGCCAATTCCCTTTGATGAGTTGGGGTTGGACGTGATGTTGTGTGGAACGCAGAAAGCGTTGGCCTTGCCTCCTGGTGCATCCCTCTTTTCCGTAAGCGAGCGGGCGTACGCGCGGGCGGAGAAGGTAAAGGATCGGGGCTACTACTACGATTTTCTTGAATTCCGAAAACAGGCAGAAAGCAACATGACCCCCTGCACGCCGTCCATTTCCCATCTTTATGCGTTGGAGGTGAAGTTGGCGGAGATTGCCAAAGAGGGAATCGTCCAAAGGCATGAGCGCCATCGGAAGAATGCGGAGCGGGGTCGTGCGTGGCTGGCGGCGAATGGGTTCGAGGTATTTCCAGAAAAGGGTTACGAGTCGCTCAGTCTGACCTGTGGGAAAAATACGCGGGGTGTGGATGTGGCAAAGTGGATTGCGTGGCTCAAGGA
>JBBAWA010000033.1:0-4435 GCA_040397425.1 Methylacidiphilales bacterium
GGAGGAAGACTGACCGGGTCTCAGATGAAGATCATTGCAGATCTCTCTGAAAAATATGGAGAGAAAGGGAAGGTTGGGATTCGAGGGACGAACAAGCAGAATTTAATCATCGTCAATGTCCCTGAGAAAAATGTGGACGCTCTAAAGAGGGAGTTAGTGGCCTCGGGACTTGTTGTTGAGCCAAGTAATTTCCGCAAGGGCTGCGTCTCCTGCACGGGGATTGAGTTTTGCAATCTAGCGGTCGGTGAAACAAAGAATCGCATGATTCGAATGGTGGGTGAGCTTGAGCAGTTGTGCTCGTACTACAAGGATCAGGTTCGGGTTCACTTTAGCGGTTGCCCAAGTTCCTGCGGACAGCATCAGATTGCGGACATCGGTTTTCGTGGAGCTACCCGAACGGTGGATGGAGTGAAGAAGGAGTGTTTTGATATGTTCCTTGGTGGGAAAACGGGTGCGGACGCCCGCTTTAATGTGCTCATCCAGCCCAAGGTTCCCTACGAAGAGGTGCATCACTACATCGACAAGGTTTTGCGTGCCTATCAAGCCAAGAAGAGTGGGTCCGAAAGTCTCACGCGTTGGTTGGGGCGCAGCTCGAAAGATGAGCTAAAATCGATTTTTGCTGATTCAAATGGCACGCCATCGGTTTGACCCCAGCTCCTTTTAGCGGGATAATCAATCTCCCTTCATCAAGGGGCTTATGAGCTTGAGCGATACTTTAACAATGCCATTAGATCTTCGGCCTCATCCCGTGGATGAAGTGGGAATTCGTGAGCGAGTCGCTCGTTTGGCAACTAGGAGTATAAAAAAATCCTCGAAGATCGAGGGGCTTAAGCTGGCTCTCTCCATGGTCGATCTAACCACCCTTGAGGGTGCCGACACCCCTGGTAAGGTTCGCCAACTCTGCACTAAGGCGATTCATTTGCATTCGGGAAGAGATGATCTGCCGATGGTTGCAGCGGTGTGCGTTTATCCGACGATGGTGCGAATTGCCCGGGAATCCCTTCAGGGAACTCCGATACAGGTGGCGGCAGTTGCCACTGCATTTCCCAGTGGAATGAATCCTTTAGACGTGAAGCTGGAGGACACGCGATTCGCTGTGGGGGAGGGGGCGCATGAGATTGATATGGTAATCTCCCGTGGGGATTTTCTTCGCGGGGAGTATGAGCGCGTTGCGGATGAAATTCGGCAGGTTAAAGACGCTTGTGGAAAAGCGCATTTAAAAGTCATCTTAGAGACGGGTGAGCTTGGAACTTTGGATCGGGTTCGACTCGCGAGTGATATCGCCATGCAGGCAGGAGCGGATTTCATCAAAACAAGCACAGGAAAGATCCAACCTGCTGCCACTCCGGAGGTAGTTTTGGTGATGTTGCAGGCCATTGATGACTACTATCGAAAGACGGGAAAAAGGATCGGAATGAAGCCAGCGGGGGGCATTGCCAATGCCAAAGCTGCCCTGAATTTGCTGATTATGGTCCGGGAAATCCTCGGTCCTGCTTGGTTAACGCCCGATCTCTTTCGGATTGGGGCGAGCAAACTTCCCAATGACATGCTGATGCAACTGGAAAAAGAGCGGACTGGGGTGTATCAAGGACAGGACTACTTTTCCAATGACTGAAACAAAGAATCCCACAAAAGGTTCCAATTGGAGCTATGCCCCTTCGCCTGAAAGCTCTGATCACTTCAAGCTGAAGGATCAGTATGGTCTCTTTATTGGTGGAAAGTTTGTTCCTGCGGCTTCTGGAAAGCGTTTTGCTACGATCAACCCTGCGACTGAAAAGGTTTTGGCTCATGTGGCAGACGCGGGGGAAAAGGATGTGGATAAAGCGGTTCGTGCCGCTCGGACTGCGTATGAAAAGATTTGGCGTAAGATGTCAGGTCGGGAGCGAGGCAAATATTTATATCGGATTGCACGAATCATCCAGGAGAGGGCACGTGAGTTGGCGGTGGTGGAGTCGATGGACGGGGGGAAGCCGATTCGAGAGTCACGGGACGTCGATGTTCCTCTGGCTGCTGCGCACTTCTTTTATCACGCGGGTTGGGCGGACAAGTTGCCATACGCTTTTCCCGGCAAGGCGGTCCGACCGATCGGGGTGGCTGGACAGATCATTCCTTGGAACTTTCCTTTACTGATGGTCGCTTGGAAAGTTGCCCCAGCCTTAGCTTGCGGAAATACGGTCGTGCTGAAGCCAGCAGAAACCACACCGCTCACTGCACTGCTTTTTGCTGAAATCTGTCAAGAAGCTGGGCTACCCGAAGGGGTTTTCAATTGTATTACAGGAGCCGGTGCGACAGGCGCTGCTTTAGTGAATCACTCAGGGCTGGATAAGATTGCATTTACGGGTTCAACGGAAGTCGGGAAAGCGATCCAGAAGTCTCTCGCTGCGCGACCCACGAAGCTGACTCTTGAACTGGGGGGTAAAGCGGCGAATATTATTTTTGAAGATGCCGCGATTGACCAAGCGGTGGAGGGGATTGTGAACGGAATCTTCTTCAACCAAGGCCACGTGTGCTGCGCGGGTTCGAGGCTTTTGGTTCAGGAAAGCGTGGAAAAAGAGGTGGTAGCCAAACTAAAGGCGCGAATGGCGCATCTGATTGTCGGAGACCCTCTGGATAAGAACACCGATATCGGAGCGATTAACTCAAAGGCTCAGTGTGATCGGATTCAGGATTACATCAAAGTAGGGCAGGAAGAGGGGGCGGAACTTTTTCAAACGAACTGCCCGATTCCTGATAAGGGATATTTCATTCGTCCCAGCTTTTTCACAAAAGTAGCCCAGTCTCACCGAATCGTTCAGGAGGAGATTTTCGGGCCAGTACTGGCGATCCAGAGCTTCCGAACCCTTAATGAGGCCTTGGAAAAGGCGAACAATACGCCGTACGGTCTTTCGGGAGGTGTTTGGACTGATAAAGGTGCTAAAATCTTTAAGGTTACGCGTGGAATTAAGGCAGGTGTGATATGGGCGAACACATTTAACAAGTTTGATCCTGCGTCCCCATTTGGTGGATACAAAGAAAGTGGATATGGACGTGAAGGGGGACGGCACGGATTGCGTCCGTATGTGGAGCTGTCATGAGTCGTAATGGAACTAGTGCAAACAACGGACGCTTGGATGTTCGCAAAACGTACAAGATGCTCATTGGCGGAGCTTTTGTCCGGTCGGAGTCCGGGCGGGCCTTGGATGTGGAGGCGCCCGGAGGAAAATGGCTGGGGCATGTGTGTCGTGCTTCGCGAAAAGATTTTCGGAATTCTGTTGTGGCGGCTCGAAAAGCGGCTGATAGCTGGGCGGGTACATCTGCCTATTTGAAAGGTCAGATCCTTTATCGGGCGGCAGAGATGTTGGAGGGGCGGGCCTCTGGTTTCCGTGAGGTTTTACAGTCGATTGGCCTCTCTTCAGCCGCCGCCAAGGCGGAGGTATCCGCAGCGGTTGATCTACTCGTATATTACGCAGGTTGGTCGGACAAGTATTTGCAGATCTTTGGATCTGTGAACCCAGTATCGTCGCCACACTTCAATTTTTCTGTAACCGAGCCGATGGGTGTGGTGGCGTATGTCGCTGGGGAGAGAAGACCTCTCCTTGATTTGGTTTCTGGAATCGCTCCGATTGTCGTTGGAGGTAACGCAGTGATTACGCTTTCGACGGGTCGTTCCGCGGTCGCGGCGATGGAGTTGGGGGAAGTATTAGCGACTTCGGATATTCCCCATGGGGTTATCAATCTGCTTTGTGGGCTTAGGGAGGAGCTAGTCGGGCAGATGTCCAGTCACATGGATGTAAACGCTTTGGTCGTACAGGGAGGCGATGAGAAGGAACACACGGCCAGTCGCGAGGCCTGTGCTCTAAACTTAAAGAGATATTTTCTGAGGGATCAGGGGGTCAAATCCGACGAGGACCCTTACCGAATATTAGACACAGTGGAGATCAAGACCACGTGGCATCCAGTGGGTGGGTAAGTGTTATTTTAGGCGGTTGGAGCGTTTCTTGTAGTCGTTGATTAGCTGGTTCGTCGACGGATCGTGTGAGTTGATTGGACCAGAGGCTGTCAATTCAGGCTCGATCTTCTTGGCGAGCTGTTTGCCTAATTCGACGCCCATCTGATCGTAGGGGTTGATATTCCAGATGGCTCCTTGAACGAAGATCTTATGCTCGTAGAGGGCGATCAGACTGCCAAGGGTTTTGGGGTCGAATCGTTGGGCTAGAATGGAGTTTGTCGGTCGATTGCCTGTGAAGACCTTGTGGGGGATGAGTTTTTCCAGAGCATTGCCCTTTAATCCTTCTTGGGTGAGCTCGGTACGGGCTTCGGCCTCGGTCTTGCCCATCATGAGAGCTTCCGTCTGCGCAAAGAAGTTGGCCAAGAGAATGTCGTGGTGGGGGCCCATCGGATTGAAAGTTTCTACCGAGGCTAAAAAATCGCAGGGGATCAGTTTGGTACCCTGGTG
>JBBAWA010000033.1:4535-14138 GCA_040397425.1 Methylacidiphilales bacterium
TGAAAGTTTCTACCGAGGCTAAAAAATCGCAGGGGATCAGTTTGGTACCCTGGTGAATCAGTTGGTAGAAGGCGTGCTGGCCGTTGGTGCCGGGCTCTCCCCAAATGACCGGACCAGTACTCCAAGTGACTGGTTTGCCGTCACGATCCACTCCCTTGCCGTTGCTTTCCATGTCGCCCTGCTGGAAGTACGCGGGGAAGCGGTGGAGATACTGATCGTAAGGCAGGATGGCGTGAGTCTGGGCGTCGTGGAAGTTGTTGTACAAGATTCCGAGTAGGGCAAGGGTCATGGGCAGGTTCTGTTCCACAGGAGTCTTGAGGAAATGTTCGTCCATCGCATGTGCACCCTCGAGAAGTTCTGTGAAGCGATCGTAACCAATGGACAGTGCAATACTGAGTCCAATGGCCGACCAAAGGGAGTAGCGTCCGCCCACCCAATCCCAAAATGGAAACATGTTTGCGGGATCGATCCCGAATTTCTTTACAGCGATTTCGTTCGTGGAAAGGGCAACGAAATGTTTTGCGATGTGTTTCTCGTCATTCGCCTCCTTCATAAACCAAGAACGCGCTGAGTGAGCGTTGGTCAAAGTCTCTTGGGTCGTGAAAGTCTTTGAGGCAACAAGAAAGAGGGTGGTGGAGGGTTTGCAGATCCGAAGGACCTCGACCAGTTGGGTAGAGTCGATATTGGAGACAAAGTGCATCTTCAGATCTCGACGAGCAAAGGGCTTGAGGGCTTCCGTGACCATGACAGGCCCGAGGTCGGAACCTCCGATACCGATGTTCACGATGTCGGAAATAGGTTGGCCCTTGTAGCCTTTCCACGATCCGGAGCGGACTTGCTCGGAGAAGACCTTCATGTGTTGACGGGTGGCCTCCACTTCAGGCATCAGGTCTTTGCCCTCGACGATCAGGGGTTGATTGGCAGGGCGACGGAGAGCGATATGAAGGACAGCACGATTTTCAGTAAGATTGATTTTGTCGCCGCGAAACATTCGATCTCGGAGTTCTTCAACCTTGGCCTCTTTGAGAAGCTGGCGGAGGAGTTTGAGAGTTTCTGGGGTGACGCGGTTTTTGGAGTAGTCGATGAAGAGATCGTTCCAGCGATGGGATAGGGTGGAGGCGCGATTAGGATCTTTAGCAAAGAGTTCGCGCATGGGCGGAATTGTTGGGGCATGGCTTGCAAGAGCTTTCCAAGCCGGAAGGTCAATCGGGATACGCATAGAATCAGATTGGCTGAAACATTGGCGCAGGTGAAGGCGTTTTAGGCTTTAAGGCGTGCTTGTTTACCCAGAGACAATTGAGGAGAATGAAAATATGGCTTCGATCGTTTCTGTTAAGTATTTGGGTCACTCTTGTTTCTTAATCACCACCCCAAAGGCCAAGATTTTGATCGACCCTTTTTTGACAGGGAATCCTAAAGCTGCGGCCAAGGCGGAAGACGTTGAGTGTGATTTTATTTTGGTGAGTCATGCTCATGCGGATCACTACGGGGATGCAGTTGCCATTGCGAAACGCACGGGAGCGACTCTGATAGCGGTTTATGAGCTGGCTCTTCATGCGGGAGCTCAAGGGGTTAAGGTCGAGCCGCTTGGGTGTGGTGGAGGAAAAGATTTCTCCTTCGGCAGGGTTCAGTTGACGATCGCTCATCACACTTCGTCTGTGGAGGGACCAAGTGGTCCGGTGATGCTGGGCTCACCCGTAGGTTTCCTGTTTCGGATTGAGGGAAAAACGATCTACTTTGCTGGGGACACGGCCCTGACCATGGATATGCAACTTCTGGGGGAGCGGAAACAGATCGATCTCGCGATGTTGCCGATCGGTGATCATTTCACAATGGGTGTGGAGGACGCAGCGGAGGCGGTCCGGATGTTGAGGCCGAAACTTACGGTGCCGATGCACTATAACACTTTCGAAGCGATTCAGGTGGATCCTAGTGTGTTTGTTCGTGAAGCAGGTAAGCACGGATATCAAGTCGAGGTGATGCAGCCCGGCGCCAGCATCACTCTGTGAGAAGCAGTTAACTAACGGGATTTTCCAAACGAGGCAGAGACCTTGAGGGCGACGCCCCCACGGGCGGCAAATTCCCCCGTCACGACGGCATGGGCGGGCGAGATGGCTCTGACGAGGTCATCCAGGATCCGGTTGGTGACCGCCTCGGCAAACGATCCAGTATTTCTGAAAGAGTGTAGGTAAAGTTTCAGGGATTTACTTTCCACGCACTTCTTTTTCGGGGTGTAGCGAATTGTGATGGTGGCGAAGTCGGGTTGACCGGTCACGGGGCACAGGGAGGTGAATTCAGAAGTAGAAAAGGTGATTTCGAAGGGGCGACCCGGTTTTGGATTGGGGAAGGTTTCCAGTCGGGCAAGGGAAGGGTTCGCTGGTACGGAGACTTTGCGACCGAGAAGAGAGAGTTGGGGCATATCTGGAGAATATCAAAAATGTTGGGCGAGAGAAAGACACTAGGTGTGAGCGTAGTGCCGCCCTTTCCACGGAAGTCGCCCACGAAGAGCCTGAAGCCATGAATTGAAGGATATGGCTAGGACCAGAAGTTGTCCGATGGGGTGGAATAGAGCTCCCAGATAGCTTTGCCGGAAGCGCTTCGCCAATGAAAAACGGAGAGCGAAAATAATGCCGATTTCGGTCCAAACAATTGCCCTGTTGGAAGGCGTCGCGAGAAGAGCGAAGGGAAGGAGAAATAAAATGATTTGAAGAGTCTGAAAAAAGAAAAAGGCGAAAAAGTTTCCGTCAAAACTGGGATAGAGATTCTTTGTGAAACCTTCCCAAACCTCGGAGAAGCGGGTGTACATCCTGCATTCAACAAGAGCGTTCCTGTGGCCGGGGTTGGTGCCGTCGAGGTTCAGGACCTTGAATCCAGCCGCACGCATATTGCGGGCAATGGCGATATCCTCGACCATATGGTTTCGGACCGATTCATGGCCTTTGATTTTTTCGTAGGCATCTCGACGAAACAGGACGAACTGGCCGTTCGCTGCTCCAAAACATCGCAGGGATCCTTTGGCCCAGTGGGGTAGGTAAAAGAGGATGAAGAGGTGGACGAAGGGGATGACAAGTTTTTCGCTCCATGTGAGGGATTCCAGATAGGGCCATAAGGAGATCAGATCGGCCTTCTCGTGATGAGCTAGGTTGACGGCATGGGCAATGGTGATGTCGGAGAAGCGGGTATCGGCATCCACAAAGAGGAGGTAATCGCCCTTGGCTTCCTGTGAGAGTTGATGACAAGCCCAGGGTTTTCCGACCCATCCCTCGGGCAAAGGCTTGCCGGAGAGTAGACGGATTCGGGAATCACCTTTAGCCCTTTGTTGTACGAGTTGGGCTGTTCCGTCGGTCGAGTGGTCATCCAGGACGAGAATTTCAAGGATCGGATAATCGCTATCGGAAATCGTGCTCAAACATGGGCTGAGCCGAGATTCTTCGTTCCTTGCGGGGATGAGAACGGAAACTCGCGGTGAGGGGTGATGGAGAGACGTAATTTTGGGAAAACGAAAGGTTCTTAGGTTGAAAAGGTAGTTGAGAGTGATGACGAGGAGGCCCCCAAGGATAAAAATATGGAGAAGTTCGAACGAAAACACCTGACTAGCTTAGCAAGGCACAGCCCCGTGAAGGAAGATTATGCAACTACAAAAGCCTCGTAGTTTACGACTTTTTATATATATAATCTTAAATATATAAAAGCTTAACCAACAACAGTATATATAGTGAATTATTAAAACTTCTTGCCAGAGCAGGGGTTTTTCACATACTGTTGTTACTCAATTATGAATAAGTTTTGGAAGAATCTTAACTGCCTGGCTTCGGATCACCCGTTGCCTCCCGCTCTCGTTTCCATTTTTAAGAATGCTTTAGGAGAGGATTCCACCTCCTTGAAGTATCTGACCTTTGTTCTATCTCCAAATGGCCCTGGAGGCCAGATCGACCGGGATATTTTGGAGGAAAACTTCAATATGGTGGATACGGCTCGTAAATATCACCTTTCCTTGCCTGAAGTTCAGAAGGCGATTCAGATGTTTGTGGAGCGTCGGGCCATCCCTGTACGGGAAGGTGCACCGACCAAAGAGGTGGGCGGATTGAATGGGCGTAACGGCCATGACAATGACGCATCCCGCAGGTTGCCGCCTCCCTTGGGACCTTATCCTGTTTGTGGTGCAACCATCTCCCGCTTGGATTCCCGCCGAAGCGATGGCGGTGAAGTTGTAGAGGTGGGTGAAGGCTACGCCATGGTTTACTGGGCCAAAGCAGCCAAAAAGACCAAGGTATCCATTGCTCGTCTACGAGACGTTCGTCTCTTTAAGGTAAAATCTCCCGCAGGTGCAGATGATGGCGCTGCTAAGGCGAAGCGAAATGGCCACTCCTCAAGCAAAAGCAAGCGGAATGGCCTGATCTCTAAAGTGCGCGCACGTTCGACTGGTAAATCGGTCGTCCGGCTTGGTGCCAAAAAGCGCCGCTAAGCCGTTTCTGGGGGAATCCCCAGATCCTTGGCTCTCCTCCCAAAGATTATATCCACCCTACGTGTGGTCTGAGGTATTTGGGCGTTCTTCTCCCGTCGAAGTTGATCTAGGCGCTGGAGACGGGGTTTACGCGGAGGCCCGAGCGAAACGTGAATCGGATAGAAATTTTATAGCGGTCGAGAGACTTCTGGGTCGTGCGACAAAGATCGCCAAGAAGGCGATTCGAAATCAGCTCACCAATCTCAAGGTTCTAAGGCTCGAATCAGCGTACTTTATAAAAAATCTATGTGCTGAATCGTCGTTAGATGCGATCACAGTGCGATATCCGGATCCTTGGCCTAAGAGACGGCACCACGCGAATCGTCTACTTCAAAAAGAGTTTTTTGAAGATGCGGCTCGAGCCGTGATTTCAGGGGGTTGCATGAAGCTTACAACCGATGATCACGAATATTTTGAGTGGGCCCAAAAAGAAGCGGAAAAGTGCTCAGTCTGGGTTCCAGACCTTTCATGGACAGGCGTCGATGAGCCTACGAGTGAGTTTGAGGAGCTTTTTGCTAAGGAGGGTCGCGAAGTGTATCGCAAAGCTTGGCGTAAACGTTGATTAGGTAGACTTGCTTAAACGCTCCACTTTTTCCCCTTGAAGCAGATCCCGCGCGGCAAGAAGGTGGGAAAGAGTTCTTTGAGGATTTGGACAGCGAACTAAGGCAGGAAGAATCTCCTCTGCTGTGAGGTTCCCCATAGGGCGCCCCGGGAACCAGTGGCCTCCTTGTCCGAGGAGGTTGTATCGCATTCTCGCGTAGTCGACCAAGTCGTATGCACAGGCCAGATTGTGGAGACGCAAAATTTCTCGGAAGTTGGCCTCTTTTGGGCACTCGTTCCAGTTGGGTAATCCTTCGTCCCAACTACTCCTCCAATCGGCAGGATGAGCTTCATTCCAGAGGTGCTGAAGTCGGTGTTCAATGGGGGGCAGAAGAGAAGTTGCCTGATCGAGCTTGGAAAGCGCGCGTAAGTGTTCATCGAAGTCGGTCGGACGGGCGGCTCCGATCGAAAGGGTGTGGATGTGAGGGTTTTGAAGGCAGAAAAGCGTGTTGAACTCCATCGGGGAAAGGGGGGATGTGGCTTGGGTAAGTTTTGTAGGGGGCTGATAGAGCATTCCGCCTTTGTCATTCGGGCTGATAATAAAAATCCCCATGTCGTTTTTTTGTGCAGCGGCAAGGGAGGGGGTGTGCTCCTGAAAAATGTAGTACCAGTGAAGATTCACATAATCGAAGCGACCGCCTTGGCACAGCTCCTCAACCAGTTCAGGAGATCCGTGAGTGGAGAAGCCAACCCACCGGCAAAGACCCTGCTTCTGGAGCTGACGGGCTCGATCTAGGCAACCCCCGGGTCGTAGAGACCACTCCAAAAGCTCTCTTTGATTGATTCCGTGAAGTGAAAATAGGTCCACGAAAGGGAGGTCGAGCCGGGAAAGAGAGGTTCTAAAAATCTTTTCGAAATCGTCTGGGTTGGCTTGAGGCGATACTTTGGTCTGAAGAATAAAGTTATCTCTCGGAATATTCTTTAGAACGGGAGCGAGTTGAGCCTCCGAGGTGCCATAACCGCGCGCCGTTTCAATATGGCGAATTCCCAGTTCAAGTGCGCGATGGATGGTTTTTTTTAGGTTATCCTGATTTTCAGCGGGAATGGGTTTAGGGGGTTCCTCGTCCCACCGATGCTGAAAGCGCATGCCTCCACACGTAAGGACAGGCATCGGTAGTTCGGTTCGACCGAACCTTCGAGTTGGAATCATTCTCCGGCGAATTCCAGTAGAGCGTGAAACTTGATTCCGATCTTTTCGAGCCGTTTCCTTCCGCCAAGGTCGGGAAGATCCACAAGGAACGATCCCGCTTCCACGACAGCGCCCAAGGTCCGGAGAAGCAGAACGGCAGCTTCTGCCGATCCACCTGTTGCAACCAGATCATCGACCAGAAGAACTTTTTGCCCTTTCTGGACGCAATCCTGGTGGAGCTCAAGGGTTCCTGAACCATATTCCAGGGCGTATTCGCGCTGGATCGATTTGTAGGGGAGTTTTCCAGGTTTGCGGATGGGGATGAAGCCGGCGCCGAGAAGATGAGCGACAATCCCGCCTAAAATAAATCCACGCGCCTCGATCCCGGCCACAAAGTGGGGAGGGTTCGATAGATAAGGTTCGGCCATCCGTTGGCAGGCACTCTTTAGGGCTTTAGAGTCCCCAAGAAGAGGGGTGATATCGCGGAACATAATCCCTTTTTTCGGATAATTCGGAACGGTGCGGATGTGGGCAAGGAGAGGGTCGGTCGTCACAAGTTTTTACAATCGCCTGAAGATAGGATGTGGCAAGGATTCAGGATAGTTTGGCTCTCGACACCTTGGGATGAATTGGGGATATTGTCCTTATGAGCGTACAAATTCATACAAGCAAAGAGGGGAACGGAACGGTGGTGCAACTTCAGGGCAAGGTGGATGCGACAAGCGCCCCTTCTGTTGAACAGGCCTTGGTGGGTGTGATCGACCAAGGGGAGAAGCGTCTTGTTTTGGATTGTGCGGGTTTAGATTTTATCAGCAGTGCCGGACTTCGCTCTCTCCTTCTTGCAGTGAAAAAGATGAAAGCTGCAGGTGGTGGCATTTCGTTGGCTGCGCTCCAGCCCAACGTGAAAGAGGTGTTCGATATCAGTGGCTTCTCAGCCCTCTTTACGATTCACGGCTCTCGGGCCGATGCCCTGAAATAAGCTCCCTACTGCCACCAAGTAGTCTCAAAATGGGTCAGACGCCGTTGTCGGCCGTTTTCTTGGTTTTTCTCAGCAAAAGGATATTGCGATCCCCGTCACGTCGATACTCGGCTAGGTCGACCATATTTTTGACCAGATGAATCCCCAGACCTCCTAGTTGGCGGTCTTCAATAGGGGTCTCCAGGTCTGGTTCAGCTATTTCGAGTGGATTAAACTCTCTGCCACGATCTTCAAATTCCATTTCGATGGTGCCGAGATGGTGGCGAAACGTGATGTGGATGGGGTGAACTCCCGCCTCATCAAATCCGTATTTGATGATATTGGTCAGGATTTCCTCAATCGAAACGAGCAGGTGATAACGCAAGCGACCTCCGATTTCATGTTGCGTCGCAAAACTTTCAAAGATGGAGTTCACGCGAAGAAGATCCTCAATCCTGTTTTTCACAGTGAGTTTGACCTCAGACTGTTTCATATGGAGGAGAGGATCAGGGATTGGAGGCCTGCCAACCGGAAAATGTGGGCTGTTTCAGGAACGACTTTCTCCAGTCCGAAATCGGATCCATACGACTTGGCGGTCTTGGATGCATCGATACACAGGTGGACAAAGGCCGAGGCTGCATAAGGAACTGCACCCACATCAAAGCGAACGGGTCCTCGGTGCGTTGAGAGGATCTTGCGGACATCAGAGCGGATTTCTCCAATCCGCAACGCATCCATCCGCCCCTGAAGAAATATCCGAAGAGTCCCATCCTTGAGTTCGTGAGTGAAAGCGGGACTTTGACCGCCGTCAACCAGGTGATCCATTCCCGTGAGGGCAAAGACGCGCTGAATTTCAGGCGAGCAGTGGGTGATCCGGAAAAGCCCGTTGCGTCGCTGGAGTTCGCGGGCGGCTTCAAAGATTAAGCGCAGAACAGCGGAACCAATATAGGAAACATCCTTGAAATTGCAGGTGAGGTTGGTGGGTTGACGATCCAACTCAGCCCGTATGGGAAGTTTCAGTTCCTGGCTGGCTACGGTATCAAGCCTGCCTGCGAAGGTTAAAGTAACCCCAGAACCATCTCTGTGAGGTGTCATGAAATCCATAACCAGATTATGGTGCTCAACCCGAATAGGGGCAATCCCCTGTTTTGAGTGATATGGGAGAGTTGAAAAGGGGAGGCGCGAGATGCGAGCTAAACTCGCGATGCGTCCACGAGCTTTTTATTCATCTCTCGGAGGCGACGGCTCAGAATGGTGCCTAATCCCACGAGAAACATGCCGCTGAGCTGGTGGTTATTGTTCATGAGGAATTCGAGTTGGGGCCAGGAGATTCCCCAGACAAGGGATGAGGTCGTGGGAAAGATGCTGGCGGATGTGGGGCCTGGATCGAAAATCGAAACTTCACCGAACGTGTCGCCCGGTTTGAGTTTGGCGAGTTCGAGCTCGGAAGTTTGGCCTTGGCGGCGAACCGAGAGCTCTCCGGAGACTAGGATATACATTTTGCCCAGTTGAGCGCCTTCATCCACGAGGTTGTGTGGGGGTTCAACATTTATAAACTCCCCGTAGCCAGCCAGTGCGGCGCGAGCTTCGTCAGAAAAGTGCTCTGTGATTCCGCTGGCAGGAAGAGTGGCGTGTGAGAGGGGATCGGACATAAGCGGTGATTATGCTTAGGAATGAGGGATGGTCAACTGGAAGGGGCGGTGGCTTTTATTTGGGAGGAATGGGAGCGGATGCCGGGATAAGTTTAGGTCTCTCTTGTTGGAGGTTGGCGGGTTTGGAAGAGGAGCTTCCAAGGTCTGCCTTTCGAAGGTGGGAGGGAAGTGTTGATGGGGTGGGGTCGACATTGGCGATCCAGGAGGTGCGCCGTACGGATTCAGGTTTTACCGTGCCATCGGTGTTCAACTGAAACTGGACGACCGAATCTTGGCCGATGCGGGTGGCTTGGCGTCGATCGAAGCCATCAATTTCCCAAGAGCCTTTTTCAAAGGGATCTGAGCCGGCTTCTTTTTTCCAGATTGTTCCAAAGGTGTCTTTGCGCCACTCGTTTCCGTCGCTGTCATATTTCCAGAAGGTTGACTCTTTGGGGGTGGAGTAGAGGTAGAGGTTGCGCCCGACCTGTCTTGGGATGGCAGAGGTGCGGGGATCGTCTTCACG
This sequence comes from Methylacidiphilales bacterium, assembly GCA_040397425.1. Taxonomy (GTDB): domain Bacteria; phylum Verrucomicrobiota; class Verrucomicrobiia; order Methylacidiphilales; family Verrucolacustridaceae; genus Verrucolacustris. Next base: position 13,881 of record JBBAWA010000033.1, read on the forward strand.
GAGGAGTTCCCCTGCGCAGAGGAGAGAGGGTAAGAGGAGAAAGGCCATAGGAGAGTGAGCACAGGAGAAGGCCATAGAGTGATTTTATGTGGGGAGGAGGCGGAAGCAATCGGGAAGCTTGAGAAGGCACGGGTGGTGCGTATGATTGAAAACGGACGGGTGGCAGAGCGGTTTAATGTACCTGACTCGAAATCAGGAGTAGGGGTAACCCTACCGTGGGTTCAAATCCCACCCCGTCCGAGTCTGCGAGGACGGGGT
>JBBAWA010000034.1:0-13815 GCA_040397425.1 Methylacidiphilales bacterium
GCATCCCAAACTTAGGCAGGGTAAATCGGGGCCCAGTCGAGGGCGTCTGAATGGGGTGGGCTGAGGAAAGTGTCGTGGTGCTCATGGAAAGAATCGATTTAGGGTCGAAGTGGCTCCTTGGCGATAATGAAATAAATCCAAAATGCAGTCATCAGAAGGGACCCCGCAATCAGAATCAAAAGAATCCGGAGATTCGCTTTTCCTAGAGGAGTCATAATCAGCGGGAGTCTGAAACGAGAAGAATCAGAAGAAGTGGCAAATATAAAATCGAGCTGAGAAAAAGATTTCGGGCTGTTGCGAGAGAAGGCTTCCATGCAAAAAAGCCTGCAAAATAAGTGTACCCAAAACCTAGAAGGATCGCTCCAGCTCCATATAACCAACCTGCAGCCCCAAGCGCGACAGGAGCCATAGAGGCGGGCAGAAGAATGAGACAGTACAAAACAGAAACTAATCCCGTGATCCTCCCCTGTTCATCCGTACAGGGTAGCATGCGGAACCCGGCTCGCCTATAGTCGTCCCTAAAACGCCAAGCGATCGCCATAAAGTGTGGAATTTGCCACAGAAATAAAATAGAGAAGAGAGCCCATCCCTCGAACTCAATTCGACCCCTCCCCGCACTGAACCCGATCAGTGGGGGAATAGCTCCTGGAACAGCACCTACAAAAGTGTTGAAGGAGGTCCAACTTTTCATAGGTGTATAAACAAAAAGATAAAGCGCGAGTGTGGCCGCAGCTAAAAAAGCCGCAGGAGCATGGACCCCAAAGTACAGAGTAGCTAACCCCACCCCAGCCATCCCTGCCCCGCCCACAAGTGCCTCGTCAGGGCTAATCCGACCCGCTGGAAGTGGACGATTTGCAGTTCGCTGCATTTTTGCATCCAAATCCCTCTCCAACCACTCATTCAAAACGGCGGCTGCAGCGGCAACCAAAGAGGTGCCTAACAAGGTGAAAAGGGTCCTCCATATTTCCATACGCCCTGCAGAGCCACAGTATAAGCCGACAAGGGTCGTAAGGAGAACCAGAAGGCTAAGACGGGCCTTGGCTAGCTCAGACCAGTCCTGAAGCCATGTGCGGAACATGCTCCATGAGGACCGTTCCTGTACAGCGGACGGAGGTGACATATTCATCGAATCAACTCCCTCGCCTTGCGAACTCGCAAAGGCCTCTTAGGCATGACCACGGGAGTTGGGCTCAAGGTAGTACGCCAAGAGGCGAAACCCAATAACCACCCAGTCAACGTCAAGCAGGCCCCAAAAAGCACATGGAGTGTTGCAACTTCAGGTAAGCGACCTGTCCAAAGTATCGAAATTCCAATCAAAACCTGCGTAACGGCCAGAAAGACCCACCCAACCATTCCCCGACTCCACCAAGACGGGGTCGTTGTCGAGCGAACGCTCCAGATTGCCCCAACCAAAATTCCCACACCTGCCAAAATTCCAATTGAGCGATGTAATACCTGCCAAAGGATGAGGGTCGTTGTAGTCTGCGGCCAACCCAACTGCGTGCCTCGATACTGGTTGATTGTTTCAAGGACACGACTATCCCAAAAGGCAGGCATCCACTCGCCATACATCTTGGGAAAGTCTGGAACGGATAAAAATCCAGGGCCCTCATGCCGCATCAATGCACCCAAAATCGTCTGGGTAAAAACAAGGGATGTCATGGCCCATACCATTTTGGATCGGCTTTTGGCTAAATCATCCCCTCGTCCACAATTTTTCCAAAAACCCGAAAGAACAAGAGCGAGGCTACCCGCAACAAGCAAGTAACCCTGTGCTAAGCATCCGTGGAGTAACCCCAAAACCCAAGACCCTTGAAGGACTCTTTGCCCCCCGAGGACCCCCTGAAAGACAACAAGTACGGAAGCTGTGGTAGCAAGTTTTCTGGCCAATCCTCTTGGGTGAGTTGCAAAAACCAGTCCTGTTACAAGAAGGGTGATGAGACCTACCCCAGAGGCAACCAAACGATGGGAATGCTCGAGAAAAATGTGCAATGAGCGGGTCATTCCAGACCAAGGGTAAAGGAACATGTTGTGTCCAAAGGTTCCAGGCCAATCAGGAACCGCCATACCCGCAACACGGGTCGTAACCTGCCCCCCTAGCGTGATAAGGAAAAGGATCGCACCAACCAAAAAGCAGGCCGTGCGATAAGCCACCTTACTCCAGAAACTGGCCTCCATTAGCCAACCGGTACTTTAACGGGCGAGGACTTGGACGCAGGGGCATCCGGATAATCAGGCTCTGTCTGCATGATGTAATCCCTGGGGTGACCCGGGACGCTGTAATCATAAGCCCCACGGTACACTTTAGGTGTTGTTGCAAAATTTCCGTGTCCTGGAGGAGAGTCCACAGTCCACTCCAAGGTCGTGGCATGCCACGGATTTTTCCCAGCGGGCTGTCCGTACTTCAGGCTTCGAAAGAAGTTCCAGAAGAAGAGAAGCTGGGAAAACCCAAGTCCGATGGCGGCAAAGGTGATGAACTGGTTAATCGGTTGGAGTGAACGCAGGTGCTCATACGCCGTTGGATCCGCAATTCTGCGCATCATTCCCCCAAGTCCAACATTATGCATCGGGAAAAAGCAGAGGTTGAAAAATACAAACGTTAATGCGAAGTGAATCTTTCCAAGTGTCTCATCCAACATTCGTCCGAACATCTTCGGATACCACGTGTAGATGGAAGCAAAAATGGCGAAAATACTTCCACCAAATAGAACGTAGTGGAAATGCGCCACAATGAAGTAGGTGTGATGAACGAAGATGTTCACAGGGGTCGAGGCCATAAAGATTCCAGAGAATCCGCCGATCACAAACATGGCGACAAAAGCCAAGGCGTTAAGCATGGCGGTCGTGAAGTGGATCGATCCACCCCAAAGTGTTCCCAACCAGTTAAATGTTTTAATGGCGGAGGGAACTGCAATCACCATGGTCGAAACCCCGAACGCCGCAGAGAGAACAAGATTCATTCCCGAAACAAACATATGGTGCCCCCAGACAATAAATCCGAGAAAACCGATTGCGATCATCGCAAACACCATGGCCTTGTAACCAAAGACGGGCTTGCGACTGAAGATGCTCAGCACATCACTCGCCATGCCCATGGCAGGAAGGATCATGATGTAGACCTCAGGATGCCCGAAAAACCAGAAAAGATGCTGCCAAAGCAAAGGCTGTCCCCCTTGAGCTGGATTAAAGAAACTCGTCCCGAAGTTCAGATCAAGAATGAGCATGGCCCCAGCCGCGGAAAGAACAGGAACCGCCAGAAGAAGAAGGAATGCGGTGATGAATAAAGCCCACACGGTGAGAGGTAGGCGGAAAAACCCCAGCCCAGGCGCCCTCATGTTCACAATCGTTGTGATGTAGTTAAAGGCACCCATAATCGACGCCAGGCCGTTCACAAAGATTCCAGCGGCCCAAAGGGTCTGCCCCATTTTTGTTCCGTTGTAAGCAGCGACGCTACTTAAGGGCGCATAGGCCGTCCACCCACCCGCCGCTGCTCCACCGGCCACAAAGAAACCAGCCAACATAATGAATCCAGATGCGACAAAAAACCAGTAGGACAACTCGTTGATTAAGGGAAACGCCATATCCCCTGCCCCAATTTTGAGGGGTATGAGATAGTTTCCAAAAGCACCGATGAGCAGAGGCATGACCACCAAAAACACCATCACCGTGGCATGCATGGTAAAGAGCGCATTGTAAAACTGTGGATTGATAAATGGGATTGCGATTGGGTTTCCAACATCCCCGTTGGTCATGACTTGGGTGGATGGGAAAGCCAACTGCCAACGCAGCAGGAGTGCCATCGCCCCACCCAAAAGAAGAAAGGCCAACGAGGTGAAGAGGTACTGAAGTCCAATAATTTTGTGATCTAACGACCACAAATACTTTTTCCATCCTGTGGCTTCTTCATGACCATGACCATGGGATTGGTCGACGTGGGTTGCAGCGATTGTGCTCATTCTTATTTCTCCTCTTATTTTCTAACTAGGGATCCAGGAACAGGATTCGATTTCTCAACACTTGCCGTTGGTACAGGAGTCTTGCTCTTGACCCAAGTTTGATAATCCGCCTCCTCGACAACAGACAACTTTCCGAACATTTTGTAGTGGCCCTGCCCACACAACTGGTTGCAAGCGAGTTGAAAATTTCCCGTCGCCTCAGCCTTCAGCCACACAAAGTCATACACGCGTCCAGGAACCATGTCTTGATACAAGCGAAACTCTGGAACGTAAAACGCATGAATGACATCTTTGGACCCCAAATAGAGCCGAACGGGACGATTAAGTGGAAATACAATGTCATTGTAGGTCGTAAAATCATCCAGCCCCTCAGGATCGGCGGGATCAATACCGAAGGGATTGTCTTTACCCACTTTTGAAGCAACCATCTTCCCTAGTTTTCCGTCCGGACCAGGATATCGCACATTCCACCCAAACTGCTCTCCCACGACGGCCACAGGCAGTGCGTCGGCAGGAGGAGTGCGCAATCGCATTTGGGTCCACTGCTCATTCCCGTAAATGGCCAAAGCCAAAAAGATGAATACAGGAATAGTGGTCCAAATCACTTCAAGCGCGTTGTTACCGTGGCTGTGAATGGCGGGTATTCCTGGTCGGGCGCGATACTTGACCAGGAAGTAGATCATGACTGAAAAAACTGCAACCGCCGTAACCCCGGTCAGCCATAAAATTACATAAAAGATGAAGTCGATCTCGTGGCCGAACATGTTTACGTTTCGGGGTAACCACCAGACACTTGTCTGCCGAACCTCAGCATGTGCGGTTGAAAGCAGAGCCAATAAGGACATTGGAGTAACCCTTGTGAAGCATTTAAAAGGCGCAGTCATAAGTCGAGTCTCCAACGGATTCGATAGATTTCAACTCCTACCAAGCACTTTTCGATCCCACTCCTGCCCCCCCTAAATTTTATTGTAAAACCAGAGGGAAAACGGCATGTAAATACTTCTAATAGTTAAGGCCGTTTGGTTAATACTTCTAATGCTTCCTTGATGAATGCGTAAAGAGTCTCCATTTTCACCTATCGATCAATCCAGCAGTCACCATGCAATTTTATTCCTAATCCAACATGGCCAACATATTTCCCCGCTTCAGCAACTGGTTGCCGATCAAGATCCTTGTATGCCTTACCATCATAGCCGTGAGTGTTGTCTCAGGCATGTCCTACTACTTCACTCCGAAATACACTCGTGTGGGATACCAACCCACTCAACCCGCCGCATTTGATCACTCTCTTCACGTCAACCAACTTGGGATGGATTGCCGCTACTGCCATACAGGCGTAGAAAAATCGTCCCACTCGAATGTTCCCGGAACGCAAACTTGCATGAACTGTCACACCCAAATTAAATCGCAAAGCTCGAAACTCAGTGCAGTTCGGGATTCATGGAAAACAGGAAACCCCGTGCCTTGGGTTAGAATTCACAAGGCCCCCGATTATGTTTACTTCAATCATGCGGTTCACGTGAACCGAGGCGTCAGTTGCGTTGCTTGTCACGGCCATGTGAATCACATGGAAGTAGTCTACCACGCCAAACCACACAGCATGGGTTGGTGTTTGGAATGCCATCGCGCCCCAGAAAATCATCTGCGCCCTCTGGACCAAGTCACCAATTTAGACTGGGAACCTCCGACTGGGACGACCCAACGAGAGATCGGAGAAAAATTCGTTAAGGAGTGGAATGTGAAACCGCCTGTGAGTTGCAGCGGTTGCCATCGATAACAACATGAAACGCACTCTATCTCATCCATCCCCTGCCCCCAACGGTCGCACCTATTGGCGCAGTTTGGGCGAATACTCTCGGACCCCAGACTTTGAAGAGTGGCTGCATCGGGAATTTCCAGCAGGCGCAGCAGAGTGGGAAAACGACCCTCTTTCTCGAAGAAACTTTTTGCGTTTGATGGGTGCCTCGCTGGCTTTGGCAGGGCTCAGCCTATCAGGCTGTCGCCGCCCCGAAGCCCATCTTGTTCCATTCACCCAATCTCCTGAATGGGTTATTCCAGGCAAAAAAATGTCTTTTGCGACGGCTCAACCCAGACGCCGAGGCGCCGTCCCGCTTCTCGCAACCACATTCGATGGTCGACCCATTAAGATGGAAGGAAATCCTCTCCACCCGTTGAGTCTGGGTGCGAGCGATAATTTCTCGCAGGCCTCCATTCTTGATCTTTACGATCCAGCTCGCCGCCAACACCCAACTCGGTCCGGTAAAAAGATCTCCTCTTCAGATTGGGATGCAGAGATTGCAAGGATTCGGTACGAATCCGCTTCCACAGCAGGATCCTCTTTGGCGATTCTCTCAGATGAACTCCTCTCCCCCACTCGAGATCGTCTTCGCGCTGAACTTCTAAAGCAGTTCCCGCAAGCGACTTGGGCAACATATGAGCCTTTAGCACCTGAAAAGGACCTCGAGGCATCCTCTCTTGTCTTTGGCGATAACACCGAATTTCGTCCCAACCTTTCCGCAGCCTCGACAATTCTTTCTCTGGATTGTGATTTTCTTGGATCAGACGAGGGAGATATTTCGGATACGCGTGGCTTTGCCGCTGGTCGCAGAACCCGCAAGCCCGGCGACTCCACAAACCGCCTCTATGTTGCGGAACCGCGCTTCTCCCTTACGGGGACCATGGCAGATCATCGACTTCGACTTCGGTCGGGTTCCATGGGTCCATTTCTCTTGGAGCTTGCTCGGCAAATTCGGACCGCAAAGCCAAGCGCTGATCTAAATACTCTTCTTAGCCAATCCCCCGATCTCGCTCTTCCTGAAGGTGTGGACCCGGCATGGATTCGTGAGTGCGCCGCTGATCTCGTTGCCCATGGAAAGCAATCGCTCATTCTTGTGGGACGACGACTTCCCGTTTCCCTGCAAGCTCTCGTACTTGCTTTAAATGCAGCACTGGGGGCGGTTGGCTCGACTCTCATTGTTCAACCTCGTCGATCAATTCCCTCCTCAAACATAAATCAGTTGGCCGGCAAGATCAGAAGCGGGGCGATTCGCACTCTCATTATCTTAGGAGGAGATCCCGTATATAACGCTCCTGCGGACCTAAACTGGCCCGCCCTTCAATCTTCTGTCCCAAACACAATTCACTTAGCCCACCTTCCAAACGCCACATCGAAGCAATCCACGTGGTCGATTCCAGGTACCCACTATCTCGAGTCTTGGGGAGATGCACTCGCTTCGGACGGCTCTTACCTCTCGATTCAACCGATGATCCAACCTCTATGGGACGGCCAATCGCAACTCGACCTTCTCTCCAAGCTTCTTGGCCAACCCAAACCCATTGGACCTAGACTAATTCGGGACACATTTGCACAACGCACAAATCTGTCGGGCGAAAAATTTGATCTGGCTTGGAATGATTTTGTACGGGAAGGTTTTCTCTCCAGTCCCACCTCCACCCTTCCCCCTCGCGCGCCAAACCTTAGCTCGGTGGCAGGTCTTCTTTCGAAAATAGAAAATAGCGCCCCTGAAGATATCTGCTCCCTTGAATTTAACTTCATCCAATCGGGCGCAGTGGACGATGGTCGATACGCAAATAACGGTTGGATGCAGGAGTGGCCCGATCCCATGACAAAACTGACTTGGGACAACGCGATTCTCATGTCGCAAGATACTGCCAAGTCCCTTGGGCTTAAGAATGAAATCATAAAAGGAATTCTCGTGGCGGATGTCGTGCAAGCGACTCTTGCAGGACGCTCGGTCGAGGCGCCTGCACTGATTGTCCCTGGACATGCAAATTTCTCTGTCAGCCTTCCCTTGGGATATGGACAGGAAGAATTAGGATCCGTTGCAAAGGGATCTGGCTTCAATGCTTATTCTCTTCGCACTTCATTAGCTGACTACCAAGGGGCGGGCCTCCAACTGAAAAAACTCGGAAAAACCCGCGAGCTTGCGGTCACGCAAGAGCATCAGGTTATGGAAGGTCGGGACCTGGTTCGGGAAGCTACCGTATCTGAGTTTCAGAAAGATCCAGCATGGGTCAAGACAGTCGGAATGGACGCTCATATTCCAAAGAATCAGAGTTTCTACCCAAATCCAAAACTCGATGGCCAACATCAGTGGGCCATGGTCGTCGATCTGTCTACTTGCACGGGATGCAATGCGTGCGTCACCGCCTGCACGGCAGAGAACAATATTCCCATCGTTGGAAAAGATCAGGTGATGAAAGGCCGAGAAATGCACTGGATTCGTGTGGACCGTTACTTTACGGGCGAACCCGATGCACCCGAGTCCGTGTCACAACCCATCGCCTGCATGCAGTGCGAAAATGCCCCCTGTGAAACGGTTTGTCCTGTAAACGCGACCGTCCACAACGAAGAAGGCCTCAACGTGATGGCATACAATCGTTGCATTGGAACCCGCTACTGCGCGAACAACTGTCCGTACAAAGTCCGTCGATTTAACTTCTTTGATTACAATCAAAGGGCTTTGGACAAGCTCTACTGGGGCCCTTTGGCGCCTAAGGGGACTGAGGAGACAATTAAGCTCCAAAAGAATCCCAACGTCACAGTCCGTATGCGTGGGGTGATGGAGAAATGCACCTTTTGCGTTCAAAGGATTGAGGATGCCAAGATTACCGCACGGGTGCGTGCCCGCGATTCAGCCGATTTAAAAATTCCTAAAGGAACACTGAAAACCGCCTGCCAACAGGCTTGCCCTGCCGAAGCGATTGTCTTTGGTGACCTGTTAGACGAATCCTCTGAAGTCACACAGCAACGGGCCCTTCCGCAAAACTACTCGCTCCTTGAATATCTAAATGTTCGGCCTCGCCTTACCTACTTAGGTCGGATCCGGAATCCGAATCCTGCGATGCCAGGAGCAAAAACGTCTTACAATACCCCTCACGGTCACGGGGAATCACACGCCGAGACAACTCACACCAACCAGGAGTCCTCATCCCATAAGAGCGAGGGCACACACAAATGAGATCCTCAGACTCTTCAGCTCAAGCCGCATTCGCTAAGGCTGCTGACTATCTAGAGAGGCGCCCGCTTGTCTCAAACCATCGACCGCTTTCTTGGATTACTCAACATGTTTGCCAAATTGTCGAAGAACGTGCCCCCAAGTGGTGGTGGATTCTGACCATTACTTTCGGAGCAATGGCCACACTGGTTCCGGCAATGCTCACCTACCTTGTCTCCACAGGAGTCGGCGTCTGGGGACTCAATGTTCCAGTGTGCTGGGCTTGGGATATTACAAACTTCGTTTTCTGGATCGGAATCGGTCACGCAGGAACTCTCATCTCCGCCATCCTCTTTCTTACGCGACAAAAGTGGCGCACTTCCATCAACCGCTCAGCCGAAGCGATGACAATTTTTGCCGTGATCTGCGCAGGAATCTTCCCCGCCTTTCACGTCGGTAGGGTCTGGATGGCATGGTTTCTGGCCCCTGTTCCGAATGCGAATGCGATCTGGCAAAACTTCCGAAGCCCACTTTTATGGGACGTCTTTGCAGTGTCCACCTACTTCACCGTTTCTCTCATTTTCTGGTACCTCGGCCTCATTCCCGACCTTGCCTCTCTTCGAGATCGTGCCACAACCCGTCTTCGTCAAATGGCCTATGGCCTTCTTGCATTGGGTTGGCGCGGGTCCAATCGTCACTGGACTCACTACGAAAAAACTTACCTAATTTTAGCAGGCATTTCGACTCCGCTCGTACTATCTGTCCACAGCGTTGTGTCCTTCGATTTCGCTACATCGATCGTGCCCGGTTGGCATACGACAATCTTCCCCCCTTACTTCGTGGCGGGCGCGATCTTTGGTGGTTTTGCCATGGTTCTCACACTCCTGATTCCCTTTCGTGAGATCTACAAGCTTCATGATCTTGTGACCGACAAGCACATCGACAATATGTGCAAAATTATTCTTCTGACAGGATCTCTTGTTGGATACGCCTACTCGATGGAGTTTTTCATTGCCTGGTACAGTGGAAACCCATTCGAGATCTATGCTTTCACGAACCGTGCGTTCGGCCCCTACTGGTGGGCGTATTGGGCCATGATCACCTGCAACGTAGCCGCACCCCAACTGTTCTGGTTCAAGTACTGCCGTCAGAATCCGTGGGTTGTTCTTGCGATCGTCATGTTTCCGAATACGGGAATGTGGTTCGAGCGTTTCGTAATTATTGTCACCTCCATTCACAGAGACTTCCTTCCTTCTTCGTGGGGTTACTTCTCCCCCACTTGGGTCGATATCACCCTCTTTATCGGTACAATCGGGCTGTTTAATTTTCTCTTCCTCCTTTTTGTTCGATTCCTGCCCATCATCAATATGTTCGAAGTTAAGGGGATCACTCCCCAAGCGGATCCCCACGCTGAGGACCATTCGGCATCCTCGAATCACTCCACGCACTCAGACCCATCCCTAAGCACCCGAGTTCACGCATGAATCACCCAACAAAAACACTTTTCGGGTTGGGAGCCGAATTCCCCTCGGCAGCCGCCCTCTTAGAGGCCGCGAAAAAGATCTATGCTCATGGATTCAAGAAATGGGATGTCTACTCCCCTTTTCCGATTCACGGAATGGATCATGCGATGGGATTCAAACGATCCCGCGTCTCCCTTTTTTCTCTTATCGGAGGATTTACCGGACTAACCACAGGCTTTGCACTGATTTACTACACCTCTGCGTTGAACTATCCACTCATCGTCCAAGGAAAACCCTACTTTGCCCTCGAACCATCCCTACCTATCTTTTTTGAGCTGACCATCCTCTTGACTGCTTTTGGGACCATTTTGGGCCTACTTCTGTTAACTCTCCTTCCTCGTTTACACCATCCCGTGTTTAATTGGGATCGATTCCAGCGTGCAACGGATGATGGATTTTTCCTTGTTCTCGAGGTCGCAGATCCCAAGTTCGATCCCACCGCGAGCCGTCAACTCCTTCAGGGAATGGGCGGAACTCATATTACCGAGATTTATCAGGACCCTGAAGAGGATCCACATCCCGCACGTGCGGAGGGAATCGCATGAAGGGATTTATCCGCACCTTCCTTGCAATCTTTGGAGCGATCGGCCTTGCTATTGTGGCTATTGCAGGTTTCCGCGGGGATTTCACCCAACGAACCCCCATTGAGATTTTTCCTGATATGGATCGTCAGCCAAAATATAAATCGCAAACTCCCTCGCCTATTTTCACCGAAGGCAGGGTCGATCGTGTTCCACCCTACGGAACCATTCCATTTCATATCGCGACAGATCAACCGTATCGCCTAACAGGAAAGATGGGAAATATGTGGGGCACTGGAATTCCTGTCACAGTAGATCGGAAGCTCCTTGCACGAGGCCAAGAAAGATATCAGATCAACTGTCAAGTCTGTCACGGAGCGACGGGAGCAGGAAATGGCATCACATCGCAGTATGGTCTTGTCGGAGCTGCGAGTTACCATTTAGACAAATACAGGGAGATGGCGGACGGCGAGATCTTCAACACAATCACACATGGAAAAGGCCAGATGGGGCCTTACCACCACATCGAGGTGGAGGATCGTTGGGCGATCATTGCCTATATACGGGCGCTGCAACTTGCTCAAAATGCACCGGCTGCACTCATTCCCCCAGACGTTGCCGCAACAGGAAATAAGCCATGAGCCACTCTCCTACTCCTCTTCCCTCAGCGGAGAAGCTTCGGCTTGAAAAGTTGGGTGTCTTGCCTGTCCTGCTTCCTACCATGGGCATCGTAGGGCTCCTTTCCGCTTTTATTTGGGGCTGGATCAGCAACCCCATGCAGTTGGCCTTCTCTTATCTTTTTGCGTTCACCGTTGGATTCACAATCTGTGCGGGGGCCCTCTTCTGGACCCTTCTGCACCATGCTCTCGACGCAGACTGGTCTGTTCTCATGCGACGAATTCTTGAATCGATTGCCTCATGCTTTCCCGTGCTTCTACTTCTGTTTTTACCAATTCTCTTTCTTTTCTCAAAAGAGTTGTGGCACTGGATGACCACAGATCTTTCCACCGATCCTCTCTTGGCTTGGAAGAGGCCCTTCCTGAATGAGCCCTTTTTCTACATTCGGTGCGGATTCTATCTGCTCTTCTTTTCCCTGGCGGGGCTCCTTTACAGAAATCTCTCCATGCGCCAGGACGAAGATGGGGATCCTCGCATCACCTTAAGACTTCGCCACACTGCGTATGGTTTTATTCCTCTCTTCGTTCTCTGCCTAACTTTTGCAGGGTTTGACTGGCTCATGTCCTTGGACCATCACTGGTACTCAACCATGTGGGGCGTTTATCTTTTTGCAGGATGTGCGCAATCCTCGATGGCCATTCTGATTCTGATTACAAATGGCTTGGTCCGCACTGGACACCTCAAAGGTCTATTTACCGTCGAGCATAACCATATTATGGGAATGCTCCTTTTTGCATTCACAACTTTCTGGGGTTACATCTCCTTCAGCCAGTACTTTCTCCAGTGGTACGCTAATATTCCTGAGGAAACATGGTTCTTCGTCTATCGAAATACGGGGAGTTGGTTCTGGTTCTCTGTTTTTCTTGTCGTAGGTCACTTCTTTATTCCATTTCTTCTTCTTCTAACCCAACCCGCAAAGAGAACGAGCTGGAGGCTTTGCACGACTGCGGTTTGGGTCGTCGCAATGCACTGCGTGGATATCTACTGGATTATTATGCCGAATCTACAGTTACAAGAATCACGCCATGCGGGTCACGTGGCAGCTACAACGGGCTTCCATCCTCACCTCTTAGACCTTCTGACTCTGGTGGGCGTACTAGGAATCCTTGGACACACGGTCCTCTGGCTGCTTTCCAAGGGCTCTATCTTTCCTGCACGGGATCCCAGGTTGAGGGACAGCTTAACTGTGACTAACTGGCTATGAGCGAGGCATCCACATCCATAAGTCAACGTCGCCACCCCTATCTTCCGGGGCTCTGGTTAGCCACAGGCTTTTTGGGTCTCGCGAGCTTGGCGTTTATCTTGAGGCCTTGGGGCGTGACCCCAGAGACAGTCACCGAAGCAGCCGCAAAAGTTCGTTTGGAAAAAATATCTAAACTTCGATTGGAACAAGATAAATCAGCAAACTCGTATGGTTGGATAGATAAAACAAAGGGGATTGGTCACATTCCTATCTCAAAGGCGATGGAGATCATCATTGCGGATTTACGAACGAACAAGCCTCACGCCGCCTATCCCATCACAACCATCCAACCCTCCGCTATTACCGCAGCAGGAGCCCCGCTATATCCAGAATTACCTCCTACCGACCCCAATGCGGTTGCTGCAGCAATCAAGGCCGATGGGGGCGCACCCACCACACCAACCACACCTCCTGCAAAAAAACCATGAACGCTCCCCTTTCCTCTTTTTCCAAGTCATCCCTTGCATCTCTAATCCTTTTAATTGGGTCGGTTAGCTGGGCACTTTTAGGTGCTGGCCTCCAAGTCTTCGCAACACTTCAACTCCTCGTTCCTTATCTTGCTTATTTGCTGCCCATCCCATGGATTGGATATGGTCATCTCGCGCCACTCACGACTTTTTTGTTTACCTATGGGTGGATCACTTCCGGTTTTTTAGGCGTACTCCTTATTTTGATTCCCCGCATCTCAGGGATACCCTTTCGCTATGGAAAACTTCTCGCCAGTGCGGCTCTTCTCTGGCAAATCGCCGTCCTTATCGGCGTTGCTGAGATCATTTGGAATGGAGCTACAGGACTCATCTCTCTTCCATTTTCTCGCTCAGTAACCTGCCTCTTTTTAGCCTCTTTCCTGATTCTTGGAACCGGACTTACCCGTGGTTTAGGTCGCTCATGGAAAAGCGGGCCTCTTCTCCCAAGGCTCTATCTTCTGGCGGCACT
>JBBAWA010000035.1:0-1193 GCA_040397425.1 Methylacidiphilales bacterium
TGCCCAAACAGGATCGGCTGCTGCAGTATCCTCACAAACGAGGCAGGACAACCAGCTAACCCGTCAGGTTCAGGACACTAACCCCAATGCCCTCAAAAAGGATCAAACCGAAGAGGCCATGACAGCAAAGCCCCTACCGAAAGACATGGGGGAGGTTGAAATTATGACAGAGGAGGAACAAAATCCTTGGTTCTTTGCCTCAGTCGATACTCAGGCCTTCTACAACAGCAACGTGCTCTATGCGAACAGCCCTTACCTGAAGTTCGGCGCTTGGCAGATCATCACCACTCCGGAAATCGGATTTTCCCCAACCATCAAAGATGAACAGTTTGCCATGTTTTTCCCAAGAGTAGGCTTCCGTTATCAGTTTTTTACCTACGCCCAAGCGGAACCGCCACCCTCTGGAACTGCCTATGAAAGCTCTGGAATTTCCGCCAACAACTTCACTGTTACCGATCCCTACATCTCACTCGGTTGGGCTTTTTCCGAGGTTCTCTTCATCTCGTTTTCTGCCGATGCCAACGTTTACATGGGAATCGGCAGAGACACCGATGCTTGGACCAACTTCCTCGACGAGTACCCCCTCGCTTGGACGGCAACCTGGTTTCACTCCTTGGCCGATTGGAACTCGGTTTCGATTACCGGACGCGCTTCATACGTTTTGGCCAATCCCTCAAACTTTGAACGAACCGATAATAATCTAACATTTTCTTGGTCGACCAATCCTATCAAAGAGCTCAGCACCCAACTCTACGCCAGCTTTCGTTTAGCCAAGTACACCGGAACCCAACTCACGGGCGGCCCGAACGACTTCCCCAACGATGACCGTCTCGATTTCCAACAAACTTACGGACTTTCCGTGACTTGGACTCCGGTCGAATACGTCTCCCTACGCGCGTTCACCAGTTTCACAAAGAGTAGTAGCAGCGTGAATGTACCGGAAACGGGCGACTACGAAGCCTACAACGCGGGAACCGGGATCAACCTGATCTACAGATTCTGATGAAACGAATTTCTTTTTTCTTCATCCTGATTCTTTCCGCAGGTCCGCTATTTGCCCAAACCGCGGGATCGGCTGCGGCCGTTTCCTCGGAAGCCGCGGCAGTTCAACCCAAACTCCCTCCCTCGGTTCCGACCCCTGATCCTACGCTCACTACCCAAACTCCTCCCCCTCCACCATCTCCCACGGGAGA
>JBBAWA010000035.1:1293-2949 GCA_040397425.1 Methylacidiphilales bacterium
TTCACTTTTATCTTCCCACCGGTGGGACTGATCGCCGGGGCAGGAGCTTGGTCTTCTGGGAATATTCTGACACCAGAAAAGCCCCCTCTCTTCACCGAGGCACGGGATTACTACCTAAAAGAAACGGATCAAACTGATTCCAGTTCAGCAACAACTGAATCCGCCTGTTTGACTCCATCTTCACAATCCCCACATCTCGGGGGTGGATTCCGCACTCCTTAATAAAAGAATCCAGAACATATCTTAAACTACTTATAATCATTATTTTATGGCTGGTTTTGACCCCCTCCTCCGGTAGGTTTTATCGACCCGCACCATAACCACGGATGAGATAGAATTCC
Organism: Methylacidiphilales bacterium; assembly: GCA_040397425.1. Classification (GTDB taxonomy): domain Bacteria; phylum Verrucomicrobiota; class Verrucomicrobiia; order Methylacidiphilales; family Verrucolacustridaceae; genus Verrucolacustris. The sequence goes on from JBBAWA010000035.1 coordinate 1,635, forward strand.
CCCGCTCGTCCCAAAATCTCCCACCCCTTGCCCTCAAACTCCTCCCGAAATACTTGCCTCAAGGTGATTCCCTCCACTTTTTGACCTGCCGACAATCCTTGCTTCAAATCACTTGGCTTCTCAAATAGTCGACCCTCCGCCTCATTAGACGGTTCCACCACAACATCCGCATCCGCTCGACTGATCCACACTTTTCGATCTGTCACAAAAAGCAAACCTGCCGCCCGCGCCCGATAAATAAATAGACGCTCAGGTTGATGGTGGTTCGCCAACTTCGCCAAGGAGCAAACACTTGCCTGCCTTCCCAAAAGATCATTGATCCGCTCCATCTCCCAGCTCGCTCCGTGCCATAGAAAGATCGCCACTCCCGCAACCCATCCCACTTTCGCCAGTACATCCCCCCTTCTAATTTTGATCCCCCAAACCAAAACCAGAATGATCGCCAAAAGTGTAGCACTCAAAAGATAGCCCGGAGAAGGTGTCACCTCGGCCGCTTCGCTCCAAACATAACGCACACACCAAAGCATCGGCCCGAGCACCCCCAGGGAAATCAGCGCAAATCCCCAACCTGTTTTTTCGCAACGGGGACAAACTTGCCCACTCAACCAAATCGCCAGTGCCAACGCCAAAGGCGGATAGATCGGAAGAATATACGTTAGAAGCTTCGAACCACTGCAACTCACCACGACAAACGGAATCACGATCGCCGCCCCAACGCCCCACAAGACCGGGGACAATGTCTTGCCCTTCATCTTGATCAAGGACTGTCGGATGAGACCCGGCAAAAATCCGGTCCACGGCACCGTCCCAATCAGCAGGATAGGAAGAAAAAACCACCAAGGTTTCGAACGCCCATGCGTCGTGCTGGCAAATCTCTCAACCAGTTCATACCCAAGAAAATATTTCCATAATTCGGGATAAATCCAGCACACCGTGACGAACCAACTCATCGCCACCCCAAAGGTCATCGGAATCCCCAAGCCCCAAGGAAGATCCAACTTTTCCCCCTTCCTTTTGGCCATCCAACCCCAAACAAGAGCGGCCGAAAGCGGAACGACCCATGCCATCGGCCCTTTGGCCAAAAATCCCAACCCCATGCAGAAAAAGAAAAGGTAACCCACCCATCTCCTTCGGCTTCCCATCCCCACTTCGACCAAACAGGCCAGTGCCGCCGTAACCCAAAAAGTCAGACTCATATCCAAGGTGATCTGCCGCCCCAGGGCATAAGGCTCCATCATCGACGCAAGAATCAACGCCGCCATCCACCCGACTTTTCGTCCCCTCAAACGCCAACCCATCCATCCGGTCAGCCAAA
>JBBAWA010000035.1:3049-7225 GCA_040397425.1 Methylacidiphilales bacterium
CCAGCGCAAGAGCGAGAAGCAGGATCCGATCTTTGCGATGCACCTGATTTTCCACCCCTCAATCCTGCCTCGATTCACGAAATCATCCAAGCTCGAGCCTTGAATCAACACCCACTTCAGTCGAATCTATTCACCTATGTGCGGCATTGCAGGATTTACCACTCACCGTCACGCCCCGGAAAAACCGGAGGTCGCCCTATCCAAAATGACCGATGCCCTAACCCACCGGGGCCCTGATGCACACGGAGCTTACTCCGACCCCGGTGTCCGGCTTGGCCACCGTCGACTCAGCATTTTGGATCTTTCTGGCGGCGCCCAACCCATGTCCTCCTCCGATGGTCGTTGGCACCTTGTCTTCAACGGAGAAATCTACAACTACCTGGAACTTCGTCGCGACCTCGAAACTCGCGGAGCCACCTTTCGGACCCAATCCGACACGGAAGTCCTTCTTCAAGCGTGGGCAGAAGATGGAGCCTCCTGCCTGTCTCGTCTCAACGGAATGTTCGCCTTTGCCATCTGGGACTCTGCTGAAAAACGCCTCACCCTTGTCCGTGACCCCCTTGGGATCAAACCTCTCTACTATGCCAACCACCGTGGTGAGCTCCTCTTTGCTTCTGAACTTCGCTCTCTTCTCCGATTTCCCGATTTTCGACCTGGCTTGGACCCCGCCTCGGTCAACAAGTACCTCGCCCTCGGTTACATTCCTGCTCCCTCAACAGCCTATGCGGGAGTTCGAAAACTAGAGCCTGGCCAGCTTCTCTCCTGGTCTCCAGCTAGCCGCCGAACCGAATATTTTTATGATCTTCCTATCGAGGATAATCCCGTCGGGGCAGGAACCTTTGATGAGTCCGCCCAAACAACTCGCGAACTTCTTCGCGAAGCTGTCCGCTACCAACTCCGAAGTGATGTAGAAGTCGGCATCCTTCTCAGCGGAGGAATCGACTCCAGCGCCGTAGCCGCCCTCGCCGCTCCTTTGGCCCAAAAGAAACTTCACTCCTTCTCGATCGGTTTTCAGGAGGCCTCCTATAACGAACTCCCCTTCGCCGAAATGGTCGCCCGCAAGGTGGGTACCGAACACCACCACCAAACCCTCACTGCTAAAGACGTCTCCCAAGCCATCCCCACCATTTACCGTGGCCTCGATGAACCCCTCGGAGATGCCTCACTCGTTCCCACCTGGTTTCTTGCCCGCTTGGCCGCTGGAAAGGTGAAGACCGTTCTAGGCGGGGATGGCGGAGATGAACTGTTTGCCGGATACCCCAGCTTTCAAGCCCATCTTCTTGTCGAGCGCCTCTCCTTTCTCCCCGTAGGTGTCCGCGTTGCCATCAACCATCTCATCCAGCGCCTTCCCGTCTCCCACAACTACAAAAGCCTTCCTTTTCTCATGGCCCAGTTCCTCAAAGGACTCGGTCTGCCCGCTGAAATTCGTTTCCTTCTCTGGATGGGAGCCTGCGGCAACAGCGAACGGCACGACCTCCTCTCCCCCGATGCCCGCCACCAACTCCAGCGCCATAACGCTTTTGAGGATGTGACTCGTCTTGTTTACCGTAGCGGCCTCTCAGGCGGCCTCGAACGCATCTTCTACCTTTGCACGAAACTTTACCTTCAAGAGTGTGTCCTAACAAAAGTCGACCGCGCTAGCATGGCCCACTCTCTGGAGGTTCGAGTCCCATTTCTGGATCCTGACCTCGTGACCCACGCCTTTTCCCTTCGTTCCGATTACAAAATGCGCGGGCGCCAGACGAAGCTGATTCTTCGGGAAGCCCTAAAAAACGATCTTCCCCAAGAGATTCTTCACCGCAAAAAAGCGGGTTTTGCTATGCCTGTCGCTTCTTGGCTTCAACAGGATCTTCGGGAATGGGCTCAGGATCTCACCCAGCCCTCTCTTGTGGCTTCAACAGGAATTCTCGATCCAGCAACCGTTCACAGAATGACCCAAGAACATTTAAGCCACAAAGCCGATCATCGCCGCTCCCTTTGGTCTGTTCTGGCATTCCTCGCTTGGTGGCGCGAAGCCAAGAATTCCTAATCCCAATTCCCGGTTGGGATCGATCGCCAAACTATCTCCCTAGCGAATACTCCCTGCTCGAATCACTGTATCTTTAGCCGCCTTCAGTAGCTTTGGATAATCCGCGTTGGCATTGAGTCCCCGACTCTCCTTACGTGCTAGAGCAGATTCCACAATCAAAGCCGCGCAGAGCGCCAGATTTCGAAGCTCCAGAAGATCCCCAGTGACACGGAAGTTCCAGTAAAACTCCTGCACCTCCTCCAGAAGCAGCCGTAAGCGCGATTGGGCTCTCCTCAATCGTTTGGTCGTTCTCGCAATTCCCACATAGTCCCACATCAACTGACGAATCTCTTTCCAGTTGTGCGTGATGACGACCATCTCATCCGCGTCGTGAGCCTGCCCCTCTTTCCAATCCGGAATAGAAACTCTAGCCACACTCTTCTTAAGGTGGTGGGGCAGATTTTCTGCGGCACGATGCGCCATCACAAGTGCCTCGAGAAGGGAGTTACTCGCGAGTCGGTTCGCCCCATGTAACCCCGTACACGCCACCTCCCCTAAAGCCCACAACCCCTGCAGTTCCGTTGTCCCGTTCAACTCGGCAGGAATTCCTCCGCACTGGTAGTGCGCCGCAGGTACAACGGGAATGGGCTTTTTTGCTGGATCGATTCCCAGTCCACGCAAGGTCGAGGTAATGGCGGGAAATCGTTTCTCAAGAAAATCTGATCCCTTGGCACGAATATCCAAATACACACAGACCGCACCACTCTCTTTCATCTCTTCGTCAATGGCTCTGGCCACAATATCTCGCGGAGCCAAGGATCCGCGGGGGTCTGTCTTTTTTGTGAAATCCTCACCTTTGGCATTCACCACTAACCCACCCTCGCCCCGCAGAGCTTCCGATATCAGAAAGCTTGGTGCGGACGGATGAAAAAGACAGGTGGGGTGAAACTGAACAAACTCCATATTCGCAATCGCCACACCTGCCCGATAAGCCATCGCCACGCCGTCCCCAGTCGCAATCCCTGGATTGGTCGTATACAGATAACACTTTCCACAACCCCCCGTCGCCAAGACCACCACTTTCGCAGAAATCGTAATAACCCTCTGCGTCGCGCAGTCCAATACATACAGCCCTACAACACGGTTGGGCGCCTTCATCTTCATCTTTTTCGTTGTGACCAAGTCGATCGCCACAATATCCTCCCGAATTTGGATCTGCGGGGACGATCGCACCGCCGCTAGTAAAGCCTTCTCCAACTCCCGCCCCGTAATATCTCCAGCATGTAACACCCTCCGCTTGCTATGACCTGCCTCCTTCCCCAAATCAGGCTCCTGACCCACCCCATTTTGTCGCTCGGTAAATTTTACCCCTAGCTCCACCAGCTCCGCCACTCTCGCCGGCCCATCCTTCACCACCTGCCGAACCACCTTTTCTTGGCATAAACCTGCCCCCGCCTCCATCGTGTCACGGATGTGCAGCTCATCCGAATCCTCCGAGGAGGTCACACACGCAATCCCACCTTGCGCATAGTTGGTATTCGACTCCGCCGCGTTCTTTTTCGTTAAAAGAAGCACCCGGGCATGCTCCGCTGCTTTCAAGGCAAAGCTCAGCCCCGCAATTCCACTCCCCACCACCACGACTTCTGCCTCAAATTCCTGACTTGGTCTCCCCGCCATCGTAGGTATCTTTCTTACTGAATTGGAGCTGTAGCTCAATTGGTTAGAGCACCGCCCTGTCACGGCGGGGGTTGCGGGTTCGAGCCCCGTCAGCTCCGAGGTTTTTCACGTAAAACTCCTCGTAGGGAAGAAGGCTGAATTCGCTCATCCTGTAACTCCCCATCATAAAAGATTTGCCACGTATATCCGACATACGTTCCGCCTACACCCACCTTCGGCTCACACGTCACCACCCTCAAACCATCAGCCTCCTTCAACGGTGGGCCCTTCACCCATCGCACCATGCCCGATTCACTTTTTTTCAAAAGTCCATCCGGGCCCCTTTCAAAAAACTGCACCCTCACCCCCACCTTTCGGGAATCGAGCACCTCAACTCCCCGAATCGCACGCACACTCCAATCCACGCGCTTTCCTCCCTCTACACTACTTTCCTCAACACCCACCAAAGCCATCTTTCGGGGGTGTTTCGCCAATGTCTCCTCCCGTTGCTG
>JBBAWA010000035.1:7325-13540 GCA_040397425.1 Methylacidiphilales bacterium
TTTTGCAAATTTCTCGCCTGCTCTAAAAGATCCTCCACCTGCGGGGCTGCCGCCTTGGCCGCCGACACACTCAATCGGACTGTTCCCTCAGGCATTGGCAGGTTTTGTAAAGCCTCACGAAACTCCTTCTCCCCCTTGGCCTCCGCCACCGCGGCCTCAGGATCAAAGGCCCACTCCCTTTCTCTTTCGCTTTCGCCTCGCCTCATCTCCAATAACCCAAACAAACCCACGACCTGAATGACCACCAGCACAACCGCAGCCCAAATCCATGTCCTCCGCTTTCCTCCGCTCATGGATTTTTGGTGGGTGCATTGGTTGCATTCGTAGCCCCACCACTTTTCCAGGGAAGCCCCAAATGCATTCGCGACTGAAGAAAACGAGTCAGGTTCCCCATCCACTCACCCGCCTTTTCCCTTTCACTTTGAATAATCCCCTCAGGCGTCTTGGCGTTCACATAGGGTCTCAAAACAAATACCGAAAGGCAGAACAGGACCTGCAGAATAAGGATTCCAGCCACCAAATAGAGAGCGACCCCATACATTTTGGGCCTAACCCGCGACTGGTCTCGCTTGCCTTGATCTTTTAGCGATTCACCCACATCGCTAGCTTAACCTAAATCGTCGGCGCGTCACCTCTGAGGTGACTTCTCCCCTGCCCCACCAGGATCCTGCCGTAACCCTGCTACAGCACCTCGATCCACAACCCCCACCCAATCCTGACCATCCACTCGAATCCAAGCACCTCCTTCCGCTTTCCCTTTCATAGCAACAATTTTCAACTTCTTGCCCTCCTTCCCCTCCAACAAAATCTCCACCTCGCTTTTACTCAGCTCTGCCTTGCCAGGGAGCGCCATCCATCGAGTCACTTCCAACTGATCCAGACGCACTACATACCCCGTCACACTCGGCATCTCTTGCCCCTCACCCTTCCACCGACCATCCGCCCCTAATCGATACTCTTTTCGAGCACTTCCAACGGCCCAAATAAACCCCTCAATCGGACCAAAGTCTGCAGGCACCACTTTTCTGGGTAACCAACCCAACGGTAAATCTGGAATGCTTCGCGCCAAAGAAACAGGCACCACCATAGCCCCTGAGGTAGTTGAGCCCCTGACAAATACCTCCTCCTTGGTTTCGTCCCCCAACTGAATCGTCTCCAACTGATTGGTTTTCCCCACCCACTTAAGACTGATCGTTTGCTTAGGCTTACTTAGACCCATGCGGGCAGGATCCTCCGTAGGCAAGAAGCGGTTCGCTCGAACTTCCATCAAAGAATCAAGCCACCTTTGCACTGCAACCCCATCCGCAGAAAAACTGTTTTTTCCAAAAACCAGTTTCCATTCTCCTCCTGGACCACTCTTCTCCAGCCGATAATCCCCACTCTTTCCGCTCATTTCGACCCCATCAATCTCCCCAACCCGACCTAGCGTCACCAATCGCTTGTCCCTTACCCGATCCGAAAGTTTTCCCAACCCATCAACCGCCAAGCGAGGCAAAAGAAAAACGGAAGCCTGATCTGACACTTTTGCAAAGACCTGATTGGTATCCTTGGGGCTCGTTAATCCGATTTGCAAAATCCGGTTCGTCGTTTTCATCTTAACTTCGAACGACTGCGTCGGCGCATTCAACCCGTAGAGAGCCAGATCTCCACCCAAATCCGACACGAATTCAGCCGCCTTAAGAGCGGAAATCTCACCCAACACACCTTCCATAGCCGTTGGATCCGCAGGGGCCTCTACAGGTTTCGTAATCAACCACCCACTCTCCTTCTTCTTTACCTCCACCTCCAATGTCCCCTGGTGCATGAGGAGCTCCTGCACCTCAGGAACGAGCAAGGGCAGCACTCTCTTTTCCCTCCACCCCGTTAAATCTTTATCCATCGCCTCCACAAGCTGATTCTGCACCACCGCGATTCGTCCCTTTTGAGATCCCGATCGAACTCGGGTGTACACTCCCCCCGCTACGGGCGTCTCTCTTCCGACTTCAATCTTACACTCACCCTCTTTCGTCCCGATCACCAAGGTTCGCGACGGTTGCCCCAAGCCGAAACTTTGCAACAACGACTCCTCTTTCTTTCCCTCAGGCAAAGTCTGAAGGCTTTCCACAAACTGCACCTCCGAAAGCAATCGTCCTACCGTTGCCCCATCTGCCGCCCCCTGAATCGGCTTTTCCAACTGCCAATCTCCACCCTCCTTTTTACGAAAAACAAATTCCCCTTTGGGCCCCTTCAGATCAATCCAGTTCGCCTCCCGCACAGGCAGATCCGTGATTCGACGCGACTCCTTTGCCATCCGCTCTGTGCCAGGGACTTTTTTCTGCAGAAAACTCAGCGCACCCAACATCACCACCATCAGACCGACAGCCACTAAAAGAGACCGGGTGCTCATCTCAAAATCTGACTTAACTCCTTCGCCGCCACCAAACCAGAAAACCTAATATTCCCGTTACCGCAGGAATTCCCAATAGCGTGGACAACATAATCACTCTCTGTTGCCCCTCATCCATCGACACGGAGAAATCTTTCGGTGTCTTGGGTGAAATTCCCAATGCGTCACTTCTCCCCAAAGTCCACTGAATCGCATTCACCATGAAATCCACTTCCAGCGGAGAAATATTCTGATTCGCAAAGGCCGAGGCTGATCCCACCACCACAGCTCGAAGTGCAGGACTCTCCTTACCACGATCTCCAGGCACAGTCCCATCCACCACCGCGGCCACAATAAACGGTCCCTTGCGGTCTTCTCCGTCCACAAAGTCACTCTTCTTTCCTGCCGCTAGGGGCCAGGGTTTGGCCCAGTACCGATCCGAAGTCTCCACCAACATTTCGGCCTTCACGGGATTCGCCGCTACCACGGGCTTGATCGTGATCGAACGAGCGGATCCAAAACGCAACGATCCACCCACAGTCTCAATCCAACGAATCGCAGGATGACCCGAATACCGTGTGCCCACCGTCTCCTCATTCACTCCTTGGGTCAACCCCGCCGTGCTTAAAACCGCAACTTTACGAAAGATTTTATCCGCATCCACCACCACCCCATGCTCCGCAAAGAGTCCCTCTAAACCCGTCGGAACCCCTGGATCCAACAGAAGCATCAGCCTGCCGGGCTTACCCAGATACGCTTGCAACGCCGCAACGGAAGGTGCAGGGAACTGAAATTTCGGTCCTGCCACCATCACCGCATCCGCATCCGCAGGAACTCCCTCCTGCTCCCCCAATTTTAATGGCAACAGCTCCACATTCTGCGAAGCCAATCGTGCAGATAACAACGAGTATCCTGCTGGATCTTTGTCGGAAGAGTTTAAATTGTACTCCCCCGATCCTGCAGTCACATAAACCTTCGCCGGCTTACCCTGAACTAAGCCGCTGATGGCAGAAGAAATCTTCTCCTCGGCCGCAAACGATTTCACCCGAGCCGCACCCCCCGACATCATCGCTCCAGGATCAATCTCAGCCATTTCCGCCACTTTTAAGATCCGTGACCGATCCGCATACTGCACCAGGATCACATTCTCATTACTCGTAAGCTTAAACTTCTCGGCCAGTTTTTGTGCCGCCTGAAAATCCAGATACGGTTGCACCTGTTCCACCTTCACCTTGCCACCGCTCCGATATTTGTACTCCTCCAGCAACTTCTGCACGTCTTCTTGGATGAGACTTCCCGAAGTATCCTGCTCAGGGGCCAAAAAGGCTGTCAACGTCACCTCTCCGGGCAGATTTTTTAGTAGATTGAGGGTCTGCCCCGATAATTTCTGAAACTGATTCAGAGAGAAGTCTGCACGATAATAATGCCTCCAACTGATGTAGTTCGCCCCGGCAAAAAGGAAGATCAGGATCGGCAGAAAAATCCACTGATTGATCGACTGGGTACGCCGTTCCCGACGTAAAGCAGAAAGAGGAGGAGGGGTAGGTCGGCTCATCGGTTTACCCATTCAATCGCCGGCCTGTCATCACCTGCCGGGTTAAAATAAGAAAGAATGCAGTTCCACTCAGGTAAAACACGACTGGACGGGAATCGAAGAGCCCCGCACTAAAGGAACGCATCTGCTCAAGGGTGAAAATATAATTCAACACCTCCCGCCATCCTGGATCCCTCACCAAATAGCTCAGAAATCCCGCAAAGAAGAGCAAGGCGATCATCGTGAAGGAGATCATTGCCGCCACCGCTTGGTTTCGCGTCAAAACGGACGCAAATAACCCAATGGAGAGGTAGAGCATTCCCACCAAAGTCACCATCAGGTAAGAAAAACCTAGGGGGATCCAAGCCACAGGCACCGCCTGATGCGTCACCAACTGAAAAATCGCCAAACCCAAAAGCGATGGAATCCAAAGCAGAAGATAGAAGAAAAGCACCCCAAAGAACTTGGCTAAAATCACATCTCCATCCTTCACCGGCGCCGTCAGCAACATCTCTATCGTTCCTGTCTTATACTCCTCCGAGAAAAGCCTCATCGTCAGAATCGGCACCAAAATAATCAGCAGAAACCAGAAATGGAAAATATAGAAGTAGATCTGCATAACCGTGAACTCCTTCACCCCTTGCCCCAAATACGCTACGCACTGGCTGAAGCTAAAGCCGTTGATCAGCGACATGCAGGTCAACAAGACCCACGCAATGGGTGAGTGAAGGATCGCTCCTACTTCCCTTTTCCAAAGAATCCATAAAGCACGCGTCATAAATTAATCCTGAGTCAGCTCCACAAACACATCCTCTAATCTCGCCTTCTCACGCCGAAACTCCCGCAACGGCCACTGCTCCCGCTTGATCAAGCCGTCCACTTCACCTCGGATATCCTTACCGGGTGCGGCCGTAACCTCAAAGGAGACCCAATCCCCCGCCCGATTCAACTCTGCCACCATACTCACCTCGGCAATTTTACCCAACTTATCTTTCGCGGACGCGGGGTCAGCCTTTACCTCAATCTGCAAGGCCCCTGCCTGCACCCGCTTCTCCAGATTCGCCAAGGTGTCTGAAGCCTCGATCTTGCCTTTATTGATGATAATCGCCCTCCCACAAACCATCTCCACCTCGGACAAAATATGGGTGGAAAGCAAAATGGTCCTGTCTTTCCCCAACTCTTTGATCAGTTCCCGAAACGATCGGATCTGATGTGGATCCAGTCCCGCCGTCGGCTCATCCAAAATCAAAAGCATCGGATTATGCACCAACGCATCCGCCAACCCCACCCTTTGACGAAAACCCTTGGAAAGCGACCCAATGATCTTTTTTCGGACATCGGTCAACCCACACTGATCCAGCACCAACCCAACCCGATGCGCAATCTCCCCACGAGAAACTCGTTTCAATCGTCCTCGATACTCCAAAAACTCTTCCACCCTCATCTCAGGGTACAGAGGCACATTTTCAGGCATGTAACCGATCCTCTGCCTCACTAGGAGGCTTTCCTGCGGTAACTTGGCTCCAGCCACCTCGATCCGACCATCCGTCGGAGGCAGGTATCCCGTTAACATTCTCATCGTGGTCGATTTCCCTGCCCCATTCGGCCCCAAAAACCCCACCACCTCCCCTTTTTCCACCGAGAACGTGATCCCGCGGACCGCCTCACCCCCCGCATATCTCTTGATTAAATTTTCAACTTGGATCATAGCGAGTTTCAAATTTTATAAACCTTATCCCAAAGGTCAAGTGAACCATTCGGGAAATCCTCTCGACATGTAGAGTTGCGCTCGTTTCCCTTGGGTGTGCGCATAGTTGCCGTTGTGAATCAAAAAGGGGGCGTGGGAAAGACCACTACCGCCATTCATCTAGCTGCAGGGGCAGCCGAGGCGGGCCGTCGAGTTCTCCTGGTCGATCTCGATCCCCAAGCCAACGCCACCAGCGGGCTCGGTCTTGAACACGCCCCCGGGAAAAGCCTCTACCCTGTTCTTCTCGGACAAGCCCGTGCATTGGATATGCTTCAACCCTCCCGCCACGCCAACCTCCAGATACTCGCGTCTGAACTAGACCTTGCAGGGGCCGAGATGGATCTCGCTGGAATGGAAAATCCGCTCATCCACGTCCGCCAAGCTCTCGATCCCCTGCGTCTGGATCCCGCATTCGATCTGGTCATCCTCGACTGCCCGCCCAGCGTTGGCCTCCTCATGACCAGCGCCCTCGTCGCCGCAGAAAAGATTCTCGTACCCGTCCAGTGTGAATACTTCGCTTTGGAGGGGGTTGGAAAAATTCTTAACCTCATCGAGCGGATCAAACAAGG
>JBBAWA010000036.1:0-13447 GCA_040397425.1 Methylacidiphilales bacterium
GGGGACGCCTTCAAGCAGCAGTTGAAGCCACTCAAAAATGCAGAGGTAAAAATCCTGTCGAAAAATGGCGGCAAAGGAATGGCAATACGGCAAGGGTTTCAAGGCGCCAAGGAGGAGCGCCTGATGTTTATGGACGGAGATTTGGCTTATTCAATCGACCACCTGACTCCGCTGATTGAGTCCCTTAAAGACCACGATGTGGTCATTGGTTCTCGTTCCATGGCCCCTCAGCCGCACGGGGGGCTGCCTGCCCGACGAGCTTTTCTGGGGTGGGGATTTAACCGATTGGCCTGTTATCTCCTTAAAATCGACTACCCAGATACCCAGGCAGGCTTGAAGGGGTTTCAACGCGAAGCAGCTGAACGGCTTTTCGCGAAACAAAAGCTTACTGACTTTGCCTTTGATGTGGAACTTCTCTACCTCTGTCGCAAGCTCGGCCTGCGCGTGGGACAGATCCCTGCTCAGGTTTCAGGCCGGCACACCTACAAGACCTCCCGCGTGAAGCTTATTTGCGACTCTCTTGGATGTTTCAAGGAGCTTCTTTTGATCCGTTGGTGGTCATGGACGGGGGCCTACCGCCTTTGCGAATGAACTCCATCCTTCTGACGTGGGATGTTGAGGAGTATGACGCGCCGGCCGATTTTGGAGCCCCCCCCCTGCCCGATCACGGATTGAGCCGGGGACGGGAAATTTGGCAGGAGTGGCTGGGCCTTACTAAGGAGTGGAAATTTCCAGGCACAACGTTTTGTACCGCCCGGCTCGCTCAGCGTGCTCCCGAACTTCTTCGTGAAACGGCGGCGCGTGGCCATGAGATCGCTTCCCACGGGTGGTCCCACCGCTTGGGAGACGATCTGCAACTTTTGAGTAGCCGCACCCTTTTACAGCAGATTTCCGGTCAGGGGGTTAATGGCTTTCGTTCTCCACGGCTTCGAAAAATCAACAAAGAGGAGATTACCCAGGCCGGATTTCGTTATGATGCATCTCTGAACCCGACTTGGATTCCTGGTCGGTACGATCACCGGCGGGAACCACGTCGACCGTTTCAGATCGGTTCGCTTTGGGAAGTCCCTGCCGCAGTGTTGCCAGGAATCCGCTTTCCCCTGTTTTGGGCCAGTTTCCATATTTTGCCTTTGCCCATCTACTTGGCTTTGTGTGCGCAAGTTCTCCAGCACGATGGGCTCCTTTGTCTCTATTTCCACCCCTGGGAACTTTCTGCCTTGCCCGAGCCTGAAATGCCTCGTTGGCTAACCCGCCGTCCTCAGGCAGAAAGAATCCGCCGGATGACAAAGCTTTGCCATGGCCTTGAACGATTCGGGAGGTTTACCCCCGTGGGGAGCTATCTAGGTCTTGGAATGCAGGTTACCCGCCCCTGATCGTCACGAGACGACTTAATATAGAACTTTTTAGGTCCAGGAGTCGAAACTCGGTTGTTCGGGTTGGCGTATTCCGGATTCGCATCCCACTGGTCGTTTAGGGCATTTGCGACAGGCACATTCATCGGATTGACCATCTTCTGGATCCGCTTATGACGGGCCACGTAATCAGCATAGCTCTCTGCCCAAGCGGCGCCCGTTAAGGCCAGCAAAAGGCATAGGGAGAAAATGTGGCGCACTACTTTTTACCCCCGACAATCTCTTCGATTTTAGGGAGCACCCCTTGTGGAGATTGCCACTCATTATCCTTTTGGCCCGTTAGGTCCTTCCCGTTCTCGTCGATCAAAACCAAATACGGGATTCCGCTCGCTGCATACTTTCTAACCTCGGGTCCTTTGCTGGTTCCAAACTTCATGGCAGGCCACGGCATGCCCGTTTCTTTCATATATTCGATCTGGGCCTCTTCGGATTTATCGCTACTTGCAAAGACCAACTCAAAATCCTCATGCTTCGGCTTGAATCCTTTATACCACTCCACAAGTTTTGGTGTGAAAGCCCTGCAGGGCGGACACCAGTGTGCTGAGTAGTAAATGGCTACATACTTCGGACTGGTGGAGGGTTTTTTATAGTCACTCTTTTTTCCGTCGGTTACCTGGATGAGTCGAGGCTCGAGTTTGCCAAAGTAGTCCGCACGAACCGACAAGGGAGCATGAAGCCCAAGTAATGCCACAAGAAGTAGGGTTTGTTTAATCTGTTTTGTCATTGGATAATTCTCCTCTCACGGCCCGTGTACGCAATCAGTTTTTGACCTTATCCCAGCTTTTCGCCACCTTCACGGGATGGCTTCTCTTGGCAAAAATACCCCCAAACTCTTCTCTCAGCTCTCCCCAATTTATCGTCAGCCACTTTTCACTCTTTTGGACAACTCTCGCAAGGTTCATCGAGAGCATTGGGCCGAAAAAGAAGGGGTTCAACTGTGTCGCCTCCTGAGCATCAAAACGGGGGGTTGCAGTGAGGACTGCGGTTACTGCGCACAAAGTGCGCGTTACGCAACAGGGGTAAAAGCCCAGCCACTCATGGAGCGGGACGCGGTGCTAGCGGAAGCGCGGGAAGCTAAAGCCGCAGGCGCTGGGCGCTTCTGCATGGGTGCCGCTTGGAAAGGCGTCCGCGAAGGAGAGGCCAAGTTCGAGTCGGTTCTCAATATCGTGCGGGACGTGAAACAGCTCGGCATGGAGGTTTGTGTCACATTGGGACAACTCACCGATGAGGCAGCCCGCCAACTCAAAGATGCGGGAGTGACCGCCTACAATCACAACCTCGACACCTCCCCTGACCACTATCGCAACATCGTTACGACCCACTCTTTTGAAGATCGTCTAAGGACAATTCGCTCCGTGCAGAAGGCGGGGATGGCAGTTTGCTGTGGAGCCATCCTTGGGATGGGAGAGACGGAGGACGACCGCCTCAAAATGCTCGAAGTTCTATGTGGTTTTGACCCCTCCCCTGAAAGTGTTCCCATCAACTGTCTCATGCCCCAGGAGGGCACTCCCCTCGCAGACCAAAAACCCGTCGATGTGTTTGAATTGGTCCGACTCATTGCTACGACCCGAATCGCCCTTCCTCGAGCTCGAATCAGACTAAGTGCGGGTCGCACAGTTCTGACCCGCGAAGCCCAAGCGCTCTGTTTCTACGCAGGCGCAAACTCCATCTTTTTTGGGGACAAACTCCTGACTGCTCCCAACCCCGAGGAATCGGACGATCGCGCTCTTTTGAAAACATTAGGACTCGCCCAAGCCGCCTAGTTTCCTCTCTCATTGGCTACCCGAGCGGATCGGGCTACTCTTTCGACCCATGTCCACTGCCCTGCGTATTGCCAGCTACCTTCGCAAATATCCTGGATATGCAATTGGAACGGTTACTGCGGCCCTTCTTTCGACCTTGCTGGGGCTAGTTTATCCCCGCCTCACGGGGGTTTTGATTGATGACGTCATCGCGAAAGGGCAAGGAGACAGGCTTCCTTGGTTGGTCGGACTTCTTCTCCTCGTTTTTCTTGGCCGCGACGGGCTAAATGCCCTCCGAATCCTCCTCAACAATCTTTTTGAGCAGAAGGTGATTCTCGATCTTCGACGGGATCTTTACTCCGCCTTTCAGCGCCTTTCTACCTCTTGGTACGATCACCGTTCCAGCGGAGATCTGCTTACCCGCGTCAGTGAGGACGTGATGAACATGGAGCGAATGTTGATCGACGGAATCGAACAAGGCCTGATCGCCCTCCTTCAGCTTTTCGGCGTCGGAATCATTCTTTTTCGAATCGATCCCCTTCTCGCTGCCTGGTCATTGGCGCCCATCCCCTTTCTCGCCGCGGGTGCATTGTACTACACCCTGACGGCGCACCCGCGTTATCGGGTCCAGCGAAGAGCCTCCTCGGCCATGAATTCCCTCTTAATGGATCACCTTCAAGGCATGAGGCAGATCAAAACGTATGGTTGGCTTGAAGAAGGCGCGAACCGCTTTGAAAAAGTTGCACAAGACGTTCGCACCGCCTCTTTGGGCATTATGAAGGCCTGGGCGTTTTACTCCCCTTCCATGGCATGGTTTGCCGCGGCAGGAACATGTCTCGTTCTGTGGGTTGGGGGAAGGTCGGTTCTGGAGGGGAAAATGGCAGTCGGAGAGCTCGTTGCCTTTTTGCTTTATGTGGGAATGTTCTACGAACCTGTGAGCCGGCTTCACAGCTTGAATCAGCTGATTCAAGCGGGGCGAGCTGCAGGGGAACGCGTGTTTGCAATTTTAGATGCAGAGCCTGAACCCGGTCATATTACCACTTCCCCATTACGTGCTTTGCCGCCTCGTAAAGGTTCGGCTCGGGAAGTCATTTTCAAAAATATTCACTTCTCCTACCGAACGGGCAGAGAGGTTTTGCACGGCATCGATCTCCAAATTCCTACTGGGACTTCCCTCGCCCTCGTCGGGCCAACAGGAGCTGGTAAAACTACGCTCGCCACACTTGTTGCCCGGTTTCACGACCCGACGCGCGGAGAGGTTCTGCTGGACGGAGTTCCCCTTCCCCAAATTTCTCTGAAGGATTTACGTCGCGAGGTTGGAGTTGTGACTCAGGAGCCCTTTTTGTTCCAAGCAACCATTCGTGAAAACTTAGAGTTGGGAAAACCTCATGCCACGGATGTTGAAATTGAAATGGTTTTGCGTGCTGCCTGTGCTCTGGACTTTGTTAAAGCGTTGGCGGATGGGTGGAATTCGAAAGTCGGCGAGCGGGGGGTTCGACTAAGCGCAGGGGAACGCCAACGGCTCTCCATTGCGCGCGCTCTGCTTAAGGATCCGCCCGTTCTCATTCTCGATGAGGCTACTGCCAGCGTGGATACAGCGACCGAAAAGCAGATTCAGATGGCCCTAGATCATCTTCTCGCGGGAAGAACCAGCATTGTCGTTGCTCATAGGCTTTCGACCGTTCGTAAGGCAGACAAAATTGCTGTCGTGGATGCAGGACGAATCCTTGAGCTCGGAAATCATGAGTCCTTGATTCGCTCGGGCGGTCTTTACGCAAAGCTCTGGTCTATTCAGTCCGAACACGCCGATCTCCACACGATCGAAGAGCTTTTCACGGCACGGTAACCACGGGCTTGGCCTCCAAGGGGCAGACCTTCCCCGGCTTTCATTTTTTGGTCTTTTCAGATACTGTTTCGTGATGAACAAATCCGATCTTACAACCGCGGAATCGATCCGTGCCCGGCGTAGTATAAAATCTTTTAAGAACGACCCGATTCCGGAGGGCGTGCTGCAGGAGCTTCTCTCCTTGATGCAGGATGCTCCCTCCTCGTGGAACTTTCAGCCCACCCGAGTTGTTATGATTCGTTCTATGGCCCAGAAAGAGGCTCTTTCCGCGGCGGCTTGGGGGCAAAAACAGATTCTCGAAGCTCCAGTCACATTTGTTTTTTCCGTTTCAATACGAGGCTGGGAAAAACATATGGACGAGATTCTTAAAACAGGAGTCTCCTGTGAAGCTTGGCCTCAAAAATTTGCGGATTGGATTCGCGATAACGCCCCAAGCTTTCAGAAAGGCTTGGCCGAAAGGGAGCGCGAATACGCGATTAAAGATGCGATGATTATGGCAACCACCCTTGCCCTCGCCGCACAATCAAAAGGCTACTCTACTTGCTATATTAACGGGTGGGATGAGTCTAAAGTCAAGGAAATCATTGGTGTTGAAGGAGATAAAAATATAGCAATTGCACTTGTTTTGCCGGTCGGACTCCCGAACTCTGTGGCGAAACACCCGGGGCGCCTCCCTGCGGCAAAGACTATTTTTACGGATCGCATCCCCTCACCCGCCATCTAGCAAACCCTTTATGGGCTCCTCATCCTATTTTGTCTTCCCCAAGAATTACGATGTAATCGTGATTGGGGCTGGCCATGCGGGGATAGAGGCCGCTCTCGCGTCCGCTCGAATGGGGTGTGAGACCCTTCTTTTGACGATGAATCTCGATACCGTCGGCCAGATGAGTTGCAACCCAGCCATCGGCGGCCTGGCAAAGGGCCACATTGTGCGGGAAATCGATGCGCTCGGAGGTGAAATGGGCATCAATACCGATGCTACAGCAATTCAGATGCGAATGCTAAATTCAAGCAAAGGCCCGAGTGTTAGAGGCCCTCGCGCGCAGTGCGACAAGAAAGCCTATCAGTTTAGAATGAAGTTCGCCCTTGAAAATCAGCCGCACCTGGATCTTAAGCAGGGTCAGATCGCTCAGCTAATCGTCGAAGATGGCGAGGTTCGGGCTGTAGTTACCAACCTAGGGGTCCGCCTGAACGCAAAGAAGATCGTATTGACCACGGGAACGTTCCTAAAGGCTCTAATGCATGTTGGGGATCGGAACGTTGCCGGCGGCAGAATGGGCGATGGATCAAGCGGATTTTCAGATGAGCTCAGAAAACTAGGATTCCAGGTCGAGAGACTTAAAACAGGCACCCCTCCAAGACTCAATAAGCGCAGCATCGATTTCTCAAAACTTGAGCCACAAAACGGCGACAACCCGCCACCAAACTTCAGCTTCATGGTCGACTCGATCGAGCACCGGGAAGATCACACTTTCAGCCTCAACCACTGGAAGGACGGCCTGTTCCACGTGGAACAAATCCCGTGCTGGATTACCTATACGAGCGACATAACAGCCCAGATAATACGCAAAAACCTGTCAAGATCTCCTTTATATTGTGGTGTCATTCAAGGAGTTGGGCCAAGATACTGCCCATCTATAGAGGATAAGATTGTTAAGTTTCCAGACAAGGAAAGGCACCAGATATTTTTAGAACCCGAGGGTAGACATACAAATGAGTTCTACGTGAACGGGTGTTCAACGAGCCTTCCGTTTGATGTTCAGGTCGAGATGATTCACTCAATTCCAGGCCTCGGGGCGGCTGAGTTTTTGAGGCCAGGATACGCGGTTGAGTATGATTACTGCCCGCCAACTCAGCTCTGGCCAAGTTTGGAGACGAAATTGGTCCGTGGGCTATATTTTGCGGGGCAGTTGAATGGGACCTCCGGCTACGAGGAGGCGGCAGGGCAGGGGATTTTGGCGGGAATTAACGCGGCCTTGGCGTCACGCGGGGCGGAGCCGTGGAAGCTTGGTCGGCACGAGTCATATATTGGAGTGATGGTCGACGATCTGGTCACCAAGGGAACTCGAGAGCCGTATCGAATGTTCACCTCTCGCGCAGAATATCGTCTACTTCTCCGCCAAGATAATGCCGATTTGCGACTGACCGAAAGGGCAGGGGAGTTGGGGTTGGCTTCTGCCGAGCGGGTTCGTCGAACGAAAGAGAGAAGGGCCCAAATCGATTCGTGTCGCGCCAGGTTAACCGCATCTCGACGAGAGGGTAAGACTTTGGAGGATTGGCTACGTCGACCCGAAATATCATGGAACAACCTACCCGAGGAGTTTCAACGCATGCCTGGGGAGATTGCGGAGGCCGTTGAGGCAGATGTGAAATATTCGGGCTACGTCGCCCGCGATATCGATCGGATTGCGACCTTGAAAGAGATGGAGGGAAAGAATATCCCAGAGAACTTCGATTACGAGAGTGTGGTGGGGTTGAAAAAAGAGGCCCGCGCGAAGTTAAAGGAAGTTAGGCCGAGAACCTTCGGTCAGGCAGCAAGAATTTCAGGAGTGAATCCATCGGATATTTCCGCCCTGGCAGTGTGGGCGATGAGAAAATAGAGGCGGCAAGAAGGCTCTTGACGACGGGAATTAGAGACTTTTACGAATCTTTTTCGCGGTCTGACTTTTAATTGCGCTGTAAAGAATGGCCTGCTCGCCGTACTCGATCCAAGGGCCATAAGGCACCTGATCATCCTCAACGAACTTCCAGTCCGTTTTATCCAGTCCGCTAAGCCCTAGGTAATCCCTGACAGCAGGGGAAACATCCAATCCTGCTCGCGAGTAGCGGGTCGGACGCTCTTCGCCGAAGACATACTCCGCGTGATCATAGCGAAGAGGACCGACGTCTTCCCACTGGGCAAAACACACCTTATTATGAAATTTAATCATGACCCACCGACCCTTGCACTGGGATTCTAGTCGATCCTTTTGAAAATCCGTCTCGCTCCACCACGGGACGTATTCTCGAGACTTCTTCGGAAAAGCGATGTCGTTAAAGGGAAGGGCAACGTAAAAAGGGTTTAACGTCGGAGCGAATTTTTCTGGAAGGCTGGCCTCACGAAACTTTTTGGCGTCTTTCCTGTCCTCTGGAGCATCAATACCACCGAAGTTCTTTTTCCAAAACTGATCCCATGCACTCATGATGTTTTGCGTGGAACTTATGCTGGTTCCTCCCTGGCCAATCCAAAAGTAGGTCGTAACAATATTCCGCTTTACGGGATAAGAAACAGAGGGGGTCAACTCAGGAGACTTTTTCTTTGAAGCATCCGACTTAACTGACTCTACCCCAATGGCTTGTGATAGAGATGCTGCGACCACAAGAGCAGCATAAACAGGTAAAATTGCTCGCATCTATATCGTCTATAACAACTTAAAATACTATGTCAATGATTTTATGTAAAAATAATCTCGGGAGTTACCCATATACTTAGCCTTAAACTTGGACCCACGCCTGCGCTTGGGGCTGGAACTACAGCAACGCAAGGCTTGGCTTCGCGCTAGAAATCTCTATGTTTGAAAAGCTTTGATCTAATTTTCTTTTTGAAAGTTATCTCCAAGCCCGGATTCAACGTTCGCTATCGCGGACAACGAAACTGAAACCCTATTCCCTAGAAAGGGAAGCTCCGACAAGTCGGGGTCATATACGGACAGGAAATACGACTATGCTCGCAACAGAATCAGAGGTGAAAAGACTGCTTGAAGCAGGGGTTCACTTTGGACACCGCACGGATAAGTGGAATCCCAAGATGAAGGAGTTCATCTTCGGCCCACGCAATGGAATCTATATCATCGATCTCTCTCGGACGGCCGAGCAGGTACGAAAAGCCGCCGACTTTCTGCGCGAAGCTGCAGCCAAGGGTGGACACATCCTGTTCGTGGGGACAAAAAAGCCGGCTCAAGAGGTCGTCAAAGAGTTGGCCGAGCGAACCAAGTCGCACTACGTCACGGGTCGCTGGTTGGGCGGGACCTTGACCAACCTGGCTACGATTCGTCGTAGCGTGGGAAAACTGAAAAGTATTGAGAGCAAAGAAACATCGGGCGCGATGGATCTTTTGCCAAAGAAAGAGTCAGCCGCACTCCGCCGGGAGAAAGCCAAGCTGGGCCGAAATCTCGCAGGAATTTTGGAAATGGATAAGATTCCAGCCGCAATGATTGTGGTCGATATGCCCAGGGAGGAAATTGCGGTCAAGGAAGCGCGGCGCTTGCGGATCCCCGTCATCGCACTTGCCGATACGAATGCCGATCCTGACGATGCTGACATCGCTGTTCCCTGTAATGATGACGCCATTCGTTCCATCCGCGCTGTGATGGAACCGATGGCTGATGCCATTGAGGAGGGTCGCCGGCGTGGACCTGCGCACCCAGTATCCGAGAAGTCGGAAAAGGCTGAACAGGGTGAAAAGAGCGACAAAAAGAAAAAAGAGCGCACCTCAAAAGGCAAGGAAGCCGCTCTCACTGCCTAAGAGCGTCTTGAAAGGATTTACCCCATGACTACTGCTGCAACGATTGATCCCAAAATTGTAAAAGATCTGCGCGACCGTACCCACGCAGGGATGATGGATTGTAAAAAAGCCCTAACGGAGGCGAACGGGAATCCGGAGGAGGCAGAAAAAATTCTCCGTAAAAAGTTTAACCTGGCTGCAGGGAAAAAAGCCGGCCGGGAAACTCGGGAGGGCGTCATCGCTTCCTACATCCACTTGGGTGGAAAAGTAGGGGTACTGGTTGAGGTCAATTGTGAGACGGATTTCGTTGCCAAGAATGAGCACTTCCGCGAACTAGTCAAAGACATCACCCTTCAAATCGCGGCCGCCAGTCCGATTTATGTGAGCCGAGAAGAAGTTCCCGAAAAGGCTTTAAAGGACGAGAGGGAAGTGGCAGCGGCCCAGATCAAGGGCAAGCCCGAGGCCGTCGTTGAGAAAATCGTCGCAGGCAAAGTGGAAAAATACTACAGCACCGTTTGTTTGATGGAGCAGGCTTTCGTGAAGGACGCTAATCTGACGATGAAAGACATCATCTCCTCCAAAATTGGCGAGCTGGGTGAAAACATTGTCGTCCGTCGGTTCACGCGCTTCGCAGTGGGCGAGGGCGAGGCAGCGGCAGCGGCAACCGAACAAGCCTAAAGCCAACCAAGGGAGGGCGGGATTGAAATCGTGGATTGGCGCAGGGCTCGTGGCCCTCGGACTCTGTCTTCTATTTTCGAGCAGCGCCAGCGCGGGAGCTCCCGCTCCCACGCTCGAGCAGAGGGTGGCGGGTCTCGAGGCCTATCTGACGAACGGCGATCCGGCCGCGACCCTGAAATCAAACTCGGGCAATTCCGAGTTGCAACCTACCACCGCCTCCGTCGGCGTGGCGGGTCCGGGCCACAACGCGTGGATGATGATCTCCGCTGCACTGGTTTTGTTTATGACCCTTCCGGGACTCGCCCTTTTTTATGGAGGCCTGGTTCGTTCTAAAAACGTTCTTTCGATCATGGCCCAATGTTTGGGAATCACTGGATTGGTTACGATTCTCTGGTGGGCGGCGGGGTATAGTCTCGTTTTCGGGAAAAGCTTCCAAAACCCTTTTCTGGGCGGCCTAGAGTTCACATTTCTCCGGGGCGTAACGTCAGCTCCCAACACCGATTATGCCTACTGGGTATCGCAAAACGTTTTCAGCATGTACCAGCTCATGTTCGCGATTATCACGCCCGTGGTGCTGATTGGTGCTGTGGCAGAGAGGATGAAGTTTTCAGCTGTCCTTTTTTTCACCGGCGCGTGGATGTTCTTTGTCTACTTTCCCCTCGCACACATGGCGTGGGGCAGCACTGGGTGGATGAATGGTGTGTGGAATTCCGCAGCCGGGATTCGGGCGATCGATTTTGCTGGCGGCTTCGTGGTGGAAATGGCCTCGGGATGGTCCGCTTTGACCGCCTGTATCATTCTTGGAAAAAGGATTGGATGGAATAAGGAAGCCATGCCTCCGCACAGCATGGTGCTCTGTATGGTGGGCACGGGAATGCTTTGGGTCGGGTGGTACGGATTTAACGCCGGGTCCGCGCTGGCGGCGGATGGGGTTGCGGCGAATGCCTTTCTCACCACAACCTTGGCGGCAAGCGTGGCATCGTTTGTCTGGGCGGTGGCCGAATATTTCGACAAGGGGAAGGCGAGCGTTCTGGGCTTCTGTTCGGGCGCAGTGGCAGGTCTGGTCACGATCACTCCGGCGGCAGGTTTTGTGGATGCAACCGGTGCGGTTCTACTCGGCTTGGCAGGAGGACTCGTTCCGTGGTTTTTCTGCACCCGGGTGAAGCGGTGGTTTGGTTATGACGACACCTTGGACGTGTTCGGGGTGCATGCCATCGGGGGGACGATCGGCTCTTTCCTGACCGGGATTTTTGCAACGGCAGAGGTGAATCCCAATCTCCACCTCCATCTCAAGGAAACCATTGGCAGGACCCTTCTCATCGAGCAGTCGAAAGCCATTGTCGTGACTCTTTTGATTTCGGTCGTTGGCACCGCAGTTGTGGCATGGGGCGTCAAATTTATCATGGGCTTGCGACCCTCAACCGAGGCGGAGCGCGAAGGTTTGGATGTCAGCGACCACGAGGAAAAAGGCTACATCTACTAGTCTGCTTAATTGAGTTAAGGCGGAAAATAGCCACCTAATGGCAGGTGTGTGTCGAAGGCCCTAAAAATCCTCACACTTTAGACAACTATCCATCAGCGGGTTACATAAATTTAGATGAGCCACGTCTTTTGGCACGGCATCTGCTTCTAAAGCTCTGATCTCTTGGAGGGAGTCTGCTTCAGAGGTCCGCCTGATGGGCGATAGAAACCAGACCAAAAAAGGAGATGGAAGTATGACGATACAAAACGTGTTGGGATGGCGCCCGTTAGTGGTGCTGTCGGTATTCTGGATGTCGCTGGCCGGAGTCCGTGCGGACGCCCCAGCGCCGACCTTGGAGCAAAGGGTGGCTGGCCTCGAGGCCTATCTCGGAAACGGAGATCCCGCCGCTCCACTCAAAGACGAAAAAGGAAACATTCCTGAAGGGCTGACAACAGCTTCGGTAGGTGTGGCGGGTCCTGGGCATAACGCCTGGTTGATGACCTCGGCCGCCCTCGTGCTGTTCATGACCCTCCCTGGATTGGCGCTTTTTTACGGCGGACTTGTTCGTTCGAAAAATGTCCTCTCCATCTTGGCCCAATGCTTGGGAATCACCGGGTTGGTAACCATCCTCTGGTGGGCGGTGGGCTACAGTCTGGTTTTTGGAAAAGGCTTTAACAGCCCGATCCTTGGCGGGCTGGAATTCTCCTTTTTGAAGGGAGTGACATCAGCTCCGAACACAGATTACGCCTACTGGGTTTCGCAGAATGTTTTCAGCATGTATCAGATGATGTTCGCCATCATCACTCCCGCACTGATCATCGGGGCGATTGCGGAGAGAATTAAATTCTCCGCACTGCTTCTTTTTGTCGGTGCGTGGATGTTCATCGTTTACTTCCCCCTCGCTCATATGGTTTGGGGCGTCAACGGTTTGATGAACGGAGTTTGGAACGCTGGCGCAGCGATCAAAGCCATCGACTTTGCGGGTGGAACCGTGGTTCACATGTCCTCCGGATGGTCAGCTCTGATTCTCTGCATGATCCTCGGAAAACGCCTGGGATTCGGCAAAGAGCCGATGCCCCCGCACAGCATGGTGCTTTGTATGGTCGGCACCGGAATGCTCTGGGTCGGCTGGTACGGATTTAACGCAGGATCGGCCGTAGCAGCGGACGGCGTGGCCGCGAATGCCTTCATGACCACCACTTTGGCGACCGGCGTGGCCGCATTCGTCTGGGCGGTGGCGGAATATTTCGACAAGGGCAAGGCGAGTGTTCTCGGCTTCTGCTCGGGCGCGGTCGCAGGTCTGGTCGTGGTGACTCCCGCTACCGGCTTCATCGATGCCTCCGGATCGATCATCATCGGAGTAGCCGCGGGGCTGGTTCCCTGGTTCTTCTGCACACGCGTGAAAAGATGGTTCGGCTACGATGACGCACTCGACACTTTCGGGGTACACGCTGTGGGGGGAACTCTCGGCGCATTCTTGACGGGTGTTCTCGCAACGGCCGACGTGAACGCGAACCTTAACCTGAATCTGAAAGAGATTGTTGGCAAAACCCTAGTGGCTGAGCAGTGCAAGGCGATCGCTTTGACGTTGGTTCTTTCCATTGTCGGAACGACCGTGATTGCATTCGTCATAAAGTCGTTGATGGGATTGCGACCTGCCGCGGAAGCGGAAAGGGAAGGACTCGACGTCAGCGATCACGAAGAAAAGGGCTACATCTACTAATCCGGGGTTTACCCCAGAAAGAAGGCAACTCTTATGGCTCTGAAAAAAATCGAAGCAATTATCAAACCCTTCAAGCTGGAGGAAGTGAAGGAAGCCCTTCA
>JBBAWA010000037.1:0-3178 GCA_040397425.1 Methylacidiphilales bacterium
AGCGCGGTCTGAACTTCATCGGCGATGAAAAGAGTTCCGTATTTTCGGCATAGTTCCTGGGCGGCGGGGAAGTAATCATCGGACGGGTATTTCACCCCTTTGCCTTGGACGGGTTCAAAAATGAAAGCGGCAACATCGCGGGAGCGGAGTTTGGATTCGAGATCAGCGAGATCACCGAATTTAACGAATCCCGCACCTGGAAGGAAGGGATCGAAGTCCTCGCGGAAATTACCGGAGTGGGTGATCGAGAGAGCGCCAAATGTCAGTCCGTGGTAGGAGCCTTCTTGTGCGAGGATTTTTGGGCGTTTGGTGGAGGCGCGGGCGAATTTCAAAGCTCCTTCGACCGCTTCCGTTCCGGAGTTGCAGAGGAAGCAGGCATCGCGAGAGGGGCCTAGTTTTTTGACGAGAGCTTCGGCGAGGAGGCCCGAGAGAACGGAGCAGTCCATTTGAACCATGTTGGGTAGGTCGAGATCCAAGACATCCCGAATGGCTTTTTGTACCGTGGGATGATTGCGGCCAATATTGAAGACACTGTAGCCACTAAGGAAGTCGAGGTAGTCTTTGCCGTCGAGGTCATAAAGGTAGGCGCCTTCTGCGCGGGCATAGATTTTATCGAAGCCGATCGTGCGTTGAACTTTGACGAGGGTACGATTCACATACTTATCGTGAAGGTCGTAGTTCTCCCCGAGTCGGGTGAGGATCGTGTCTTTGAGGTCAAATTCAGACATAGAGGTAGTTGATAGCGGAAAATAGTGTAGTCGCAAGAAGGCGGTGTTTTTTAGCTTCTCCTAACGAGCGACACTAAACGCGCAAGTCGTTGATATTTAGGTATAAAAGTGCTAAGAGATAAGATATTCTAATGCGACTTCTTGGGCTATTCGAATAAGCGTTCGGGCTGGGGGGGTTGTCATTTGCAAATTTTTCTTTGCCCTCTAACTATTTATTTATGCATCGTGCAACATTTTTACTTTTAAGCCTTTGGATGGCTGGATCTCTTTCGGTTGAAGCTGAAACCGTGAGTGCCTCCCTTGATGCAGACACCTACTACTATACTCAAAGTTACAGCACGACTCGGACTGGCACTCTTAACAGTGGAACCTTTCATGTTGGAATGAATATTCTGAATACGAATCCGAATTATGACGGGCATTTTAATTTTGCTGGAATCGAATTTTCAAACTTGTCGGGATTGACCACAGCGGGCTCTAAGTTTCTCCAGCTTAATCTAAAAGACTTCAAAACCCCGAAAGCAATTGTTCCCGGCTATCAAGGACCCCCAGTATATGATTATCTTACAACTGGTAGTTTTCGGCTGGCGGTTGTAGCTCTCGGTGCGGAATTTTCGGAAAGCGAAACAGCCGTCCTTTCCACTTGGTACCAAAATAACCTTTTTGGAAGAGCTAGAGTTGCAGAGGTGGATCTTACGCAAGCTGGGCAGGTGCAGATTGATGTAACATCCGCAGTTAACGATTGGATTCTAAACCCAAGTACAAACTTTGGATTTGGTCTCGTTGGCATTACAAGTTCTCCTTTGGCGACAACGGCGCGATTTTACTCCATGGAGGCTGTGGGGAATCTGGGGCCGGTTTTGATTCCTGAGCCTGCAGTGGGATCTCTTCTGGCTTTCGGTTTTGCAGTGGCCCTTGTGAATCGGCGTCGCCGTCGATCTTAACCTGCTATTTTGATGATGCAGTTTGCCCGATCAAATCGGAAGATGGCTTTCACATTAGTCGAGCTTTTGGTGGTTATTGCCGTGACGGGACTCCTAGTAGGTTTAGCAACCCCAGTTTTAGGGCGTGCGCGGTTAGCTGGGCAGCAGGCGTCTGAGACAGCTGCGGCAAAAAGTTTAATTTCGGCCTATCTAGCGGCTGCACAGGACCAGAATGGAGTTTTACTTAAAGGTTACGATGAGGAGGGGGTGGCGACCGATAGTCAGGGTAATGAATTCCAAGCGGGCAGTAGCCAAGCCTCGAGGTGGCCATGGCGGTTGGCTCCTTATCTGAATTATCAGTTGGAGGGAGCGATCCTAGTGAACGAGAGGGCAAATTCTCTAGACCCGAATGATCCCAATCAGAGTTACTTAGTCAGTGCGTCCCCGAGTTTAGGAATGAACTCCTATTTTGTTGGGGGCCACGAAAACGGACAGCCGGCCTATTCGTACGTGACTAACGGAACTTGCGTGACGCGCTTGGCGCAGGCGGTCAAGCCTTCCCAGCTGATTGTTTTTTCATCTGCAAGGGGTGTGGATCCTATGCGAGGCAAAAATGTGGACGGATATTACTATGTGACTTCACCGCAATCTTCTCCGCGATGGCCGAGTGTTTGGAATGTAAATGGAACTGCTAAGGCGTATGGCCAGGTTCGGCTTGCGTTTTCAGAAAAAGCTGTGACCGCGCAACTGGATGGAAGCGTAAGTCTTCTTAATTTTTCAGAGTTGCGTGATATGCGTCGTTGGGCGAATGAGGCTGCCCGGCAAGATAACCCAAACTGGAGGCCGTAAATCAGCCCGCGTGAATTACATCGTCGAGGGACGAAATAGCATCGAAGGTGGCTTGTGCGGCTTTGACCATTTGATGCTGTTCCGTCGGCGTCCATGAGATCGAATCCATATCAGCTCTAAATTTCATCCAGAGCGGTCTCTGCTGTTCCCCGTGGGGATCGAGGTAGCGAAGCGCCGTTTGGCCTGCTTTGGCTAACGATTTTGAAATATAGCGGGCTCCGTTTTTGCTGCCTTCAAACACATAGAAGATTCCCATGAGGGTAGCTGGTGCAGCTTTTTGGATTTCCTGAATCAGGTTGGTCGACCCGGGAAGGGGACGAATCGATTCGAGGTTGGATTGAAGGTGGGCAAGATCGGCTTCCAGGTTTTTGGTTTGATAGAGTGAAGGGAGGCCAAGAGAGGTGAGGCGGTTATCCGTTCTGAGGGCTCGGTCAGTAGCCGCTTCCAGTTCGCGATGAATCAACCAGCGTTGGGAGAGGTATTTCTCATACTGTGCCTGACCAATTGATCCTTCGATCAGGGCAGCTTCGAGGGGTTTGGATTCGGCAACAGCATGTTGAGCGGCTGTGCCGGCTTTCAGTCGCGCCATAATGCCGTCCGGATTCGGAGCGGCAGGTGAGGTCATTTCGCGCAGCTACCGATGATGAGGCCAGGAATCACGAGCCAGAGGATTCCCTT
>JBBAWA010000037.1:3278-12829 GCA_040397425.1 Methylacidiphilales bacterium
CTTTGAAAGGGCTGTCAGTTCTATCAGTTCGTTCTTCCAAGTTGGTTAAGTTTTCTTCCATCTGAATTGGATGGAAGGGCTGCGGCTGGGTCTCGCATTCCTTTTGGAACGAAATCCGGAATCCCGACACCTGGAAATGCCACATCGCTGTCCTGGGAGGGGTTGCTCGAAGTTGCAACGGGCTGGGGTGGGGCAGGCTGGGCCCCGTTAAATACGGCACAGAATGCGCCCGACTTTGTTTGGGCGATTCCAACACCGCCGAGGGTTGTAGATTCACGAAGAAGATTTTCCTTATGACCTGAGCTACTCATCCACGCATTGAAAATAGATTTGGCCGAACCGTCGTTTACCGGGCCATAGATGTTTTCCGAGAGATTTTTCCACCCGTTTGCGTTGAGCAGAGACTTGGTAAGCGGGCGGTGTGTTTGGCTGTTTTGGGAGGCCATGGTTTCTGCCCACTGACTTGCCAACTTGTCGAGGGTGCTGCTGCGGGTGAGGGGATTGAGACCTGCCTTGACCCGAGACTGGTTGATCATGAGAAAGAGGTCGTCACACGTATCAGCATGAGCAAGAAGTGTGCCGGCAAGAAGGATGAGAAGGGCTCGCAACATCACGATGGATTACCAGAGGAACCAGTTTTTTGTAAGGAGGACGTAGATGGCTAGACCAAGGTTGGCGGCGGCGTGGAGAATGATGACCGCACGCAGAGATTTCGTTTTACAGAACCACCAACCTGCGATCAGGGCAAACAGGGTGGCTGAACCGTACTCCACGTGAACCATAGCGAACGCGACTGTCGTAACATAAAAGGACAGGGGCTGAAACGTACCAAGAGGCACCTCTTCGAACTCAGGCTTGATGATGGTGCGCATGAGAAAGCCGCGCCAAAAGAGCTCCTCGATAATCGGAACAACCAGAACAGCCCCAAATATGCGGAACGCGATGGAAAGAATCCCCGGCAAAAGGCCCAGTTCGAATGCGGTCGTAAATGGGAAGGTGTTGTCGCGTTCTCCTGTCCTTGGCATCCACGGGTCGAGCGCGATCCATAGGACAATCGCCCCGAGTCCCAACAGTGCGGAGTGAAGAGCTCGGGGTGGAACTGGATCTTGGCCTTTGTAACGGGGACGCAACCAGAGAAGGAGTCCAAAAACCAGAAGGGAGCAAACCCCATACAGCCACCAACCGTGCTGAGAAAAACTTTGTCGCAGGTAGAGCAAGCCCATGAAAAGAGCAAAAGGTGCAACAAAGGGAAATCCCGGTCCTTGAATCAGGCTTTTCATGTGAGTTTGAGAAGGGCATTTGATGCCGCAGTCGATTCGGCCGACTTACGGCTGCGACCCGTGCCACGACCGATCTCTTTATCGGCTAGAAGAACGCGTATGGTGAAAACTTTCTCATGATCGGGGCCAACCGATTCGACGAGGTCATATACAGGAACAGGCTGGTTACGGGATTGGAGCAGTTCTTGGAGTTGGCCCTTGGGATTCGCTTGCTCGGCAAGTTTCTTTGCCTGCGTAATCCTGTCTCCATAGCTCCGCACTACCCAAGCCTTGGCTGAATCATATCCCGCATCCAAAAAGATGGCACCCAGGAGAGCCTCCCATGCATCGGCCAAGGCGCCTGAGGATTGGTGAATCTCTTCTCGTGCGGCATCTGTGCCTACACGCAAGGATTGATCTAATTTCAGTTCGCGACCGAGATCGGCCAAACTGTGGCGGTTTGCGAGACTGGCCCGCATGGCAGTTAATTCACCTTCTGAGGAAGCGGGGTGAGTCGCCATCAGGAGGTCGCTTAGGGCGGCTTGGAGAATGGCGTCCCCTAAAAATTCAAGCTGTTGGTTGTCTCCTGCTGTGCCTGGAGAGGTTCGGGCCGAGGGATGGGTAAGGGCACGGGATAGGAGATCGGGATTTTTAAATGTGTGACCGAGGGCGGGGGATTTCATCGGGGGCGATTTTTTCTGGATCGAGGATGGAAGCGATCGACGGTCGCCGCAAGCCGGTCTTCGTCCACATGGGTGTAAATTTCGGTTGTGCCGATACTCGCGTGGCCAAGGAGTTCCTGAATGACACGAAGATCAGCCCCACCAGACAGAAGATGGGTCGCGAAGGAGTGTCGGAGAAGATGAGGATAGACGCGGGTATCCAGACCTGCGGTTTGGGCCGCTCTTTTGACAATTCCCCAAAGGTGGGACGTGGTGAGTCGGCGCCCGTGGTTTCCGAGAAAGACCTCTCCTCCAGATTTGGAGCGGACAAGTTTGGGGCGAGCGGTATGGAGATAGCGATCCAAGGCTTCTTGGGCGGCAGAACCCAGGAGGACGAGGCGCTCCTTATCTCCTTTGCCAATCACACGAGCGCTTCGACCCGCTAGATCCAGCTGCTCGATTCTTAGGGAGAGAATCTCGGAGGCACGTAAACCTGCGGCGTATAGAAGTTCCAGAAGGGCACGATCTCGGAGGCCGAGTGGAGTTTTCGGGGAAGGGGATTCCATTATTTTGCGGACCTGATCCGGCGTTAACGAGGGAGGAAGTTGGCGGGAGAGCTTTGGGGAGCGTAATCCGACCGACATGCTGTTGGGAGTTCTGCCCATTTTTTGAAGATGGGCGCCAAAGCTCCGAAGAATGGATGTTTCAAGACGCAACGTGGTAGGGCCCACCCGGCCTGAGTGGCGGCGATAGGATAAAAATTCGCGCAGGTCGTCGGGTTGGAAATTTTTCCAATCTTTACCTGTTTTTTTTCGCGACAGCCAAAGGGAGAGTCGTTCCAAAAGTTTTCGCTGAATGGCCTGCGTTCGCAGAGCGTGACCTCGTTCCATTGCGCCTGAGGCGAGGAAGTCCTCGATGGGCTGGTGGTCGAGTTTGCTCACGTGTTGCGCAGAGGAGGCTTGGAGCCTGTGAGGAGCTGGCAGGCCTCCTCGTAGCGCTGAAGAGTTCCCTGGATGACATGGGGCGGGAGGGGAGGGCCTGGGGGCTTGCGGTCCCAACCTTCTAGGCCCGCAAGATAATCACGGACAAACTGTTTATCGTAGCTGGGCGGGTTTTGGCCGGGTTTCCACTGGTTGGCGGGCCAAAAGCGACTGCTATCGGGAGTCAGGAGTTCGTCAATCAGAAGGAGGTTGCCTTTATCGTCCGTGCCAAACTCAAACTTTGTGTCGGCCAAGATGATGCCCGCTTTTTCGGCGTGCTTTTGTGCGGCGGTGTAAAGTGAGAGACTACGATCGCGAACTTGATGAAATAGGGCTGACCCGATCTGTTTCTCTGCCTCTGAGTCGGTCACGGGAAGGTCGTGACCTTTCTCTGCCTTTGTCGTTGGAGTAAAGATGGGTTGGGGAAGTTTGGAGGATTCGAGCAAACCTTTTGGTAGGGGGCGACCCCACAGGGAGCCTTTTGTTTTGTACTCCTCCCATGCACTGCCGGCGAGGTATCCGCGGATGACACACTCGAGAGTGAGGGGTTTTGCCGAGAGGCATCGGGTCAGGCGACCTTGATAGATTTCAGGGGAGGGAACACCCGAAGGGACATCGAAGCCCAAAACGTGGTGGGGTTGTGCATCGGGTAGGGTTTCGAACCAGAACTTGGAGATGGAGGTGAGTAGAGTTCCTTTTCCCGGAATGGGGTTGGGAAGAATAACATCGTAGGCGGAAATGCGATCGGATGCGACGAGCCAGATCTGATTTTGCCAGCGGTAGATGTCGCGAACTTTTCCTGAGCGAAGTAAAGTCGGTTTCACGTATCCTGATCGTAGCGGTCGGGAAGAAAATTGGAATTTTCGATTCTTTTGGTCTGGAAGGTCAGGGGGTGGCACTGCCTTGACTTCGAGAGGCATGTAAGAGATTCTTTAAGGGCGCTTCTTATCAAGAGCAGTGGAGGGGCTGGCCCTACGAAACTGCGGCAACCGGATCCCATCTTCGGATGGGGTTGTTAGGGTGCCAAACCCAGTCAGGCGCTTTCCCGAAAGGGGGAGTGTCGGAAAGGATGAGAGGATTAGCATTCCGCGTAGTGACGCGATGTAATCCCCCCATTCTTACAGGCGAACAGACCGGCCGTAACCTGGTTTGAAATGGATAAGGGGGGCGAGAAAGAGGCATGGCTGAGAAGTTTTTCTCCAAGTTAAAGTGTCGCGAATGTGGCCGGACTTACCCGGCTCAGGCGATCCATGTCTGTGAGTTTGATTTTGGTCCTCTGGAAGCGGATTACGATTACAAGGCCATCGGATCGGTGCTGACGCGAAAATTGATCGAGTCGAGAGGTGACTCGATGTGGAGATATCGGGAGCTACTGCCCATCGAGGGTGAACCAACGGTCGGAAAACAGGTCGGCTTTACCCCACTCGTAAAAGCGGATCGGCTTGCCAAAGCGATAGGGGTGAAGGCGTGTTATGTGAAAAATGATACGGTTAACCATCCTACGTTGAGTTTTAAAGACCGAGTGGTTGCAGTAGCACTTTCCCGAGCGCGGGAGTTGGGTTTCAAAGTGGTAGCCTGTGCGTCGACGGGAAATCTGGCGAATTCTGTTGCGGCTAACGCGGCGAGTGCAGGCTTGGAAAGCTGGGTTCTGATTCCTGCGGATCTGGAACAGAACAAAGTGATGAACAGTCTTGTTTATGGAACGAACGTGGTCGGAATCGAGGGAGCCTACGACGCGGTCAATCGGCTCTGTTCGGAAATTGCCGGGAAATATGGCTGGGGCTTTGTGAATGTGAATTTGCGACCGTACTATGCAGAGGGTTCCAAGACCGTGGGATACGAGGTGATGGAGCAGTTGGGATGGAGAATTCCGCGTCACACAGTCGTTTGCATGGCGAGCGGGTCTTTGTTGACGAAGATCGACAAGTCGTACAAGGAGTTCACTCAGTTAGGATTTGTTGAAAAATCCCCCTTTGTGATTCATGGGGCCCAAGCGACGGGGTGCAACCCGATCTCAGCGGCACGAAA
This sequence comes from Methylacidiphilales bacterium, assembly GCA_040397425.1. Classification (GTDB taxonomy): domain Bacteria; phylum Verrucomicrobiota; class Verrucomicrobiia; order Methylacidiphilales; family Verrucolacustridaceae; genus Verrucolacustris. Next base: position 8,208 of record JBBAWA010000037.1, read on the forward strand.
AGGGGGGACGGATCTGATTCGACCTGTACCGCATCCTAAAACCATCGCCAAGTCACTGGCGATTGGAACTCCAGCGGATGGATATTATGCCGTGAAGTCCATGAGTCGGACGGGGGGCTGGGCAGAGGATGCGACGGATGAGGAGATTATCGAGGGCATTCAGCTTTTGGCTGAGACCGAGGGAATTTTTGCGGAAACGGCTGGCGGCGTGACGGTGGCGTGCGCGAAGAAGTTAGTTGAAACAGGAAAGATTCCTCATGACGAGGAGGTCGTCCTTTGCATTACGGGGCATGGGCTGAAGACAGTGGAGGCGTTGTCGGGTCATCTTGGCTCGCCCTCAAAAATCAAACCCAGCCTAAAAGATTTTGATGCCCTGCTTTCGTCCAAGCTGGTCAAAGGGCACGCCAAAGTCTAAATTTACATATGGCCATTTCCGTTAGCATTCCAACTCCGTTACGTGCCCTGACGGGCCAAAAAGACACGGTAGAGGTTGAGGCCAAAGATGTGCAAGCCATGCTGGCCTCGTTGGAAAAGTCGTTTCCTGGGATTCACGATCGTTTGGTGGATGAAAAAGGGGAGGTGCGGCGTTTTGTGAACATCTATGTGGGTGGTGAGGACATTCGTTTTTTGCAGAATCAGCAAACACCGCTCAAGTCAGGGGATGAGGTGAGTATCGTGCCTGCGATTGCAGGAGGGTAGGGAGATGGCGGGAAAACGGATTAGCTTGCGGTACTGGCTTACCTTTTCTCCCGAGGTGGGAAAGAAGCCGTTGCTTTATCTGATGAGCCGAAAATATGACGTGGAGTTCAATGTTCGTTCGGCCACTGCCGATCGGGATGTTTTTGTCATGGCTCTGGAATTCACAAGCACCCATGAGAAGATCGATGAGGTGGTGAAATGGTTTGAGAAGCAGGGTGTGCAGGTCGAGCCGGTCGAGATTAATACCATCGAGGGGTAGGAGGTGTCATGAAGGTCCTGATCCTTGGGGCCGGAGGATTGACGGGGCGATATCTGGTGCGCGAGTCCAAACGCAGGGGGATGGAGGTGGTTTCGTACACGAAGCAGGAGTTGGATATTTCAAAGGCGGATATCGCACGAGATACCTTGGCGAAGGAGAAGCCTGAACTCGTAATCAATTCGGCCTCGGTCACGAGCTTGGAGCTTTGTGAGGAGAATCCTGTTTTAAGCCGCAAGGTGAACTGTGAGGCACCTGAGGCTTGGGCTAAGGAGTGTGGTCGGGCAGGGGTTCGATTTGTTCATTTGGGTACGGACTATATTTTTGATGGGAAGAAGACGTCTGCTTATTTACCCCAAGACTTGCCCACCCCTTTATCACGCTATGGAAAGGACAAGGCCGAGGGGGAGAAGAGAGTGTTGCGGGCCAACCCCCATGCACTGATCGTTCGGTTGGCGTGGGTTTTTGGGCATGGGGGAAAAACCTTTATGAGCAAGTTGCCGGGGATTTTAGCGGAGAAGCGGGTGGTCGAGCTAGGGGGTGGAAGGACAGGCTCGTGCACGTATGCGGGGGAGGCGTCACGAATCATTTTGGATCTCGCAGAAAAAAGAGTGGAGGGAATCTTTCACGGGGTTCAGGCAGGGGAAACGACATGGAAACGATTTGCGGAAAAGGCAATTGAACTCATGAAGAAAGAGGGTCGGAGTGTGGTCTGCGAAGAGGTGCGTGAGCTGTCGCAGGACAAAATCCCTGGTCTCCAGGTTCCTCGGCCCGCGTTTTCACCTTTAGATATTTTGGAAACGGAGAAGTTTTTGGGGCGCAAGATTCCCGAATGGGAAAAGGGATTGGCAGAATATTTAAAAGAGATCGGGCGCTGATTCGTGGATTGTAAAACGGGTGCTCTTGGGCAGAGTTTTGCGATGACTGAGGCAATTTCACTCTTGGTAATGGCGGCGGGAATGGGGAGTCGCTACGGCGGATTGAAGCAGTTGGATCCTGTGGGCCCCTCGGGCGAGGTGTTGCTGGATTATGCGGTGTACGACGCCAAACAAGCAGGAATTTCGCGCGTGGTATTTTTGATTCGAAAGGATTTGGAGGCAGATTTTCGTAAAGTCATTGGAAAACGATATGAGGGTAAGGTTGATGTCGCGTATGCGTTTCAGGAGTTGCATGAATTACCAAAGGGATTTTCGGTTCCCGAGGGGAGAAAAAAGCCGTGGGGAACTGGTCAGGCCATTCTTGCGGCAGGTCAGGTCATTCGGGGGCCTTTTGTGGCCATTAACGCAGATGATTTTTACGGCAGGGAGTCGTACCAGCTTCTTCAGAAACATCTTTCTTCGGAAGAGGGGCGAGGCGCAGGGGAATTCGCGATGGCGGGGTTTCGATTGGATCAGACCTTGTCGGATCATGGGACGGTGACACGGGGTGTTTGTCAGCGGGACAAGGGTGGATACCTCGTGGGCGTAGAGGAATTTTTCGAGCTAAAGAAAAGTGATGGGAAGGTTTCTGGGAAAAGCCTTTCTGGAAAGGCGGGAACCTTTCCGGGGGAGGATCCTGTCTCCATGAACTGCTGGGGATTCAACGCATCGATTTTCGCCTTACTTCAGTATGGGTTTGAGGATTTTCTTCGTCGGGAGGGTGGTTCCGATAAGTCGGAATACTTAATTCCGAATGCGGTGGGTGGGTGGATTTCGGAAAAAAAAGCAAGGGTGCGAGTCTACCCGACGTCGGAGAAGTGGGCGGGCATGACCTACCCGGAGGACAAAGATCGAGTTTCAGATTACCTGAGGGGATTAGTGAAAAAGGGAGTTTATCCGCACTGTTTGTTTTAAACCTTCACCGAGGTAGGATTTAGGGGTGAGAAACCGACGTCAGTTCTGGATGGGTGTGGGGTTGCTCGTCGGGCTGGCGGGGTGGTGGTTTTCGGGGCATCTTATTGGGGTGACGCATGGCCAAGAAAAAAAAGGAGTCGAGTTTGTGAAAGTGCGTCTCATGACTGAGGAGGGAACTGCCGGCCCCCTTCGGGAAGTGCCCAAAGTGGTGCGATCGGACAAAGAGTGGGCTGCGCGACTGACTCTTGAGCAGTTTCGGGTTGGTCGAACGGCTGGGACGGAGAGGGCCTTCTGCGGTGTTTTTCACGATCATCACGCCAAGGGCATCTATTTTTGTGCTGGGTGTGGTCTGCCCCTTTTTCGAGCCGGAGATAAGTTTGATTCCGGAACGGGTTGGCCCAGTTTCTTTCAACCGTTTGCAGAGGAAAATGTGGGGGAGCATTCGGATAGTACCCTTGGAATGACGCGGACAGAGGTTCACTGCGCACGGTGCGAGATGCATTTAGGACACGTTTTTCCAGATGGACCCAAGCCGACGGGTTTACGGTACTGCATCAACTCCGCAGTCTTAAGTTTTCAGGAAGAAGGAAAGTTGCCCGAGGTGGAGACATTGGATTTAGGTGCGGGATGTTTCTGGGGGGTGGAGGAAGTATTTTCAAAATTCCATGGAATGCGATCCACGGAGGTTGGGTACGAGGGGGGATGGACCAAGAATCCGACTTATCAGGATGTGTGTGGACATGGAACGGGCCATGCGGAGGTGATGCGTTTTGTTTACGACCCAAAGAAAAGCAAGACGCGAAGTGTGGTGGAGTATTTTTTTAAGATTCACGATCCCACAACGCTGAATCGCCAGGGCCCGGATGTAGGGGACCAGTATCGGTCGGTGATTTACTTTACGCGGCCTGAGCAGGAGTCGGTGATTCGAGAAGTGGTGGATGAGTTAACGAAGCAGAAAAAGTTTTCTCGCCCGATCGTAACGCAGGTGGATCTTGCGGGACCTTTCACTCGGGCGGAGGAGTATCACCAGAAATATTTCCAAAAAAATGGTGGCGGTGGATGTCATGTTCCGCAGTAATAATCGGCTCAATTTTAAAAAACTTTCAAGGATGTGAATAAGTCGGTCTCGTAAGCTGTCAATTTTGCCCTCTCAGAACTGGGGTATTTGCCTTTGTTATAAGCATATAGGCACAAAATGAAAAAATTTTGCAAAGTCAGTTGACACGTAAAATTCTCATACTACATCTAGTTACCTTGAACACATTCAACACAACTCAAAGGTGTTGCGGGCAAAATAAGGTATTTACGTGTATTAGCGTAAATAATAGTGGAATTGGCTGCTGCGTTGGGTATGCAAGCCCGACCCTCGCAGAAGCTGGAAAGAGGTCCTAAAATATGATGCAAACAGAATTCAGCGTGGGCGCACGGAAGTTCGTCCTAGACAAGAAAAAAGCGGAAGCCGCATTTGCCGGGAAGAAGGTGATTTTGGGCAAGGAAACGATGACCTTCAACTTGCTACCCCTGAAATATACATGGGCGTACGACTTATACCGTAAAATGAAGGCGAATCATTGGGAGCCTGAGGATATTGGAATGGGCAAAGACATTGAGCAGTGGAAGGACAGCAAGGTGGTTTCGGATGTGGAGAGGTGGATTATTCGGATGGGCATCGGCTACTTCTCGGCTGCTGAGGGGATTGTTGGGGACAATATCCAGCATGTGGTGCGCGAACTGGTCACAGCGCCTGAGTTGAAACTCGTCCTTGGACGACACGCGCATGAGGAGAACATTCATGCGGATTCGCTCCTCTACATGATCAGCTCCTTGGGAATCAA
>JBBAWA010000038.1:0-2433 GCA_040397425.1 Methylacidiphilales bacterium
GCGGCTTCCCCCTCGGGTTTGGCCGTCTTTTTCGTGGACGAGGTGGCCATGCCGGGCGAGGGAGGTGGCTTCAGGTTTTGGCGGCTGTCAGGGCCGCCTGGGCCTTAGTGCGAATCTCCAGTGCTTTTTCCGGGGTGAGGTCGGGTACGGCTTCCGCAAGGTCGGACTCAGAGGCCTCTGCAATCGCTTCTGCCGTGCTGAAGCCGACGGATGCGATCTTTTGCGCGAGAGGCAGTTCGATTCCAAGGGTAGTTGCGAGGCCTTGAACGGCGGCTTCGAGTTTCTGCTCAAAGCCCTGCACTTCGGTCTTATCTTCCTCCACGTCGATATTCCAACCGGTGAGGCGACTGGCGAGGCGTGCATTGTGGCCTTTTCTGCCGATCGCGAGGGAAAGATTTTCCGCATCGACCAAGGCTCGGATGCGGCGATTGGGTTCATCGATTTCAATTTTGCGTAGTTTTGCAGGTTTGAGGGCTTCGATGACCAGCTCGTGAATGTTTGGAGACCAGCGGAAGAGATCGACCTTCTCGTTGTTGAGTTCTCGAACAATATTTTTTACGCGGGAACCGCGGATTCCAACGCATGCACCAACGGGATCAACTTTTTCTACATCCGACCAGACGGCAATCTTGGTTCGGAAACCGGGTTCGCGGGCGAGTGATTTAATCTGGACGGTTCCGTCGTTCAACTCGTTGACCTCAAGAGAGAGGAGTCTGCGAACGAAGTCTGGGCTGGAGCGGGAGAGAATGATTTCGGGACCCCGTTGGCCCGATTGGACTGCGAGAACGAGAGCGCGGATGCGTTCGCCAGGGGTGTACTCCTCCGTTGGAACTCTTTCGCGAGAGGGCATGATGCCTTCGAACTTACCGAGATCGATCACAACATCGGCACGTTCGAAGCGACGGACGGTTCCTGCGACGATATCGCCGACGCGGCCTTGGAACTCCTCTAGAATCATGGTTTTCTCGATCGAGCGGAGATTTTGGTTCATCGCCTGTTTAAAGACTTGGGCGGCGATACGGCCGAACTGGCCAGCGTCCAATTCCACTTCCACGAGCTCACCGACGTGAGCGGTGGGCTTGATGGAGCGGGCTTTGACGAGTGAAATTTCGTCCGGAAGAGGGCGAGCACGATCGCTGGCCTTCAATTTTGCGAACATTTGGATTTTACCAGACTTTTGGTCGAGGTTAACGCGGATCTCAGTCTCCAAAGGGTAGGTCTTGTGAGCGGCGGTAATCAGGGCATTCTCAATGACCGTGGCCATCACCTTGCGGCTTATGCCCTTCTCCTTTTCCATGTAATCGAGTACTGTGAGGAAGTCTTGTGTATTCATGTGCTTATATATTTTGTTGTTGGAGGACGGCTTGTGGCGAAAAAAAGGGTGGAAACCTTCGAGTTCCCACCCAACATCCGCCGCGAGACGACTCCTCCCAAATCGTATCAAAACCTATGAATCGGTCAATCCATGAAATGCCTAACCGTTGGGAAGGTGTAACCCTTTGATAAAAGGGAACATTGGGCTGGTAGCAGGTAGGGGGATATACCCCTTAAAAGTGCTGGATGGGGCCAAGGCACGAGGCGTGAGTTTGGTCGTGGCGGCGTTTGAGGGAGAGACGGAAGCACGGGTAGCGGCACGGGGTCAACCCACGGAGTGGTTGAGGGTCGGGCAGTTAGGTAAGTTGATCTCGTTTTTTAAAAAAGCGGGAGTGCAGGAGGCAATTTTTGCGGGTCAGATCACTCCCAAACGACTTTTTGATTTGAGACCCGATTGGAAGGCGTTGTGGATTATGGCCCGATTGAAGGAGAGAAATGCGGTCACTCTTTTCGGGGCGGTGGTGGCTGAGTTGGCGAAGGCGGGTGTGAAGGTTTTACCTGCGACCACTTTTGTGGAGGATCATCTGGCGGGTCGTGGAATTTTGGCAGGACCCAAACCACCGAACCATCTGTCGTCCGAGATTGCGTTTGGTTGGCCTTTGGCGAAGGCGGTGGCGAAGCTGAATATTGGGCAGACGGTTGTTGTGAAGAAGGGAACGGTGATGGCCGTGGAAGGGTTTGAGGGGACGGACGAGGCGTTGCGGCGGGGTGGAAAGCTGGGGGGAGGGGAAGCGGTTGCGATCAAGGTAACGGCACCTGGGCAGGATATGCGCTTCGATGTGCCCGTGATTGGGCCGCGCACCCTGCAAGCAGCTGCGGAGGGAAAGTTGAGTGTGCTTGTGGTCGAATCGGGAAAGACGCTGATTTTAGAAATGGAAGAGGTCCGCAAGCTTGCCGTACGGCATAAAATTACTGTCTGGGGTGCATCAGGAAAGGCGGGCTCATGAGTCAGCGTATGAAAGTAGGCGTGGCAGGGGTGGGTCACATGGGTAAGGAGCACGCACGGATTTATTCGGAGCTCCAAGAGGTGGAGTTGGTGGGAGTGCACGATTCCAACCC
>JBBAWA010000038.1:2533-7630 GCA_040397425.1 Methylacidiphilales bacterium
CCTCGGTTTATTGAGGCGCATCGGCTCTCTCCTTATCCTGGACGAAGCACCGATATTGGAGTTGTGATGGATCTAATGATTCACGATCTGGAGATTATTTTGCATTTGGTGAGGTCTCCGGTGACTTCGGTGGATGCCGTAGGGGTGCCCGTACTGAGCAAGGGAGAGGATATTGCAAATGCACGGATTCGTTTTGCGAACGGGTGTGTCGCGAACCTTACGACCAGCCGGATTAGCCCAGAAAAGTTACGCAAGATTCGGGTGTTTCAGGATGATGCGTATCTCTCTTTGGATTACATGAAGCAAGAGGGGGAAATCTACAAGCGTTTGGATGGAAAGATCACGAGGGACAAGATTCCTGTGATGAAAGGGGAACCGCTCAAGAATCAGTTAGCGGAGTTTGTCATGAATGTGCGTGAGAACACGGATCCGCGGGTGGCTGGGGCGCACGGGTTTGAGGCGTTGAAGTTAGCCTCCCAGATTTGCGGTCAAATCGGTTCCATGCGGCCATGAGTGAGGCGAAGGAGGGAGAGTCCCGCGTTTATATTGTCGCGGGTGAGGCGAGCGGGGATCGGTTAGCGGCTGATCTGCTGAGGGAGTTAAAGAAGGATAAGAAATTGCGGGCGTTTGGGGTTGGAGGGCCGATGTTGAAGGCGGCTGGACAGGAACAGTTTCTGGATCTGGCAAAGCATGCGGTGGTGGGATTGACGGACGTGATTCGGAACCTTCCGAAGTTTCTGAAAATATTCAGGGATGTGAAGCATGACATAGCGGAGGTGAATCCAGATGTGGTTGTGCTGGTCGATTATCCTGGATTTAATCTGCGTCTTGCAAAGGCATTGCATGCGGAAAAGAACGGGCCGGCGATCGTCTACTATGTGAGTCCGCAGGTTTGGGCGTGGAAGGCAGGTCGGGCTAAATTCATGGAGAAGATTCTTGAGCGGTTGCTGGTGATTTTTCCTTTTGAGGTGGATTGGTTTGCGCGGCATGCACCTTCGTTGCGAACGAAATGGGTGGGGCATCCTTTGGCGGATCGGTGGATTCAGCAGTCGCATGCGGAGCGGGATGAGGTTCCTTGTGTGGCTCTGTTGCCCGGAAGTCGGATTAAGGAGATTACCAAGCATTGGCCGATCCTTTTAAAGACGGCACGGCGAATTGTGCAGGAGGAAAGAAGCGTGCGGTTCATTTCGATGGCCACGGACTATGAGATGAGGCAGAGGCTAGAGGAGATCTGGGCCAAGTATCCGATGAGTGGCGTGAGTTTGGATATTATTACGGGGCAGTCGTTGACCCAGCTCACACGTTGTTCGATGGCGATTGTGGCTTCGGGAACGGCAACTCTGGAGTGTGCGATGGCGGGGTTGCCGATGCTGGTGATTTATAAGGCGTCGTGGCTGACGTACTGGGTGGGGCGAATGTTGGTCAAGTTACCTTATCTCTCTATGGTGAATGTCCTGGCTGGTGAGAAGGTGGTGCCTGAATTTTTACAAGGGGCAGCGGAGCCTGAGCGATTAGGCAAAGCAGCACTTCAAATTTTAAGGAATCCAAAAGGAGCGGAAGGCATGGCAAGTCGGATTCGGGATGTGGCGAAGAAGTTGGGCGGCCCTGGTGCGGCGGCGAGGGCTGCCTCGGAGGTCGAGGATGCTATCCGCCAGAGAAAATCTTTAGTGGTCGCGGCGAAGAAGAGTCTCGGCGATGGCGAGAAGGGGAGTGGCGGAGGAACCCAAGGGTCGTAAAGCGGAACGGGCGATGGCGGTGAGGCGATCGGCCTCTTTTTTAGCACCTGTGAGGCCAAGCAGCCGGGGGTAGGTGGCTTTTCCTGACGATTGATCTTTCCCGATCGATTTACCCAATTTCGCCTTTGTGGAGGTGATATCCAAAATATCGTCAATGACTTGGAAGGCCAGGCCTAGGGCTTGGCCGAAACGTGTGAGGTGGCGAAGTTTTTCGGGATGGACGCCTACCGACATGGCGCCGAGGCGAAGGGATGTGGTGATAAGGGCGCCTGTCTTGGCGCGGTGGATCTCGACCAATTTTTTGAGCGGGATTCGCTTTTTTTCCGAATCGAGATCGAGAACCTGTCCTGCGATCAGGCCGAGGCTACCGGAAGCGTGGGCGAGTTCGGTAACGAGATCGGCGGGGGAGTAGCGGCGATTGGGTTTGGTGCGAGCGACTGAGGCGAAGGCTTGGGTCAGAAGGCCGTCACCCGCGAGGACAGCGACAGCTTCGCCATAGACGCGGTGGTTTGTGGGGCGACCTCGACGGAAATTATCGTCGTCCATGCAGGGGAGATCATCATGAATGAGGGAGTAGGTGTGAATGCATTCGACGGCGCAGGCGGAGGGAATTGCAAGGGCCTCTTTTCCTCCAACGGCTCGAGCGGCGGCGAGGCAGAGGATGGGGCGTAGGCGTTTGCCTCCCGCAAGAAGACTATAGCGCATGGCGCGGTGGATGAGGGGTGGGTTGGCCTTAGGGGAGATGAGTTGATCGAGGGCTTTTTCGACCAAGGGAAGGCGGGATTTCCAGAAGGTTTGCGGGTTCACCGAGGAGAGATATGACGAAGTTTGGGGTAAGAAGGCAAGCGTATCATTTTGCTTGGTGTGTGTGCCGATTGGAGTTGGGCGGGAGGAGGCTGGAATGGTGCGTAGGGTTAGCGTAAGGTGCGGGGATGTCGTCTCAAGTGGATACAGTGGGAAAGTGGAAGATTGCCGATCGGGAGTTCCAATCCCGATTGCTGTTGGGGACGGGCAAGTTCTCCTCTACCACGGCCATGAGGTCGGCCTTAGAGGCGAGTGGGTCAGAGATTGTTACGGTCGCTTTACGGCGGGTGGATTTGACGGGGCGAAAGGATTCGCAAGCGGACATGTTGGAGGAGATAGATCAGGATAAGTATCTGGTTCTAGCGAATACGAGCGGGGCGATGAATGCGGAGGAGGCGGTACGATTAGCTCGGCTGGCGGTGGCGGCAGGTTTACCGAAGTGGATTAAATTAGAGATTCATCCCGACCCGCGTTATCTGCTGCCCGACCCGATTGAGACATTGAAGGCCACGGAGATTTTGGTGAAGGAGGGGTTTACGATTCTTCCCTATATCCAAGCCGATCCAGTATTAGCGAAGAGGCTTGAAGAGGTGGGGGCGGCAACGGTGATGCCGTTGGGAGCCCCGATTGGTTCGAATCGCGGAGTCGAAACGCGGGCGATGATTGAGATCATTATCGAGCAGGCGTGTGTGCCTGTGATTGTGGATGCGGGATTAGGGGCTCCTTCGCATGCGGCGGAGGCGTTGGAGATGGGGGCGGATGCGGTTTTGATTAACACGGCGATTGCGGTGGCGGAAGATCCTGCGGAGATGGCGCGGGCGTTTCGAATGGGAGTGGAAGCGGGTCGCATGGGATTTGAGGCAGGGTTGGGGACAAGATCCCAGACGGCTTCAGCCACGAGCCCATTGACAGGTTTTCTGGACGAATGAGCGGAACACCTGGAGATCCGCTGGAGGGGTTGCCTTTCGCGAGATCGAGGGCAGTGGAGAGTTTTGAGGAGTGGATGTTTGGATCCATCCGACTTGAGGAGTTGGCTGAGCTGGCAAGATTGGAAACACGCAAGAATTTCGGAAAGACGATGCGATTGTTTGCCCCGTTGTATTTGTCAAATGAGTGTGTGAACAGCTGTAAGTATTGTGGATTTTCTAAGGAAAATCCGATTCGGAGAGTGACCTTAACTCCGGACGAGGTGGAGGCGGAAGGCAGGCATCTGGCAGGGGTGGGATTTCGGAATCTGCTTTTGGTGAGCGGGGAGCATCCCAGGGAAGTACCTGTTTCCTATTTGGCGGAGACAGTGCGTCGAACCGTGGGGCTTTTTCCGTCCGTTGCAATCGAGGTGGCGCCACTGGAGGTTGCGGAGTATCGGGAGATTGTTGCGGCGGGGGCGGAGGGGTTGGTTCTGTATCAAGAAAGTTACGATCGGGCGGCGTATGCGGAGATGCATATATCGGGGCCAAAACGGAATTTTGATGAAAGGTTAGGGGGACCGGAGAGAGGGTATGAGGCAGGGTTTCGGAGGATTGGGTTGGGTGTGCTAGTGGGACTAGCCGATTGGAGGAGAGAGTTGGTGGCACTGGCGGCGCACGTTTCCCATTTGATGAAAGTGGGATGGAGGTCGCAAGTGACGTTAGCGTTGCCACGGTTGAGACCGTCGGCGGGTGGCTTTCAGCCTCGGGTCGCAATGTCGGATCGGGATTTTGTAAGAGCAATCTGCGCGTTCCGGGTAGCGTTTCCGCAGGCGGGTATTGTTTTGTCCACGAGAGAGCCGGCGAAGTTGCGGGATGGGTTGATGGAACTGGGGGTAACGATAATGAGTGCGGGGTCTGAAACCGAGCCAGGAGGTTACACGGGGGCGGGCAAGGCAAGGTTACATCGGACCGTGCGGGGTCGGGAGGTGGCGTTGGAGGCAAGTGAGTGGGAGAGAGCGGAGGCGACGGAGCAGTTTGAGATTTCGGATGAGAGAAGTCCGGACGAGTTGTGCGAGACGTTGCGGAAACGTGGGCTGGATCCTGTTTGGAAAGATTGGGATCGTGCGTTGGCGGGGTAGAAAGATGGCTGAGATGGTCACAATTTTTGTGAATGGGAAGACACGTCAAGTGAGGTCGAGTCAGACTGTGTCGGAGATGATTCGAGATATGAAACTTGCTCCCTCCTCTGTTTTAGTTGAGCGGAATGGGGAGGCACTTCTGAGGCATGAGTGGGCGGAGAGGAAGGTAGAGCATGGGGATCGGTTGGAGATTGTGCGAGTGGTGGCGGGGGGATGAAGGATGGCTGGCAACCAGGAGAATGAAATTGATCAGGCCCTGATTCTTCGAATGGGTCAGGGGGATGAGGAGGCTTTAAGAGATTTTATTTTGCGGTATCAGGACCGGGTGTACGGGACGGTGGCGAAGATGATCGGAAATACAGGACCGGATGTGGAGGATCTGGCCCAGCAAGTTTTTTTGCGGATATGGAAAGCCGCACCTAGGCATCGGGCCGAGGCGAAAATTTCAACCTGGGTGATGACGGTGACTAGAAATCTAGTGTTTACGTTTTGTACCTCGCGGGGGAGTCG
>JBBAWA010000038.1:7730-12743 GCA_040397425.1 Methylacidiphilales bacterium
CTCGGAGCTAAGTCATTGATGTTCAGGGCTCGAGAAAACCTAAAAATAAAACTATCCGAATTTTTTACCGAACCTAGTTAGAAGAAAGTCAGTTTAATCCTATATGAAAAGAGATAGTCGAGGAGATGAGGGTGTGGAGGGGTTGGGTCTAGAGCTTGGAAAGCTGTGGGACTCGGCTCCTGTGCCGAAGGCGCCGCCGTGGTTTGCGGCGCGGACGTTGGCACGTATCCGTCGTGAGGAGAGCAGGGGTGGGGTTTGGTTTGGGCTTCCAAGGTGGGTTTTGATTGGGTTTGGGGCAGCGGTTTTGGCTGTGGGGTGGTTGCGTTGGGAGAGGGAGCCGGCGATAGGGGATGCTGAGGTGTTTGCGGCGTTGGATGCGATGGTGGAGGAGGAGCGGGAGAATCGATGGTGGGCAGGGCTATGAGGAGATCGTTTCTCTACTTCGTGGTGGGGTTGGGTTTGTGGGGTGGAATGTTGGAGGCACAGGAGGACCTGAAAAAGGGACCGGATGGGTTGGGCAAGAGCAGGCCACCGAGGGTTCCGGACGCTCCCTTTGTACCCAAGCGGGATATGGTTGAGAGGCAGAAGGATCAGTTTTGGGCGGGTCCACAGGATGAGGGGCGATTTGTTCAGATTTTGACATTGGCTATGCTTCCCAAGGAGCAGTTGGAGGAGAAGCTTCAGGCGTGGCCGATGTATCAAAAATTATCCCAAGAACAGAGAGTGCGGTTAGTCGAGCGGATCGATGAATTTTGGGTAAAATCAACAAAGGAGGCTCTGGAGGTGGCGAAGGAGTTTCAGTTACAGGTTGGGCCAGAGAATGAGCAGGCCTTTGTGAGAGCCTACTGGACGGAGAAAATGGCAACAGAAAAGGCGATTCGGGAGCAGTTATCCCCACTCCGAAAAATGTTGGAGGATGAGGCAAGACAGAGGTTGGAGAGGAACTTTAAAAGCAACGTAAAGTAGTCTTGGTGAGGTGCAAATTGATGGCATGAAGGCGTGTAACTTTTGACATCAAATTGTGACATTGGCGGACTTGCTCTGCCTTTTCCCCAACTTATTCACATATGAGCGTGAAAGACGTTCTGATCCTTACGGGTGGGCAAGAGGAGCACCACTATGTGGCGCGGGCGTTGCGGGATGTATTGGAGGAGGAGTCTGGGGCAGAGTTACGGGTGGAGGTTCGGGAGGTAGGGCAGGGGGGGATCGAAGGGTGGTTGGGGTGGATTTCGGGCAAGCTGGGAAAGGGTAAGGCTAAGGGGGAGACATTGGGGAGATGGATACGGAGGGCTGGGATAGATGTGTTGGGAAGTTCGGGTTGGCCTCAGTTGCGCAGGTTGGTGGCGTTAACCTTGGAGGAGACGCGGCCTGAAGTGGTTGTTTTCTTTCATCCTGCCGTTGCGCTCGCCCTGCAGGAGAGAGTTCAAGATCGGTCTGAAGCAGGTTTTCAGCGTGTGGGAGTTGTTTTGGAGGCGGAGGAGTTACCGGGGTGGGATGGGGTGACAGCGGATCTTTTATGGGTTGCGGATGAGGGCTCGGCCAAAGAGTTGAGAGAAAACAATTCGAAAGCCAAGGAGGTACTGGCAGGGGGATGGCCCGTGCGACCGACCTTTGAGCCAGCGGAAGAGGGGAAAAAGGGAATCGCGAAAAAGGGAGAGCCTTTTCGTGTTCTGTATTTAATTAATTCACGCCGGCGAAAAGCGATTCGTACTGTCGAGAAGATCCTGCAGTTGCCCAATGTCGAGGTGACTGCCGTGGTCGGAAAAGAAGAGGAGTTGAAGGGGGAATTGCGAAAAGCATTTTCTAAAAATGACGGGAAGTTGGAGATTCATGGCTGGGTGAAAAATCTGGCAGGAATGATCCGAGGGCATGATGTGGTGGTTACGAAGCCAGGTACGATCAGCGTGCGTGAAATTCTAGCCGCGGGCCGCCCTGCCGTTTTAGTGGAGGGAGGAAGGAATGCAGAAAAGCGAAAAGGGATTTGCCATTTAATCACAAGGCTGGGGGGTGGCGCGCTGGCGGATTCGCCAAGTGAGATTGCATCGAGAATTCGGCAAGCGTTAGAGGGAGGAGGCGTGGGATTGCGGGAGTGGGGTCGGAGGGCAAGGCAGGAGTCGGTCCGAACCCTGGGAGCGACTGAGAGACTAGCGAGTCGCATTTCGCAAATGGCTCAAGCGGCGACGGACACAGAACGCCTGCCCGAACTCCGTTTGATGCATCATGGGCATCACGGAAAGAAGGGGTTGCGGATGGTCGATCTGCATACGCACACGATTTTTTCAGATGGCAGATTAACTTTGCGGGAGATTGTGGATTTTTACGGGCGGCGGGGTTTCGATGCAATGGCTGTAACGGATCATCTGGTGGATCGGAGACGGTTGTTGGGGCGGTTAGCAAACTTATCGGGGTTAGTTTTAACTGTGGATGATCTTCCCGACTATTTTCGTGCGTTGGCTGAGGAGAAAAATCGTGCTTGGACTAAGTATCGTATGATTTTGTTTCCTGGGCTGGAGTTCAATCATGATGGTTTGACGGCTAAGGGTTCGGCACATCTTTTGGGGGTGGATCTTCGGGAGCCGATTGATCCTGCTTTGTCTCTCAAAGAGATTTGCCTGGCGATTCGGGAGCAGGGCGGGCTGACTATTGCGGCTCATCCGCACCATATGAGTTCAGCTTGGGGCAAGGATACTCTTTATCTATGGGAGAGGCAGAATGAGTTTCGTCCTTTGATCGACGCTTGGGAAATAGGTAATAGGGATGATCTATTTAATCCGGTGGGTTTGAAGCGGCTTCCTTTAATTGCAGGAAGTGATTTTCATAAGCCGAAACATTTGACGAGCTGGAAGACCATGCTTTGGTGTGAAAAGGATCCTGAGGCGATCAAAGAATGCATTCGTAAAAATAAAGATGTTTCGATCACGTTGTATCGAGATCACCGTTTCGGTGGGGAGAGTGATGAGCGGGAGGAGAAGAAAGGATTCGCAGAGCGAAAAGGCTGAGAAGTTAGTAGAGAAGTTGGAGGCGAGTGATAAAGCCGAGTTCATTATTTTCAACAACTGTGTTTGGTGCGCCTCCGCCTGTGAAGGCATTATACTCCACCGTAACACCCAATCGGATAATTCGGTTGGGATACCAGTTAAGAGCCATTGAGGCTCCATTGACACCTGTCGCATTAGTGGTTTGAGAGATTCCTAGACCGCCTTGATCTACGGGTCGGAACATGTTGGCACCAGCTGTAAGACCATCGTATCGAAAGCTGATTTCCCACGCGCCGATATCCCCACTCGAAAAATCTAAAGGGTGTTGGGGAACGACACCCCCCAAGGAAGCTGGTTCTCCCGTGATGACCCAATCAAGTTCAATATTCCAAGCGGTCGTCTGGTAGTTGGTAGAGCCACCTCCGGAGGATCCATAAACACCTGCCGTGTTAACTCCTTGCTGCTCGGCTGTGAATTCTGCCCAGCATTCGAACGGCCCATAGTTGTAGTAGACTTGAGGACTGATTCGCCAGACTTCCCCCTGAACACCCAATCCGTTTGGAAAACTGAGGAACGTATTACCACCGTCGGTACTATAGTTTTGGAATAGATTCGAGGAGCTGATGGAGTTGTTCTGAGACTGCCATCCGATGCTACCGCCCACACCTAAGTGAAGACCTCGAAGTTCTTCCGGGACCCCCTGCTCTCCACGAAAAGGTTGGCTGTAAAGGCGGAAGTAGCCGACGGGTCCGGTGCCATAATCGAGTCCGCTTTGCACGGTGTCGTTGCGTGCTCCTGCTCCCACCATGGCGGCCCAAGATAGTTTGTATGAGAAAAGGGAACCGTGGGTCATGACTCCAAGATCCCGGTTCGGAATCAGATTCGAGGTAAGAGATCGTTCGGAAAAAGGAAGAAAGGCAGCGGGAGTTAGCATTTCCAGCCCGACTGGGACAGTGAACTTCCCAGCCTGAACCTGAATTTCATCGATGGTATCGTAATTGATATATGCGTCGGCAATCGTGGTTTGGTAGGAGGTTGCATTGGGTGAGGAGAGAGCAAACTCGGGAGCAAAGCGGTACTCCCAATCATCATAAAAGTAGCCAGCAACGTAGGGTCGGGCTCGCCGAATGAGGAACTTCGACATATCGGTTGTTCCAGGATCGACGAATTCGCGGTCATCCAGTTGAAGTAAGCCTCCAAGCCGAACCAGATGATGATTGTCCTCAGATCGAAAAATGAGGCCGTTTTCAGACACATCAACCATAGGAAGGTTCATTTGTTCTTGCTGTTCGGACTTAGGGGCAAATTCGGTGGTTCCCTCGATCTGCTCCTCCATGGAAGTTTGCTCCCTCACTTGTGGGGTGAGAAAGGGGGTGTACCCGATGGGATGGGGGTTGAGGGGAACTGGTTCCGTTTTCTTTTTCGCCTGATCCTCCGAGGGAGGTCGCAGGCGGGCGGTAGAAGAGTCGACATTTTGTTGACTTTTCAGTTTCTTCACCTCGTCCATCAGCGACTGCATCTGAGCTTTAAGATCAGCAATCGTTTTCGCGGTTTCATCGTCCATGGCATGGAGGGGAAGGGCGGACGTGAGAAGGAGAAGTGCTGCAGATACACCCCATCGGACTGATTTTGGTAAACCCACGATCATGGGGAAAGAATCGGGCAGAATCTTGTAAGTCCCAAGACGTCAGGATGTCATAGGAAAATGAGTTGAGAACAAGAGGGAATAAAGTGGGCCTGAGAGGACTTGAACCTCCATGGGTTACCCCAACAGATCCTAAGTCTGTCGCGTCTGCCAGTTTCGCCACAGGCCCGTTTTAAGATCCTACTAAAGAAGCATCGGAAAACGAGAGGAAGAAATGTTTAATTATAGCCTTGAAATATGGCAATTATGTGGCAATTTATTATATTCTATAAGAAACTAATAAACAGCTATTTATAAAATATCTATTTATATGCCTAAAGAGCTAAAATATAAAAAGGGATTTACTTGGCGTCACCATTTGGACGAGAAATGGGATCGTCTCGATTACTC
>JBBAWA010000039.1:0-2796 GCA_040397425.1 Methylacidiphilales bacterium
AGTAGGAAGCATCTTCACCGATCATCACGTCAGTCCGGAATCCGGCCTGAGCTTTGTTCTCGGAGGTCAATGCCTTTTCGAGTGCGATTTTCACCGCATAGAGGTTGAAGTCACCACGTTGAGCGGTATCGCTACCGAAACGTGCGCCTACGTTCGATTGGTTGCCCGAGCCGGTGAAGTTATATGCATAACCTGCATCGACGTATCCGCTGAGCTTGATGCCCTTCTGGGCGGTCTCAACGAAGTTATTTTGAACCATCTTTTTTGTGTCTTGAGCGGAAGCTTCCGGAGCGCTGTCCGCGAGGGACAAGCTGGTCACGGCTGCAAGCACGCCAAGAATCGCTGTAATATTCTTGATCATATTAATTAGTATCTCCTTTGGTTTGTGTTTGTTTATGTTCACTCGACACCGTGATTGTTGGCCAAAGTGCCTTGTGAACTTGTCAAACATACCCCCCCCATACATTCGGTCAACAAATATTTTTTGAACGTTTTAATAACTTATCTGTCTATCCCGATTGCATTACGAATGTCTCCAAGGGTGTTCGTCAAGAAACGCAGGCCGCCAAAGCCTGCGTTTTTTGCATAAATACCTAATTGTAAACTTTTTAAATCAGTTTTACTTCTCTAAAATGCCCTATTTATAGCCTATTTATTGTTCGCATTACATTAATAGCCAATAATTTATGGCTTCTAACCGATGGGCTGAACTTCAATCCCAAAGCTAAATTGCCCTACTTTTACCCCTCTCCACTCTAATTTACTCTTTATCCTCCCCCTCCAAACCTCTTCCTTCTCCTGCCACTCGAGAAGTATCCTAGGTCCCTCCTCTTCCCCATCCCCTTTTCGTCCCGCGGGAAGAAGAATAAGGAATCCCTCCATCGAGAATAGCGAGAACCGCCCCTCCGATATCTCCGCAAGCAAAGCACTGACCGATGGCGCCGCCTTCCTCAAATAAGGAGCCACATCCGCAATCAACTTCTTCCCCTCCTTATCGTCGCCTCCCTTCAACAACCCCTCGACTAGCTCTACCCCTGCCGAGGCAACCCCCGTCAAACCTCCCAGCTCCAAACGATCCGAGTAGATTGAAAAAGAAAGAGTAAGAGGCAACGTGTGCCGATCCGATTTCAACTTTGGAGCCGCCGCCAAAAAAAGTTCCGCCTCGTCCCACGTCAACACCTCTCCCGCAGAGGGAATTATCGTTTCATAACGGAATCTCCCAATCCCGCTAGCCGCCTCACACCCAAACCATTTCAATCTCTTCAAATATTCGCCCGAACGAACCGGGCTAAGACCTGCATCGGGTCGACTCATCCACCCAGCCTTCTTTCCACGAACCGATCCTTTCCGAACTCCAATCTCCACATCCTCCAGAGTGATTTCAGGTTGAGAAATCCTTACACTATATCCTCCTGCCTGATTTGTGGGTTCGCCCAGATCCTCCGCCTCCAACTCCACCGCAAACACCTCTTTCCCTTTTCTCTTCAACTCCACAACGATTCGATCTCCATGGGAAAGACCCTTTTTGATCACTCCAAAAAATCGGGCCTCCTCATCATCATCCACCCCACCTCGGAGAAACTTCAGGATAGCTGCCACCAAACCGAACGCGGGTGCGACTGGCCCGAGCAGCAAACCCCAAACCGTTCCAGAACCAGGAATTGCTCCAGAGAGTGCTTCTGTTACCCCTGCCGCTTTATCGAGGGCACGACGCGACTCCTCATCCGACTCAATCACACCGACGGAGATCCCAAGACCCCCAGGGTTTCGGCCAAGATAAGCAACCCGCCGCAAATATTTCTCATTCACGGGACCCGCCCCGCTGAAGGGAATGACGGTCAACTGACCGGACAACGTCAGTTCGACTACACCTTCCCGATTCGGGCCGAGATCGCGGGAGATGAATGTGCGAGGATCGACCCGTATCTCCTTGATCGTAATCGCGAGAAGATTTTTTTTGGGGATGGGTGCACCTGAGCCGGGAACAATCCGCACTTTCGCTCCGGCATTGAAGTGGATTCGATCCAGCCCCATATGACTATGGTTAGCTTATTCTACAAAAAATCAATTCTGTTTTAGGGGAGGGATCTCACGCCAAGGACGCTAAGCCCCGACGCGAGTCGGGGTAAAGGTGCGAAAGATTTTGGGATAAAGGGATTTAGGGGTTAAGGGTGATCGACTGCACCATTTTGTGGTTTTACCCACACAAAAACAAAGGGCGGATCCCGAAGGATCCGCCCTTTGCCAACAAGAAAGGTTACCGAACTAACTTAGCTTTTCCGACGCACGCGCAAGGCCACCAAACCAGCCACACCGAGGGCCAAGAGAGAGGCCGAGGAGGGCTCGGGGATGACATTCGCCATCAGCACGTTGTTGCCTGAGTCAGTTCCAATTAATACCTCACCCGCAGCATTTAAATCACTTAATTTTATGTTTGCAGCAGATGAGGGGTAGAGCCAAGTAGTGGTAACAGTAGAGACGCCAAGGGCATTCGCTGTTGTAGCTGCCCACTCTGTTGAGCCAGCAAAACCATTTGCATATGTTCCACCATTGAATCCGAATGCCCAAAGTTGGGTTGTGGTTGCACTGGCTCCAGCCAGAAAGGCTGAGAGGACATCATTCGCATTGATTGCGTTTGCAGGTGCATTACTTGGAACGCTTGGAACAGTTAACGTGCCGCCAAAAGTACCAGTGCCAGAGAAATCCCAACTTCCACCAGCCGACATCACCGGCGCAGCGCTATTCACATCAAGAAGTGTTCGCACGTCTTGGTATCCATAGGCAGATAGCGCACTG
>JBBAWA010000039.1:2806-12511 GCA_040397425.1 Methylacidiphilales bacterium
GCGCACTGAAGGGATCACTTGTGATTGCAGCCAGCTCTGCTGCAGTAGGCAACTTAGTTGTAAAGAATCCAACGGATACGCCACCAGAAGTTACTGCTGCACCCGAGCTTGATTTAAAGGTGCCGAAAGTATTAAGAAAGCCAATGGTTGCTGCATTCGATTGATTTGCGCGGAAACCAATGAGTGCCAATAGGCATATAGTCATAATCAACTTGCTAATTTGAACTTTTGGTTTTTTGTTTATTTTCATATTTGCTATATCCTTTTCTGTTCTGTTAATTAATATTATTGTCCGATCACAACTCCTGGGATCATCCAAACAGTGTCATTACTGAGGGCGCCAACAACAACTGCTTCGCCACCTGCGACAACAGCTGATGTAGTTACTGATCCGTTTGCGTCAAGAATACCTCCCTCGAAAGAGTAATAGGTTTGACTTTCTACATATGTACCATCCGTTGTGAAAACATTAAAGGCCGCGCCATCACCAACAGCGCTTGCCCAATTTTGATCTACGTAATTTATATTTGTACTTGGATTAATTGGTGCAACTACATTAGCATAAGCGGTAATAAATAAAGGAACTGCCGTGGGAGTTGTTTTGACAGTTCCAACCAATGTAAGAGTGGTTTCAGCTTGAGCGGTAATGACAACCCCCGTTCCGGGGTATATTGGCACATGGCCGTAACCTGCTGTTCCGTTGCCATCTAACCACCCAGATTCAAATTTATAATACGTATTCACCAATCCCTCAGAGTCGTACATGTTAACGACATCGCCATCCCCCAGACTTGGGGTATCGAGGTCGGACAGTGTGAAATGTGGGCGTATGGCTATTTGAACAGTTTGGCCATCCAGTCCGCTCGGAATATTAACGGAACTAAAGGACTCACCCGTGTTGCTTGAACTGATGTCAAAGTTATAGCCGTATAATGGAGATTCTGCAGATACAACTTCTGCATAGTAGGTCGGGTAGTTGAGGACTGGAACTGGGAAAGTTGTGGGACCAAGCGTTAGGGAACTTAAAGCCCCAGTTGAAGTAGTAGTTACTGTATTCCCAGAAATAGTGGCAGAGCCTCGATAAACATCAGGCTTAACAAACGTAGGAGCTAAATTTTTTCCGCCAACTGGCAAGGCGATTTTCTGATAACCCACAACTGGACTTGTGGCTTCAGTTGCTGCGTTCCCCGCCATCACAGCGGTAAGAAGAATTGCGAGAGCTAGATTGAGTTTTTTCATATTCATTATCTCCTTCACTAGAGACATCCTAAACCACGTTATGTTCAAAATCAAGGGGAAATTTTTGCCTGTCACACAATCGTCACAATTGGTTTTACAATATCTATATTAAGCTTAATACATTGTTATGTAGTATTTTACATAAGCCAAAAGTGGCTTAAGATAGATTTGCGTGACTTGTGGCATAAACAAATTTCTATTTTTATCACGAAAGGGCGCTTTTCTCACGCCACGGACGCAAAGGATGCGAAGGATTTTGGGATAAAGGGGTTAAGGGATTTATCAGCGGTAGGGCGACGAGTCCCTTCGTCGCCTCGCTGTACTTACAGACTTCAACTACTCGTGAGTCCGGCCTAAAGTAAGAAAAATTCTCCTTCCGCTTCGGGCGTGTTTCACGCCACACTCAGTCGTGCCCTCTCGTCGTCCCCAAAAAAAGTCCCCCGCAAAATCATCCCGTCCCTCCCCCGTTCCTCGTAGCCCGACTGAAAATCTTTCCCACCGACAGGAGTCCGACTCCTACTCCCCCGCCCACACGCACAAAACACGTCGCCTCCTCCTCAAACTTTCGGGCGAAACATTGGGCGACTCCTCCAACCACCTCTCTCACCCCATCATCCGACGCCTCGCCCACCAGATCAAAGGTATCCTCTCTCCTTCTCTCCAACTCGGTATCGTGATCGGAGGCGGCAATATTTGGCGTGGCGCCCCCGCGGCCGACGAAGGTCAGATGGACCGCAACACGGCGGACTACATGGGAATGCTGGCCACCGTAATTAACTCCCTCGCCCTCCAAGACGCCCTCGAACATGCGGGAGTCGAGACACGAGTCCTCACCGCCATCGAGATGAAGAATGTGGCCGAACCGTTCATTCGTCGTCGTGCCCTGCGTCACCTGGAGAAAGGAAGAGTCGTGATCTTTGCCGCCGGTACGGGACATCCCTTCTTCTCCACCGACACAACAGCCGCCCTCCGAGCCAGCGAAATCGGGGCCGACGCCCTTCTCAAAGCCACCAAGGTGGATGGCATCTACGATTCGGATCCTCGGACTAACCCTCGCGCCCAACGATTCCAAACAATCACATACGGGGACGCGTTACGTCGCCGATTGCAGATCATGGATTCGACCGCATTTTCCCTCTGCATGGATAACAAAATCCCAATCGTGGTGTTCGATGTGTTTCGGGAGGGGAATTTGAGAGCCGCGGCAGAAGGCCGGCCCGTTGGGACGAGGGTGATTGCTGGGGAGTAGTACATTGGGGGTTAAGGGATTAAGGGGTTAAGGTTTAGTGGGGTGAGCGGGGACGGATATTGACGAGGGTGTTGTTGGGATTACTTATTATTCATGAGCGTAGCGGAGATGGAAAAGGCACTGGCGACGATGCCTGCCCGTGAGAAAAGAGAAGTCGCAGAGTGGCTTTTAGGTCAAATTGAGGATCAGATTCCAAAAGACTTTTTCGTAGGCCTGCAACAGGTGCGTGAAGGGCGGACGATCCTGATGGAGGAAGCCCTGCAGAAGACGCCCCCTGCTTGAAACGGGTCTTCTTTGCCACCGAGATATTCTGGAAAAAGTTTTACGCACTTACCCCATCGCAAAAGGCATCCGTTCGCAAAGCTTGGGGAAAATTTTAGCTCGACCCTTTTGATCCATCTCTTGGAACTCACAAAATTCGGATTCTTTCTGCGAGGGCCGGGGAATCAGTCTACTCTGTGGTGATCGAAAAAGATCTCCGGATCCTATTTCTCATGGATGGAGATAAAATAACGTCTTTTGAAATTGGAACGCATGAAGTGTATCGGTGATTGAAGTTTGGCAGGACCCCTCTTTCTTTCTTCCGAATCGCTTTCTTTCTTCCTACTCTTTGGGGCTTATGTCCGCTCCGAAGCTGAATGTTACCGATGTGGCTGTGTTAGCCCGCTTATCCCTTACTCCTGACGAGACCACCAAGTTCACTGCTCAACTGAGCCAGATCCTCGCCCACATGGAAACTTTGGGGCAAATCCCCACAGGCGATGTTCCTGAAGTGGTTCCCCCAGCCCAACCCGTCCTTCGCAAAGACATCCCCACTCCCAGCCTCTCGGTCGAAGCCACGCTCTCCAACGCCCCCGCCCAAAGCAACGACCTGATCCTCGTACCCAAAATCGTCGAATGAGCCTCGCCCACGAAACTCTCGCCTCACTGCGACGCCGTCTCTCCTCAAAAGAGATTCACTCCCGCGATATTGTAAAAGATCTCTTAACCGAAATTGGGGCGAGGGAAAAAACCGTCCACGCCTTCACCCACATCGACGAAAAGGCCGCCCTCGCCGCTGCCGAAAAAGCTGATTCCTCTCTCCCTCTGGGCGGAATCCCGATTGCCCTCAAAGACAATCTCAACGCTTTGGGCGATCCCTGCACCTGCTCCTCAAAAATCTTGGAAGGTTACCGAGCTCCATACGATGCCACTGCCGTGGCCCGACTCCGCCATGCTGGTGCGGTCTTTTTGGGGCGGACCAATATGGACGAGTTTGCGATGGGTTCCTCCACAGAAAATTCCGCGCTCGGCGTGACTCGAAACCCGTGGGATCCGACACGCATCCCTGGAGGTTCCTCGGGTGGTTCCGCCGCGGCTGTGGCAGGTCGCTTGGCCATTGCCGCTCTCGGCTCCGACACCGGCGGCTCGATCCGTCAACCTGCGGCGTTGTGCGGTTGTGTGGGACTCAAACCCACCTACGGACGAATCTCCCGATACGGTCTAGTTGCGTTCGCGTCCTCCCTCGATCAGATCGGGCCCCTCACACGCACGGTGGAGGATTCGGCGATTCTTCTCTCCGCACTCGCAGGACACGACCCGCGCGACAACACCACCGATCTTCGCAAACCTGAAACTTTCCTCGCGAAGCCAACTGGATCGGTCAAAGGCCTGCGAGTGGGCTTACCCAAAGAGTACTTTCTTCCCGGAATGAATGCGGAGACCGAAGCCGCAATCCGAAGTGCTTCCCAATGGTTTGAAAAAAATGGGGCCACGCTCGTCGAGGTCTCTCTCCCCCACACTCCTGCCGCGATTGCGGTTTACTACATTCTCGCGACAGCGGAGGCTTCGGCCAATCTCGCCCGCTTTGATGGAGTCCGCTATGGCCGGCGGGCTGTGGATCCGAAGGATCTTCTGGATCTTTATCAGCGAACACGTTCGGAAGGATTTGGGCCGGAGGTGAAGCGCCGAATCATTCTCGGCACCTTCGTCCTCAGCCAAGGCTATGCGGATGCGTACTATCGCAAGGCGCAGAAGGTGCGGGGTCTGTTGCGTCAGGATTTTGAATTGGCGTTCACGAAGTGTGATCTGCTGCTAACCCCGACCAGCCCAGAACCCGCTTTCCCCCTGGGTGAACGGACGCAGGATCCGCTCAAAATGTATCTGGCAGACGTTTTCACCATTTCCACCAACCTGGCAGGCAACGGGGCGATCTCCCTGCCGTGCGGTTTCACAAAATCGAACCTGCCGATCGGTCTGCAGCTGATCGGTCCCCGATTCGGCGAAGAAAAAATGCTGCAAGCAGCGCATGCGTATGAGCAGGCGCACGATTTCTGGAAACGGATGCCGCCAGTATGAGCTCCTCTGCAAATTGGGAAGCGGTGATCGGGTTGGAGGTGCACGTGCAGCTTCACACGCAGACGAAGATGTTTTGCGGCTGTATCAATCAGTACGGAGGTGCCGCTAACAGCCAAGTTTGCCCGGTGTGCTTGGGAATGCCCGGGAGTCTTCCCGTACCGAACGAGGAGGCGATCCGTAAAACGATTCTGACTGGTCTGATGTTTGGATGTCGGATTGCGCCCGTGGCTCGGTTTGATCGAAAGAACTATTTTTACCCCGACATGCCGAAAAATTATCAGATCAGCCAGTTTGAAGATCCCCTCTGTGCGGGGGGCACGGTCGGGTTGGATCCGTTTCTGTTTCCCAAAGATCTTCAGGATACGGACGAGGCCAAGGCCAAGAGATCGATTCGACTCACGCGAATTCATCTGGAGGAGGATGTGGCCAAATCCTTTCACTATGAGGAGCGAAGCGGAATTGATTTTAACCGCGCGGGCACTCCCCTGATGGAGATTGTGTCGGAAGCGGATCTGCGGACTCCAGGAGAGGCGTTCGCCTTTTTGGGGTCCTTGCGACAGGTACTGCTATCGGGAAATGTGAGCAGCGCGGACATGGAGAAGGGGCAGATGCGGTGTGACGTGAACGTGTCGGTCCGGCGGGTCGGGCAGAAGGAGTTTGGGACGAAGGTGGAGTTGAAAAATTTGAATTCGATCAGCGGAGTGCGACGGGCGCTGGTTTATGAGATCGCGCGGCAGATTGCGGCGGTAGAAAAGGGAGAAGCGATCCAGCACGAGACGCGGCGGTGGGATGACGAGGCTGGCGCAACCTTCACGATGCGTACGAAGGAAAAAGCCCATGACTACCGATACTTCCCCGAGCCGGATCTGCTTCCCGTGCGGACGGATCAGGGTCTGCGCGCTGCGGCCGAGACGGGCCTGCCCGAGTTACCCGCAGCTTTGCAGGATCGGTTGATGAAGGAAAACGGAGTCACGGCGTATCAGGCGAGTGTTTTGGCAGCAGACCGTGCTCTATGCGCGTACTACGAAAAGGCGGCAGCTGGGACAAAACACAAGGCGGGTGTGGCCAACTGGATCCTGAACGATTTTCTGGCGACACAACCAGATCCTACGACGACCCCCGTGCGACCTGAATATTTCGGAGAGTTGGCGACTTTAGTGGCGGAGGGGGGCATCAACAGCGCTCAGGCAAAAAAGGTGTTTGCGGAGCTGATGGCGAATCCTTCTTCTCCCAAAGCGCTGGTGGAGAAGTTGGGGTTGGCACAGATTTCGGATGTGGGGGCATTAGAGGCCTTTTGTGACGAGGCGATCGCGGCGAATCCAAGGAGCGTGGAGGATTATCGGTCGGGAAAAAGCAACGCGATCAACGCGCTGAA
Organism: Methylacidiphilales bacterium; assembly: GCA_040397425.1. Lineage (GTDB taxonomy): Bacteria > Verrucomicrobiota > Verrucomicrobiia > Methylacidiphilales > Verrucolacustridaceae > Verrucolacustris. Next base: position 9,007 of record JBBAWA010000039.1, read on the forward strand.
GGGTTTTGTAATGAAAAAGAGCCAAGGCAAAGCCAACCCCACGCAGGTGGACGAAATTTTAAAGGCAAAACTTTCTGCGTAGACGGTTGCCCTTCCCCCTTACCTAGGCGATGTTTTCCCCAAAGCCATGATCTCAAACGAAGCCTACGTGCTGGAGCTACTTCAGACCTCCGGGGTTGTGAGTCTGGAGGATATGACCGCTTGCCAGGAAGAAGCGGCGATGCAGGGACACTCGACGTTGGATGGGATCAGTAAGCGGGGATTGCTCACCCCGGATCAAATTTTGGAAATCGTAGCCAAGGATTGCGGAATGGAGTTTCAAGCGGTGATCGAACACGTGGACGAGGATGTCCTCGCCACCATTCCACCGGCCGAAAGTCGGCGCTACCACGCCTTGCCGTTGATGCGCCTACCTTCTGGCCTGAGGATCGCAATTTCCGACCCGTTGGATTTCGAGACATTGGATGCATTGCGATACCTGCTGAAGACGGATCTGGAACCCGTGGTGGTTCCTCTGTCCAAGCTGGATGAAGCGATTGTGCGGTTTTTTGGAAAAACGGATGAGTCCTTGGCCTCGCTGATGGCAAACATGGATGGCAGCGAGCTCGAACTCAAAACGGGGAGTTCAGGGGGAGACGATGAAGCGGCGGAGGGAGACGCACCGATTATTCGGTTGGTGTACGGATTGATTTTGGAAGCGCATCGGTTGCGAGCCAGCGACATCCACATTGAACCGCTGGAGAAGAGATTGCGTCTGCGATATCGAATCGACGGAAACATGCAGGAGATGAAAGACCCGCCCAAGCGACTTCAATCCAGCATCATCAGCCGAATCAAGATCATGTCGAACATCAGCATTGCGGAGAAGCGGTTGCCGTTGGACGGACGTATTGCGTTGGCCACTGTGGATGGCCCGACGTTGGATCTGCGAGTTTCGACCGTTCCCACGATTCACGGTGAATCGGTCGTCATGCGTATCTTGGACAAAAAGAATCTGATGCTGGGTCTGCCTGAGTTGGGATTTTTTGCAGACGATCAGGCGATTCTCGAGCGGGTCATCAACTACGCGGACGGAATTTTCCTAGTTACGGGTCCGACGGGTTCAGGCAAGTCGACGACGCTGTACGCATGCTTGAACACGATCAACAAGCCCGATCGCAAGCTGATCACCGTCGAGGATCCTGTGGAGTATCAGTTGCCTGGAGTGAATCAGGTTGCGGTGAACACGGAGATTGGAATGACCTTCGCGGCGGCGTTGCGGGCGATGTTGCGACAGGCGCCGAACATTATCATGGTAGGAGAGATTCGTGACGTGGAGACGGCCTCGATCGCAATCAATGCGTCGTTGACGGGGCACTTGGTTTTTTCGACCCTGCACACCAACGATGCTCCGAGTGCGATCACACGTTTGGTGGATATGGGGGTGAAGCCGTTTCTGGTTTCCTCCTCGATTCGGGCGGTGCTGGCTCAGCGCCTCATCCGCAAGATCTGTCCTGACTGCAAGCAACCCTACACACCGACGGAGGCGGAGTTGCGGGCATTAAATCTTCTTTCGGCCAATTTGTCCGAGGCGCGCTTTTCGAAAGGTCGCGGATGCGACAGATGCCGGGGAACAGGATATCGGGGACGCGCGGGAATTTTTGAGATCTTCGTTGTGGACGATGAGATTCGACACTTAATCAATGAAGGCGTGCCTGTGTCAAAGATTCGGCAAAGGGCGCGGGACTTGGGCATGCGAGTGTTGCGGGAGGACGGAATCCGAAAAGTGGTTTCGGGTATGACAACTCCGGAAGAAGTGATCTCAGCCACAATGGGGGATAAGGATTAATCATGGACGCACAACACCTACTTCCTTTTTTGCAGGAGCAGAATGTTTTATCCGAAGAGCAGGCCAAGGAGATTGTAGATGAGCTGAACCGAACAGGAAAACCTGTGGAAACGATTTTAGGGAATTTTGGGATCATCCAGATGCCTCAGATTTTGGAAAAGATCTCGGATAGTCTGGGCCTTCCTCTCTTGGCGGATTTGACTGGCTTGGATTTGAGTCCTGAACTTTTAGCGAGGATTCCTCCTCACACGGCACGGAACTTGGGAGCGTTACCTGTGGCGGGAGACGAGACGACATTGACGGTGGCTCTTGCCGATCCGTTGGCCGTTCAGGCGTTGGAGGATCTGCGGTTTGCGACGGGGCGGGAAATCGCACAGGTGGTGGCTCCTCCCGAACAGGTTCAGGCTCTTCTCGATAAACATTACGGATCGGCTGAGGTAAATATAGATGATGTGCTTAAGGAGCTGGAAAATGCGCCAGAGAGCTCTCTGGCATCCGAGGGGGTAGATTTAAACGAAGCGGGCAGTGCTCCGATCATCAAGTATGTAAATACGATTATCGCACGCGCGATCCATGCGAAGGCGAGTGATATCCATCTCGAGCCGTTTGAGAAGGAGTTCAAGATTCGATATCGGGTGGACGGGGCCTTGTATGAGATGGCTCCCCCACCCCGCCGATTGGCGATTCCGTTAACTTCACGAGTGAAGGTGATGGCGAATCTCAATATTGCAGAGAGAAGAGTTCCTCAGGACGGTCGAATTCAGACTTTGTTGGCGGGTCGGCAGGTCGATTTGCGTGTGTCCACCCTGCCCACCCAATACGGCGAAAGCGTGGTCTTGCGGGTGCTGGATCGATCTGTGGTGAATTTGGATTTGGAAAAGCTGGGAATTCCAAAACACATTTACGACTATATTTGCGAAACGATTGAGAAGCCGAATGGGATTTTCATCGTCACGGGGCCAACGGGGTCGGGTAAGACGACGACTCTTTATTCCTGCTTGGGTCGGGTAAATCAGATCGATACCAAGATTTTGACGGTCGAGGATCCTGTGGAGTACGAGTTGGAGGGCATCATTCAGGTGCCTGCGAATGAGTCCATCGGTCTGACTTTTGCGCGGGCTTTGCGGGCGTTTCTGCGACAAGACCCAGACAAGATTTTGGTGGGAGAAACGCGGGATTTGGAGACGGCACAGATTGCGATTCAGGCGAGTTTGACGGGGCATTTGGTCATGACCAGTTTGCACACGAACGATGCCGCGGGTGCTGTGACGCGGTTATTGGACATGGGAGTAGAGCCGTTTTTGATGTCGGCCACGATGGAGGGCGTTTTAGCCCAGCGACTGCTGCGGCGCGTTTGTAAAGAGTGCCGGACTCCGTTTCGGCCCAAGGAGGATGTGCTTAGTCAATTAGGGATGACGCCTTCGGAGATAGGTGACCAGCCGTTTTATTTCGGCAAGGGCTGTGAGGTGTGCAACGGCACGGGGTACAAGGGACGAGTTGGCATTTATGAGCTTTTGGATGTGAGGGAGCCCATCCGGCTGTTGATCAACGAGCGGGCGCCATCGGTGGTCATACGGCAGAAGGGAATTGAGTTGGGCATGACCACCCTGCGGCAAGACGGCATACGGAATCTCCTTGAGGGACACACCACCATCGAGGAAGTTCTTAAGTACACCT